>QGUZ01000573.1 GCA_003242605.1 Actinomycetota bacterium
AACGGGGGTGGGCCGGTTGTCCCTCCCCGGTTTTGGGCTGGACGTGGCCCCGCCCCCCGGGGCGGTGGGTGCTCCCCGCGGCCTGATGCGGTACGGCTTCGCCGCGGCGGCCTGGGCCGCGCCGTGGCTGCGCGCGCCGCTGCCGCCGAGCTATGCGCGCAAGACGGTGGCGGCGCTGCAGGGCGTGCTGCTCGTGGCCTGCGGCTCCGGCCTGCTGCCGGAGCCGGCCGCGGTCGCGGTCGCCGGGGCCGCGCTCGGCTCGCTGTCCTGGTCGTTCGGCCGTGACGTGCGGTGGCTGTGGCGCAACCGCCCGGCCCGCGCCGTGGTGCCGTCCCCGGCCGTGGCGGAGCGCGTCGCCGCCTGACCCGCGGCGGCCTCACAGCCGGTCGAGGAAGCCCGCGATGAGCGGGGCGATCCGGTCGAGGTGGGTCTCGAGGGCGAAGTGCCCGGTGTCGAACAGGTGGAGTTCGGCGCCGGGCAGGTCGCGCAGGTA
The DNA here is from genome assembly GCA_003242605.1 of Actinomycetota bacterium. GTDB lineage: Bacteria > Actinomycetota > Actinomycetes > Streptosporangiales > Streptosporangiaceae > Thermopolyspora. The sequence continues at coordinate 494 of QGUZ01000573.1, forward strand.
GGCGAGCGCGCCGGCCTCGGGGAAGAACGGGTCGTGGCGGCCCCAGAGGATGAGCGCGGGCGGGGTGTGCGCGCGCAGCCACGCCTGCCAGCGTTCGTATCGCGCCACGTTGGAGCGGTAGTCGAAGGCGAGCGCCACCTGGGCGCGGTCGCGGCCGGGCAGGCCGACGAAGTGCCGGTCGAGGGTCCAGCCGTCGGGGGCGATCGTCTCGGGGTCGGCCACGCCGGTCTCGTACTGGGCGCGGATGCCGTCCGGGGTGAACAGGGCGCGCACGGTCTCCTCGGCACCCGGCTCGCCGGGGCGCAGCGCGATCAGCTCGCGGGCCGCGTCGGACAGCCCCTCGGCGTAGGCGTTGCCGTTCTGCACGATCAGGCCGCCGACGCGCTCGGGGCGGCGTTCGGCGAGGCGGAAGCCGACCGGGGCGCCGAAGTCGAACACGTACATCACGAACCGGGTGAGGCCGATCCCGTCGGCGAAGCCGTCGACCACGTCGGCGAGCCGGTCGAAGGTGTAGGTGAAGCCGTCGGGCGCCTCGGTGTGGCCGAAGCCCGGGTAGTCGGGGGCGACGACGCGGTAGCGGTGGCCGAGCACGTCGATGAGACGGCGGAACTGGTGCGAGGCGGACGGGAAGCCGTGCAGGAGCAGCAGCACGGGCGCGTCCGCCCGGTCCGGCACGGATTCGCGGTAGAAGACGCGCACGCCGTCGACCTCGACGTGGCGGTGGACGGCGCGGGCGAGCGACGGAACCGACATGACTAATGCCTTTCTTCCGGTGTGATGCATTAGTCATAGCCGGAGCGCGACTAATGCGTCAATGCGCCCATGTACCATTAGGACGTGCCCGACCTCGTGCCCCTGATCGGGGAACCGCTCGCCATCGACCTGGTCAACACCCGCACCGCCGCCGGGGACCTGCTCGCCACCGCAGACGACCTGCGCGCCTGGCTGCGCCGCCAGGACGGCCGCATCCCCGAGGCGCCGGAGCGGGCCGCCGCGCTCACCGACGCCGACCTCGCCCCCGTGCGCCGCCTGCGCGCCGCCACCGCCCGCCTGCCCCCCCACCCCCGGCCGGGCCCCCCCCCGCACCCGCCGGCCCGGGGGGCCCGCACGGGGTCCCACGGGCCGCGCC
>QGUZ01000574.1 GCA_003242605.1 Actinomycetota bacterium
GGAGGATCAGGGGGTCCGCCGCGATCCGGGGCTCGTCGGCGAGCCGTACCGCGAGGTCCGCGTCGAGCGCGACGGCCGTGGCGGTGACCGGGCGCAGGGTGCGCTCCGGCGGGTCGGCCGCGGCGGCGAGCGTCTCGCGCAGGTAGCGGCCGTAGGCGGCGCGGGGCAGGAACCCGGTGGCGTCCAGGCCCTGCGCCCGCGCCCACGCAACCAGGTGATCCGGCTCGCCGTCGATCGCGCTCATCTGCACGGCCCGGGCGTTGAGCAGGTGGGACGGATCGGCCGTGGCGTACGCCTGGCCCGCGGCGTGCCGGCCGTACCGGTCGATGAGCGTGACGTCGACCGGCGTTCCGGACGCGCGGGCGAGGCGCAGCAGGTGGATCGCGGCGAGGGTGCCGCTCGCGCCACCCCCGACGATCGCGATCGACGGCCGGGACATAAACCCATATTACATATGGGGATTGCTGCTAAAACCCCCTCAGCGGCGGGGAGTCGTCCGGGGACGGCTGAACCACAGGGAGAGGCCGAGCGCCCCGGCGACGAGCGCCCCGCCGATCGCGGCGACCGTCGCGGCGACGTCGACCCGCTCGTAGACGACGCTGAACGTGCCGGACAGCGTGCCGAGCGCGTCCTGCAGCTCGCCGGCGTTCTCGGCCCGGTAGTAGGCGCCGCCGGTGGTGTCGGCGACCCGCCGGAGCGTGGGCTCGTCGATGTCGAGCACGTTCCGCGACCGGTCGAACCCGCCGCCGAACCCGCCGCCGAACCGGCCGCCGAAGCCGCCGAAGCCGTCGAACTCCGAGCCCTCGCACACCATCGGCGCCGGGGTGGTGGTGCCGAAGCCGATGGGGAACACCCGGACCCGGCGGAGCGCCGCCTCCTCGGCCGCGGTCTCCGGCTCCACGCCCTGGGTGTTGGCGCCGTCGGTGAGCAGGACGATCACGGAGCTGGCGTACTCCTCCTCCGCGCCCTCCTGGCCCTGGCCCTGCGGGGGCGGGGTGGGCCGCACCCCGGTGGGGGCGACCGACGGGTCGACCTCGGCGATCGCGTCGAGCGAGGTGAGCATCGCCTGCCCGATCGCGGTACCGCGGCCCACGGTGATGCCGTCGACCGCCCGCAGCAGCTCGTCGGTGTCGTCGGTGGGCGGCACGAGCACGCCCGCGGTGCCGGCGAACGTGACGAGCCCGATGCGCGGGCCGCCCCGCTGGGACTCGATGAACTCGGCGGCGGCCTGCTTCGCCGCGGTGATGCGGTTCGGCTCGACGTCGGTGGTGCACATCGACGCGGAGGTGTCGATGGCGAGCAGGATCGTCGCCGAGGTGCGCGGCACCGGCATCATCATCTGCGGCCGGGCCGCGCCGAGCGCGAGCAGCGCGAGCCCGCCCACGAGCAGCGCCGCCGGGATCTTCCGCGTCCACCGGCCGCGCTTGGGCAGCGCGGTGCGGACGAGCGCGATCGAGGTGACGCGTACGGCGGCCCGCCGCCGGCGCCGGCGGGTCAGCGCCCACACGGCGAAGATCAGTGGAATGACCAGGATGGACAGCAGCGCCCAAGGCCATGACAGGGTCATCTAGATCACCCGCCCGGTGCGAAACACGGTGAGCACCGCTCCCCCGGTGAGCAG
>QGUZ01000575.1 GCA_003242605.1 Actinomycetota bacterium
AGGCGTCGTCGGGCAGCCCGGGCACCCGGGGCAGCGGCTCGGCGCCCGGGTCGAGGGCGCACTCGATCGCGATCACGTGCAGCCGGGTGGGCCCGGCCTGGGCGGCGGGCCGTACCGACTCGGTGGCCGCGCCGAGGTCGGACAGCACGGTGACCCGGCTCGCCGCGTAGCCCGCCTCGGCGAGCAGGCGGGTGACCGCCTCCGGGGAGGAGCCGAGCACGAGCACCCGGCGGCCGGGGGCGAGGACCGGGCGGAGCGCATCGAGCGGGCGGCCGACCGCGCTCACCACCTCGACCTGCTCGACCGGCCAGCCGAGCCGGGCGCAGGCGAGCGAGACCGAGGAGACGTGCGGCAGCACCCGGACCCGGTCGGGGCCGAGCAGCCGGACCAGGGTCGAGCCGATGCCGTAGAACATTGGGTCGCCGCTGGCGAGCACGCACACCTCGCGCCCGGCGAGCGACTCCAGCAGCGGCTCCAGCTTGGGCAGCAGCGGCGAGGGCAGCACCACCCGCGACGGCGTCCCGGCGGCCCGCGTCCCGCCGCCCTCGGGGTCCGGGACCGGGTCGGGGACGAGGTCGAGCTGCCTGCGGCTGCCGACGAGCACCTCGGCGGCGGCGATCGCCCGCCGGGAGGCCGGGGCCAGCCCGTCCCAGCCGTCCGCGCCGATGCCGACGACAGTGATCATAGGGTGCCGATCAGACGGTGCCGAGGACGCGGGTGACCTGGATCTCCACGACCACCCGGTCCGGGTTGGGCCGGGGCGTGCGGTACCGGGCCGCGTACCGCCGCTCGGCGTCGGCGACCTCCTCGCGGCCGGTGCGGATGGTGGCGATCCCCTCGAGCGTCGACCAGCGCCGCCCGTCCACCTGGCAGAGCGCGACGTGCCGGGCGCCCGCGGCGATCAGCCGGGCCTTGTGCGACCGGCGCGAGGTGATCACCCGGGCGATGCCGTTCTCCAGGTCGAGGGTCGCGCCGACCGGCACCACGTGCGGGGTGCCGTCCGGGCGCACCGTGGTGAGGGTGCACAGGTGCCGTTCCCGCCAGAACTCGGCGAAGTCCGTGCCTCGCTCGGACAGGTTCACGTGCCTCCTCGCCCGCCGTCCCTTCCGGGCCCGTCACCGACGGCCCGGCCATCCTGATCAGAGGCGACCACATCGTACCAAGTCACGGCATGGCAGACTCGTGGCCGTGAAGCGGCTCTTCGTCATCGGCATCGGTGCGGGCGACCCCGACCACCTCACCATTCAGGGGGCGAAGGCGATCGCGGCCACCGACGTGTTCTTCCTCATCGACAAGGGCGAGGAGAAGGACGAGCTGGTACGGCTCCGCCGCCGGCTGATCGAGGAGCACGGCCGCCCGCCGTACCGCATCGTCGAGGGCCGCGACCCGGAGCGGGACCGCACCGCGGCCGCGTACGCCGAGGCGGTCGAGGACTGGCGGGCCCGGCGCGCCGAGCTCTACCGGCGCATGATCGAGGACGAGCTGCCGGACGGGCGGGACGGGGAGTTGCTCCGTCGGGGGGGCCCCGGGGGGGAACAAAAAAAGCCGGGGGACCGCCACCAGGGGCCCTAGAGATACAGGGGGCACCCCGGCACCAAGAGAGCTCCCCACCCCCA
>QGUZ01000040.1 GCA_003242605.1 Actinomycetota bacterium
GGGAAGTTGTAGGTGCGGATGCGCTCGGACCGGTCGACCGTGCGGACCTGCGACTTGCGCTCGGCCGCCGCGGCCGCCTCGGCCTCCTGCTGTGCCATCGCGAGCAGGCGGGCGCGCAGGATGCGCAGCGCCGCCTCCTTGTTCTGCAACTGGCTCTTCTCGTTCTGGCACGTGACCACCACGCCGGTGGGCAGGTGGGTGATGCGCACCGCCGAGTCGGTGGTGTTGACGCTCTGGCCGCCCGGGCCGCTCGACCGGAACACGTCGATGCGCAGGTCGTTCGGGTCGATCTGCACGTCGACCTCCTCGGCCTCGGGGTAGACGAGCACGCCGGCCGCGCTCGTGTGGATCCGGCCCTGGGACTCGGTCACCGGGACGCGCTGCACCCGGTGCACGCCGCCCTCGAACTTGAGCCGGGACCACACGCCGCCCTCGCCGTTCCGGCTCTTGATCGCGATCGTGACGTCCTTGTAGCCGCCGAGGTCGGAGGGCTGGGCGCTGATGATCTCGGTCTTCCAGCCCTCGCGCTCGGCGTAGCGCAGGTACATCCGCAGCAGATCCGCGGCGAACAGGGCCGACTCCTCGCCGCCCTCGCCCGCCTTGATCTCCATGAGGATGTCCTTGTCGTCGTTCGGGTCACGGGGGATGAGCAGCTTCTTGAGCCGGTCCTCCAGCGGCCCGATCCGCCCCTCCAGCTCGGCCGCCTCCTCGGCGAACGCCGGGTCCTCGGCGGCGAGCTCCTTGGCGGTGGCGAGGTCCTCGCGGACGCGCTGCAGCTCGCGGTAGGTGTTGACGATCGGGGTCAGCTCCGCGTACCGCTTGCCGAGCGTCCGCGCCTGGTTCTGGTCGGCGTGCACCGAGGGGTCGGCGAGCCTGTTCTCAAGCTCCGCGTACTCCTTGAGTAGCTCGTCGAGATTCACCGTGCCTCCTCTTCACACCTCGCACCACGCCGGCTCCGCCCGCGGCGGAACCCACCGACCGGTCGCTCCGAAACCCCGCCGTCCCGTCGGTCCGCTCGGGCGGTACGGCGACGCCGCGCGTCCGGCACCCGCCCGATCACGACGAACGCCGACCCGGGCACGCCCCTGCCACGGCAGGGACGATTCCGAGCCGGCGTCGTGAAAGTTGCTACTTGGACTTCTTGCCGAACCGCTTCTCGAAGCGGGCGACCCGGCCGCCGGTGTCCAGGATCTTCTGCTTGCCCGTGTAGAACGGGTGGCAGGCCGAGCACACGTCAGCGTGGATGACGCCGTTCTTCGCGGTGCTGCGAGTGACGAAGCTGTTGCCGCACGTACAGGTCACCTGCGTGACGACGTAGTCCGGGTGAATATCGGCCTTCATGATCTTCCTCTCGCATTCGGGCGGTCGCCGGGTCGTCCGGTCCGGGACGTGAACCGGTACCGCTGCGGTTCGGCTACCAGTGTGCCAGACGTTCAAACCCGCGCAGGCCGGATGGTATTCCTGCCTGGCATCCCTGCGCGGCGTGCGGCCCGGGCGTCCCGGCACCGCGAGTTCGCACGGCGTTCCGGTACGGCGGGGCCGACCGGCGATGCCACGCGGCCACGCGCATCAGGCGGTGCCGCGCGCCGTGACGTGCGGATGCGCCGCGGCCCCGGGCACGGGCGATCGCGGCGCAGGAGGGGCGCCTCACCGAGGCGCCGCGAAGGCGTTCCCGGCGAGGTTCCCGGAGAGGCGGCGACGGCCCGGCGTGGCCGTGACCACGCCGGGCCGGACGTCCTAGTCGCGGTCGGAGACCGTCGTCTTCTGCACCTGGAGCAGGAACTCCGCGTTCGACTTGGTCTCCTTCATCTTCTCCAGCAGGAGCTCCAGCGCCTGCTGCTGGTCGAGCGCCTGCAGCACCCGGCGCAGCTTCCAGACGATGTTGAGCTCCTCCGGCGACATCAGGATCTCCTCCTTGCGGGTGCCGGAGGCCACGACGTCGACGGCGGGGAAGATGCGCTTGTCGGCGAGGGCCCGGCTGAGCTTCAGCTCGGCGTTACCGGTGCCCTTGAACTCCTCGAAGATGACCTCGTCCATCTTCGAGCCGGTCTCGACCAGCGCGGTGGCGAGGATCGTCAAGGAGCCGCCGTTCTCGATGTTGCGCGCGGCGCCGAAGAACCGCTTCGGCGGGTAGAGCGCGGTGGAGTCGACGCCACCCGACAGGATGCGCCCGGACGCCGGGGCGGCGAGGTTGTACGCGCGGCCCAGGCGGGTGATCGAGTCGAGCAGCACGACCACGTCGTGGCCGAGCTCCACCAGCCGCTTGGCCCGCTCGATGGCGAGCTCGGCGACCGTGGTGTGGTCCTCGGCCGGCCGGTCGAAGGTCGAGTGGATGACCTCGCCCTTCACCGACCGCTGCATGTCGGTGACCTCTTCCGGACGCTCGTCCACGAGGACCACCATCAGGTGGCACTCGGGGTTGTTGCGGGTGATCGCGTTCGCGATCGCCTGCAGCACCATCGTCTTACCGGCCTTGGGCGGCGAGACGATGAGCCCGCGCTGACCCTTGCCGATCGGGCAGACCAGGTCGATGATCCGCGTGGTCAGGATGTTGGGCTCGGTCTCGAGGCGCAGCCGCTCCTGCGGGTACAGCGGCGTCAGCTTGCTGAACTCCGGGCGGTTCTTTGCCTGCTCGGGGTCCATGCCGTTGACCGTGTCGAGGCGGACCAGCGCGTTGAACTTCTCGCGCTTCTCCCCCTCGCGCGGCTGGCGCACCGCGCCCGTGATCACGTCACCCTTGCGCAGACCGTAGCGGCGGATCTGGGCGAGGGAGACGTACACGTCGTTCGGGCCGGGCAGGTAGCCGCTGGTGCGCACGAACGCGTAGTTGTCGAGGATGTCGAGGATGCCGGCGATCGGGATGAGGACGTCGTCCTCGGCGATCGTCGGCTCGCTGTCGCCGTACCGGTCGCGTCCGCGGCGGTTGCGCTCGCGGAACCGGCCGCGGCGGCTGCGGCGCTCCTCGTCCCCACCCTGCTGGCGGCCACCGTTGCCCTGGCCCTCGCCGGACTCGGCGGCCGGCCGCTGCTGCTGCGGCTGCTGCTGATCGGTCCGGGCCTCGCCGCCGTTGCGCTCCCCGCCGTTGCGGTCGCCGCCGTTCCGCTCCCGGCGGTCCCGGCGGCGCTCGCGGCGGGACTCGCCGCGCTCGGCCTTCGCCTCGCCCTGACCGGCCTCGCCCTGGCCGACCTCACCCTGGTCGGCGACCGCGGGCGCCGGCTCGGCGGGGCCGTCCGCGGCGGCCGCGGGGGCGGACTCCGCCGCGGGCTGCTCCTGAGCCTCGGGAGCGGTCTCGGCGGCGGTGGCGGCGGCGCGGGAGCGCTCGCGGCGGCGCGAGGACCGCTCGCGCGTCTCCGTCTTCGCCGCGCCCTCGGCGGCCGCCTCGCTCTTCACCTCGGGCGTCGCCCCGGACGCGGCGGTCTCGGACGCCGCCGCGGCGGGCGCGGACGTGCCGGCGGCCTCCGGCGTGGCGGCGGAGCCGTCGGCCGAGACGCCCTGCTTCTCCTGGATGGCCGCGATCAGCTGGCTCTTGCGCATCCGCCCGACACCGCTGATGCCCAGGCTCGAGGCGAGCCTCTGCAGTTCGGGGAGCAGCATGGCGGACAGGCCGGTGCCGGAGCGACGGCGCCGGCTGGTGGCGCGAGTGGGGGTGTCGCCGGCGGCCTGCTGCGGCGCTGAGCCGGAGGCGTCGGTGAGGAGTTCAGTGGTGTCGCTCACTAAGGGTCCTTCCCAGGGGTCGGGCGCCGGCGTGCTCAGCCTGGCGTCCCGGTGATGCGACCCGGCGAGACAGACCGGGTCGGGATTCGCGAATTACTGGAATGGTTGGAGGCGTCGGAGACCGGTGCGTTGGAGTCGTACCGGCTCGTGGCCGTCACCGTCCTGATCCGCGAGCTTCTGATGCTCGGGGGTGACCCCCCGGCTGATTGCCGCCGACCAGATGTCAAGGTGATCCGAACGCGCACGTCTCTGAGATCGCCGCCTCGCGGGGTGCCGACCGGATGTGGCCCAACCGGAGGCAACGGATTCAGGGAGGTCGCCGTGCCACCCAGACCTGCGGGCAGAGGCATCGCAAGTATGGAATGGCAATGTGGGGCTGACAAGCACGCGCCCGGCACGGGGGCATCTGGTGCGGCTATCAGCCTAACATCACCAGCGCGCACGGCTATTCCCTGAAGGTCGAAGAGATTTCAGCGTGTCTCGGGAAACTGAACGAACGAGCCGACCGGATCGACGCTCAGCGGCTGGATAAGCCAGTCATTACCCACTTCTGGTGCGATCAAATCCTGCGTGTCCGGCGTTGTGAAGGCGAGAACCGTCGGACCCGCGCCCGAGACCACCGCGGGCACGCCCTTCGCGCGCAGAGTTTTGACCAGTTGTGCGGTCTGCGGCATCGCAGGCGCACGGTAATCCTGATGCAGCCGGTCTTCGGTGGCGGCGAGCAGCAACCGGGAATCCGGCCGCCCGGTCAGCGCGGCGACGAGAAGAGCGGCCCGCGCCGCGTTCGCCGCGGCGTCCGCGTGGGGTACGACCTTGGGAAGCAGTCCACGCGCCCGTTCGGTGGACAGCCGCTGCCTCGGCACGCACACCACCGGACGGATGTCCTCGTGCGGGTTCAGTTTCACCATACTCGGCCGACCGCACTGGTCGAGCCACGCGATGGTAAGGCCTCCCGCAAGACACGGGGCCACGTTGTCCGGATGGCCCTCGAGCTCGGTGGCGAGGGCGAACACCTCGTCGTCGGAGAGGAGTTCCGCACCCGCCGCGCGGGGGTCCCCGCCGGTCGCGCCGTCGCCCGTCGCCGCTCCCCCGTGGCCGTCCCACGGGCCCGCGCGCGCCGCGTACGGCGCGGCGAGCGCCCGGGCGGCGAGGATCCCGGCGCAGATCGCGGCCGACGAGGAGCCGAGGCCGCGGGCGTGCGGGATCCGGTTGACGCAGCGGAGCCGGATGTTGCGGGGCTGGTCGACCCCCATGCGGTCGAAGGTCTTCCGCATCGCCTTGATGATGAGGTGGTCCTCGCCCTCGTCGAGCTCCCCCGCACCCTCTCCTTCGACGCTGATGCGGACGCCGGCGTGCGGCCCGGTGCCCGCCCCTCCCTCGGGCTCGTCGAGGGTGACCTCGATCTCGTCGTGGAGGCCGAGCGCGAGGCCGAGCGCGTCGAACCCCGGCCCCAGGTTGGCGCTCGTCGCAGGCACGCGAACGCGGACAGTGCTAGTGGTCATGCATCACCGGACTCTCTCTGCCGTATTGCGAGGATCATGCGAGTTCGAGGGCGGCCGCGGCCGCCTGGGCGTCGACCGGGATGGTGATCGGGGCGGGCGCGCCCGCGATCGCCCAGTCGGGATCCTTCAGCCCGTTGCCGGTCACCGTGCACACCACGCGCTCGCCCGGCCGTACCAGACCGCGCTCGTGCGCCTGGAGCAGGCCGGCCACGCTGGCGGCCGAGGCGAGCTCCACGAACACCCCCTCCTCCTGGGCGAGCAGCTTGTAGGCGGCGGCGATCTGACGGTCGGTCACCGACTGGATGGCGCCGCCGGACTCGTCCCGGGCGGCCTCGGCGAGCTTCCACGAGGCCGGGTTGCCGATCCGGATCGCGGTGGCGATCGTGTGCGGATGGGGTACCGGGGCACCGGTCACGATCGGGGCCGCCCCGCTGGCCTGGAAGCCGAGCATGCGCGGGGTCTTGGTGGCGACCCCGTCCTCACGATACTCCTTGTAACCCATCCAGTACGCGGAGATGTTCCCGGCGTTTCCGACGGGGAGGCAGTGCACGTCCGGCGCGTCGCCGAGCACGTCGACGATCTCGAAGGCCGCGGTCTTCTGCCCCTGCAGCCGGTCCGGGTTCACCGAGTTGACGAGGGCGATCGGGTACTCCGCCGACAGCTTCCGGGTCATCTCCAGGCAGTCGTCGAAGCTGCCGTTGACCTGCAGCAGCTTGGCGCCGTGCACGAGCGCCTGGGCGAGCTTGCCCATCGCGATCTTGCCACGAGGCACGAGCACCGCGCAGGTGAGGCCCGCGCGCACCGCGTACGCGGCGGCCGAGGCGCTCGTGTTCCCGGTGGACGCGCAGATGACCGCCTTCGCGCCGGCCTCGACGGCCTTGCTGATCGCGACGGTCATGCCGCGGTCCTTGAAGCTGCCGGTGGGGTTGAGACCCTCCACCTTGAGGAACACCTCACAGCCGGTGAGCTGGGACAACCGCGCGGCGGGAAGCAGCGGCGTGCCGCCCTCCAGCAGGGTTACCACGGGCGTCTCGGGGGTCACCGGAAGCCGGTCACGGTACTCCTCGATGACGCCACGCCAGCCCCTGGCCATGTGGGTGCTCCTCCCGTGCGGCGGCACCGACGGCCGCCTGCTGATATATCCGATCCGGTATTCAGTGCGGTGTTCGGCAGGGTTCGGCACGGTGTGCAGTGCGGGTTGCGGCACACCGCCCGTCCGATGCGCGATGATCGATCGTATTCACGGCCACGGCGCCCGGGTCCGGCGGGACCGGCACCCCCGTCGGCACCGTCCGTCCCGTCGCCGGGCACCCGGCCCGTTCCGCCGTTACCTGCGGTGTTGCAAAGAGTCTACGATGAACCGGCGGCGATCGCAGGAGGGGATGCCGGAGAGCTCCTTTCCTCGGCGGAGGCCGTGGAACGTTCACCGGGGAGACCCCGGTTCTGGTGCGCCACGGGCCGTCCGGCGGCGCTGTCCGCGCCCGCCCTCGCCGCCGGCCCGGCGGCGCGATCCCATGGTTTCGCAAACGTCACGGCGGTATCAAGAGGCCGTCCGAAACCCGGCGGAAACCGGCCGCGTCGCAGGTCGCCGGGAGTTTCGGTCACGGCGGGCGCATCGGGTCGCGCGCGCCCGGCCGTACCCCCTCGCTGATGCACTACAGTCGTGATCGCGACCGCAGTGGACGAGGAGCGGATGGATGACGGGTGATCGGGAGCCGGCGCGACCGAGGATCCGGCACAACGACTACTCCCCGCTGACCCCGCCGGACCTGGGCGCGTGGACGCCGACGCTCACGGTGAGCGTCGTCATCCCGGCGCGGTCGCAGCGCCTGCTCGACCTCACCCTCGCCGCGCTCTCCGCGCAGACCTACCCGGCGCACCTCACCGAGGTCATCGTCGTCGACGACGGCGCCGAGCCGCCGCTGCGGCTGCCGGAGATCGCCCCGGAGAACACCCGGATCGTGCGTTCCGGGCCGGACGGCTGGGGCATCGCGCACGCCATCAACACCGGCGCGGCCCAGGCCGAGGGCGAGATCCTGCAGCGGCTCGACTCGGACATGGTGATCTGCGCCGAGCACCTGGAGGCGCTGCTGCGCTGGCACCACCTCACCGACTACGTGGTGACGATCGGCGGCAAGCACTTCATCGAGGACGTCGGCGAGGTGACGCCGGAGCAGGTGCGCGACGCGGTCGCCCGCGACGCGCTCGGCGAGCTGTTCGACCTGTCGAAGGCGATCCCCAGCTCCACCGAAGAGACGATCCGCAGGCTCGACGGGCTGAAGGCGGCGAAGAACCCGTACCACAACTGCACCGGGCCCACGCTGTCGCTGCGCCGGTCGCTGTTTGCGCGGGTGGGCGGCCTCGACGCGGCCGTGCTGCGCGGCTCGGACACCGAGTTCGCCTACCGGCTCGCGATGGCGGGCGTGGTGTTCGTGCCCGACCTCGCCGCGCGCGCCGTGCACCTCGGGCTGCCCGCGCAGCGGGTCAACCGGGAGCGCACCGTGCGCTCGGCCGAGGCCTACCTCGCGCACCGCATCCCGCTCCGCCGCGACCTGCGCAAGGAGCGCGGCCGCAGCTGGCTCGTGCCGTACGTGGAGGTGGTGTACGAGGTCGGCGAGCACACCGAGCCGCAGGTGCGGGCCGCGGTGAACGCGGCGCTCGACGGGTCGCTGCCCGACGTGACGGTCACCCTCGTCGCGCCGTGGTCGAAGCTGCCCACCGGGCGGCACGCGGTGCTCGACGACCCGGACTTCGAGCTGCGGCTGCTGCGCGCCCACTTCGCCGACGACGCCCGGGTACGGCTCGCCGACGAGCCGGCCGAGACCCCGTGGCCGACGCCGTACCGGTACACCGGGCCGGTGGACGTGCCGCTCGGCCGCGACACCCTGGAGCGCATGATCAAGGTGATGACCGCGGACCGGCCGCTCGGCGTGCTCATCGCCGAGCTGCCCGATGGCCGCACCGCCCGGCTGGAGCGCACTGACGCGGTGAACCGGGCCCGCCTGCTCGCCGCGCCCGGCGAGGACCTCGACGCGGTCATCGACGCCACCCACGGGGTACGGCGCCCCCCGGGGGCCGAGTTCGGGCCGCCGAAACCGGCCCCGGCCGCCGCGGCCAAGCCGTCCGCCGCGGCCGCGCAGCCGAAGGCGCCGGCGAAGCCCGCCGCGCCGAAGGCGGCCGACCGGCCCGCGGAGGGCGCCGCCGGGGACGCCGCGCCACGGCGGCGGTCCCTGCTCACCCGGCTGCGCGGCACGCTCCGCGACCGGCTGCCCTGACCCGCCCCCGCCCGGCCGGCCGCTCAGCTCTTCGGCTTGCGGCTCACCGCCCGCTTGGCGTACTGGGCGAGCGGGATGCGCCGGACGGCGGAGCGGAACCCGCCGCGGGCGTTCTCGCGGGCGTTCTTGCGCAGCGCGCCGATCTCCTTGCGCAGGCTGCCGATCTCGCGGCGGAACTCGACCGCGCTCTTGCGCCAGCGGGCGGCCTCCTCCCGCCACTTGGCCACCTGGCCCTTGAGCCGCTCCACCTCCTTGGTGAGCCGCGCGACCTCGGCCTCGGCCTCCTGCAGGGCGCGGTAGGTGCTGCGGCGGCCCCTGATCTTCGGCGCCTCGGCGGCCGGGACGAACCCGTAGCTCTCGCCGTCCACCCAGATCGTGCCGAAGGTCTCCTCGACCACGTCGACGAGGTCCTCGCCCTCCTCGCGGGCGATCTCGGCGCGGGCGAACGCCGCGGTGCGCTCCAGCCGGGCGGCGACGATGCCCGCTCCCCCGCCCGCGCCGGCCGCGTCCGTGCCCGTGGCCGCCGCGTCCGGCGCGCCGTTCCCGGGGGCGGCCGCGCCGGGCTCCGGCCGCTCGGCGAGCAGCACCGAGACGAGCCCGTAGCCGTCCTCGATCGCCAGGTCGACGAGGCGGGCGATGGTGTCCTCGCCCGGCACCCAGCCCGCGGGGATGCGCAGCCGGAACGGCGCCTTGGTGGGCGCGACCTCGCGCGCCAGCCGTACCCGGCCCTCGTGCCGGTAGTGGCCGTGGATGAGGGCGAGGTCGAGGCGCGGGTCCTTGAGCGGGGCGCGGCGCTCCGGGTTGAGCGTGTCCCACGGGCCGGTGAGCACGACCGCGACGTCGGGCACGGTGCCGGCGAGGCAGGCGTCCACGGTGGCGCGGACGTCCTCGTAGCTCGCGCCCGCGGCGTCGACGACCACCTCGACGTACGGCACGAGCCACTGCCGGCCCGGGTGCGAGCGCAGCCACCGGTACTGCGGGATGCGGTCGGCGATGAACGCGTGGCTCACCCGGGTGATCGGCTCCTTGTTCCGCATGCGCATGGTGGGGCCGAGGTGGTAGCCGCGGGCGAGCGGCTCGGGGATGAACGCGGCCCCGGCCTGCGCCAGCCGGTACCCCATCTCGGTGTCCTGGCCGAGGAACAGCTGCTCGTCCATCGGCCCGGCGACCTCGAACAGCCGCGCGTTCACCGAGGTGCAGCCGCCGATGTGCAGGCTGAACGTGCGGTGGGCGTGCTCGCGCAGCCCGCCGGTGCGCTCCACCAGGTCGACGATCCACTCGTGCGGCTCGCTCGGCTCGAACAGCACGCCGAGGTCCTGGGCGGCGGCGACCGCCTGCGGGCTGGGCAGCTCGGCCGAGGTGAACCGCAGGTAGCCGGTGACGACGAGGTACGGGGCGAGGTGGTGCCAGCGCATGTGCGCCTCGACCGCCTCCCGGTCGAGCACCACGTCGGAGTCGAGCCAGTGGATCACGTCGCCGGTGGCGACGGCGAGGCCGGCGTTGCGGGCGCTCGCCCGGCCCGGGGTGTCGCAGCGGATGATGCGGGTGCCGGGCGGGCGCAGCTCGGGCAGGGTGAGCCGGGGCTCGCTGCCGTTGTCGACGACGATGACCTCCATCAGCTCGGCCGGGTAGGTCTGCGTGGCGAGCCCGGCGAGGGTGAGGTCGAGCTTGGCCTGGTTGTTGTAGGCCGGGATGACGACGCTCACCCGCATCGTCGGCGTCCACGCGCCGATCCGCGGCGGGTTGAGGGACGTGTAGTCGTTTCCGCGGATGCGCGGTGTCACGGATGTTCCTCCCCGGTCATCTCGGCCTCTGCTGCGGGCCGCACGGCCCTTCGCCCCGCCGCCTGCCGTACGGCGGGCCCCGTGCGGCGGGCGCGGTTCGCCGTCGTGCCCTCGGTCATTCGGCTTCCATGAGCAGGCTCGGCCGGAACCCCCGCCACTGGTTGGTGGCCACCCGGAGGAAGTGCGCCAGCGGCAGCCGCCAGGTGTGCTCGGCCGCGCTCGACCGGCGCAGCATGTAGCCCAGGCCGTGGGTGCGGTAGATGCGGCCGCCCGCGGCGTGGACGGTCTTGAGCAGGGCGGAGTCCACGCCCTTGGGCAGCGGCTGGAAGCCGCCCGCCGCGGCGAGGGTGTCCCGGCCGATCAGGATCGTGCCGCCCGCCACGTGGTCGGACCACACCTCGCTCTTGTAGTCGGTGCGGCGGATCGTGACGTCGAGCGGCTCGAGGTAGAAGAACTCGGCGGCGGTGCCGACCACGTCCGCACCCGAGTACCGGCGGGCCATGAGCAGGTCCGCGAGGTGCTCGGGGCCGTACCAGTCGTCGTCGTCCCACTTGGCGATGAGGGCGGCGTCGGCGCGCGCGGCCGCCCGGGCGAGCACCTCGCCGAACACCGTGGCGGCGTCGGCCTCGAGCACGGTGATCGGGTGCGGGAAGTCCCGTACGGCGGGCCGTACCAGGTCGGCGGTGAAGCCGTGCAGGGCGAGCACGACCTGCACCTCGACGTGCCGCTGCCGGGCGATCTGCGCGAGCGCCCCCGGCACGTGGTGCGGGCGGCGCGAGGCGAGCACCACGGTCACCGGGGCGTCGGCGGTGTGCGACCGCCAGGCGTGGCGGCGCAGCCGTACGCTGTGCTCCTCGCGCCGCAGGTCGGTCACCGACCGTCTCGCCTCGCCGGCGGTCACCGGCGCCGACGGGTCGGGGGCGGCGTCGGGCCCGCCCTCCGGCCAGGACCGCAGCAGCTCGGCGAGCGCGGGGTCGGCCCGTTCCGCCCACGGCGGCACCGCCTCGGCGGTGAGCGGCACCCCGGCGCCGGCGAGGGCGGTGAGCAGCGCCATCGCCTCCTGCCGCCCCTCGTTGTACGGCCAGCGCACGCGCAGCCCGGTCAGCTCGCGCAGCCAGGCGAGGTCCTCGGGGCTCGGCGGATCCGCGAGCCGCCGCTCGCCCGCACACCAGTGGCCGGCCTCACGCCGCAGCTCCGCGATCGGCCGGGTCGGGGTGCGCCGGTAGCCCTCGGGCGTCAGCGTGCTGGATCCACTGGCGATGACAGTCATTTACTGATCTCAACGGTTCTGCCGGAAACGCGGTCGACGCCGGAAACGGCGGAGACCAGTATCCCCGAGACCGGCCAGCGGATGTGGCAATACGGGCGAGATGGACATCCTTGCCGGGCCGCCGAGGCGGCACGGAGGGCGGGCGCGCCCTCCGCACGGCGCACCGGGTACGGCACGGCCCCCGGCGGCGCGGCCGGGCGCACTCCGGTCCGTCACCGGCCCGAACGGCGTGGCGCGGACCGGGCGCCGGTCAGCGTTCGTCCTCGCCCTCGACCCGCATCACGCTCGCCACCGCGCGGACGATGTCGAGCTCGCGCAGCGACTCGACGGTGGCCGACAGCGCGGCGTCCTTGGCGTGGTGGGTGACGATGACGAGCTGGGCGTCGTCGCCGTGGCCCTCCTGGCGCACCGTCTGGATCGACACGTCGTGCTTGGCGAAGATCTCGGCGACGCGGGCGAGCACGCCGGGCTTGTCGGCGACGTCGAGCGCGACGTGGTAGCGGGTGACGGTCTCGCCGATCGGGTGCACCGGCAGGTCGGCGTAGGTGGACTCGTCCGGGCCGCGGGTGCCGGCGAGGCGGTTGCGGGCGACGGCCACGATGTCGCCGAGCACGGCCGAGGCGGTCTGCGGGCCGCCCGCGCCCGCGCCGTAGAACATGAGCCGGCCGGCGGACTCGGCCTCGACGAACACCGCGTTGTACGCCTCGCGCACCCCGGCGAGCGGATGGGTCCGCGGGATCATCGCCGGGTGCACGCGCACGCCGACCGAGCGGCCGTCCTCGGACCGGGCGCAGATGGCGAGCAGCTTGATCACGTACCCCATCGCCGCGGCGCTCGCCACGTCGGCGGCGGTGATCTCGGTGATGCCCTCGCGGTGCACGTCGGCGGCGGTCACCCGGGTGTGGAAGGCGAGACCGGCGAGGATCGCCGCCTTCGCCGCGGCGTCGAAGCCCTCCACGTCGGCGGTCGGGTCGGCCTCGGCGTACCCGAGCGCCTGGGCCTCCTCCAGGGCGTCGGTGAACGACGCGCCGGTGGAGTCCATCTTGTCGAGGATGTAGTTGGTGGTGCCGTTGACGATGCCGAGCACCCGGTGGACGTGGTCGCCGGCGAGGGACTCGCGCAGCGGGCGCAGCAGCGGGATCGCGCCGCCGACGCTCGCCTCGAAGTACAGGTCCACGCCGTGGCGGCGGGCCGCGCCGTGGACGGTGGCGCCGTCCTCGGCGAGCAGCGCCTTGTTCGCGGTCACGACCGACTTGCCGCGTTCCATCGCGGCGAGGATGAGCGTGCGGGCGGGCTCGATGCCGCCGATCACCTCGACGACGATGTCGACGTCGTCGCGGGTGACCAGGCCCATGGCGTCGGTGGTGAGCAGCGCCGGGTCGATCTCCACGTCGCGGCGGCGGTCGAGGCGCCGCACCGCGACACCGGCGAGCTCCAGCGGCGCGCCCACGCGTGCCTCCAGGTCACGGGCCTGCTCCCGCAGCAGCCGTACCACCTGGGAGCCCACCGTCCCGCAGCCGAGCAGTGCGATCCGCAACGGACGGCGCTCCCCGGCCGGTTTGCCCACTGCGTCACCGGGTTTCACAGCTGCCCCCTCAGCAGGTCTTCTTCGGTCTCCCGTCGGATGATCACCCGTGACCGCCCGTCGCGGACCGCGACGACGGCGGGCTTGGGCAGGTAGTTGTAGTTGCTGGCGAGCGAACGGCAGTACGCGCCGGTGCCCGCCACCGCGAGCAGGTCGCCCGGGACGATGTCCGCGGGCAGCCACAGGTCGCGCACGATCATGTCGCCGCTCTCGCAGTGCTTGCCGACGAGCCGCGACAGCATCGGCCCGGCGTCGCTCACCCGGGAGGCGAGGCGGCAGGTGTACTCGGCGCCGTACAGCGCGGTGCGGATGTTGTCGCTCATGCCGCCGTCGACGCTGATGTAGGTGCGCAGGCCCTCGACGTCCTTGACCGTGCCGACCTCGTACAGCGTGATGCCGGCGAGCCCGGCGATGCCGCGGCCCGGCTCCACGGTGAGCCGCGGGATCGGCAGGTCGGCGCCCTTGCACGCGCGCGCCACGATCTCCCGCAGGCTCTCGGCGAGGATCTTCACATCCAGCGTGTCGTCGCCCTCGACGTACGGGATGCCGTAGCCGCCGCCGAGGTCGAGCTCGGGGAGCACGATGCCGTGCTCGTCGCGGATCTGCACGAGCAGCGACGTCACCCGCTGTGCGGCGACCTCGAAGCCGGCGGTGTCGGTGATCTGCGAGCCGATGTGCGAGTGCAGGCCGACGAGCTCGAGCTGGGGCATGGCGAGCACCCGCCGCACCGCCTCGGCCGCGGCGCCGCTGGACAGCGAGAACCCGAACTTCTGGTCGTCGTGCGCGGTCGCGATGAACTCGTGGGTGTGCGCCTCGACGCCCGTGGTGACGCGGATGAGCACCTTGGGCCGCCGGGCGCCCGTGCCGCCGTCCCGCGCGCCCGGCACGGTGCCGTTGAACTCGTCGACGAGGTAGCCGAGCCGCGCGATCTCCTCGAACGAGTCGATCACGATGCGTCCGACGCCGACCTCGATCGCCTTCCGCAGCTCGGCGACCGACTTGTTGTTGCCGTGCATCGCGATCCGCTCCGGCGGGAACCCGACGCTGAGCGCCACGGCGAGCTCGCCGCCGCTGCACACGTCGAGGCCGAGCCCCTCCTGGTCGATCCAGCGCGCGGTCTCCCGGCACAGGAACGCCTTGCCGGCGTAGTACACGTCGCTGTCGGAGAACGCCGACCGGTAGTCGGCGCACCGCGACCGGAAGTCCTCCTCGTCGATCACGTACAGCGGCGTGCCGTACTCTTTCGCCAGATCCCTCACGTCCACGCCGCCGACGGTGAGCGCACCGTCCACCCGGCAGGCCGTACGCGGCCAGATCTCCGGGTTCAGCGCGTTCAGGTCGTCCGGGAGCAGCGGTGGCCGTTCCTCGGGCAGCAGATCTGCATGCCGGTCACCGGCGGGATGGGCGAATCGACTCACCCGAACGAGGGTATCCGAACCGCGGATCCGCCGTGTCGCGTGACCACCTGGCGAGACACCGGCCCTCATGGCCCGGCCGGCACGCGCCCGCCGCCGTCCCGCCCATCCCGTCACCGGTACGGCCCGGCTCAGCGCTCACGGTACTCACACGGCCGGCGCCGGCCCGAGTGCGCGGCGGCCGACGTCAGCCGCGCCGGACGTTGCGCCGAACGGATCGCCGGGAGGCGTCCGGGGCGCCCCGGACAGGCCATGAGGCCGAGTGACGCGATGCCGTGTCCGCCTGCAGGCCTTCCACCTTCACATGGCAGCTTCACCGGAACAGTCTTCTCCGCACGGTGGGATTCGATTCCAGCGGCCACGGCGCCGATGGCTCGCGGAGGAGGCCGAAATGTTCCGGCATCGTGCCGGCGACTCCGCAGGGCGATCCGGCGACGTGCCGGGCCTCGGGTGTCCGCCGATTCGGTCCGGCGTCGCGATCGGCCGCATCCGCCGACCGCGAAATGGGCCGTCCGGACCCCACCGCCGGCGGCGAGCTCCTCGCACATGACCCGGCGACCTCGGATATGCCGCCGCACCCCGTTCAGCAACGGTCACGTGCAACCCTCTCCCGGAAACGGGACTCGGGCTCCTTCTTCAACTCCTCGTTCAGGACCGTGTCGGTTCCGGCGATCTCCTCCGGCACCTCGCGACGATCCACTCGTGCCCCGGCGAGCCGGTCGGCGGTTTCCAGCTCCACGCCCAGCACGTCCGGTAGCGGAGACTTGAGAGGGGTGTCGGTCCGCCGGAAGTCGCCGGACTCGCCGACGGTTATTCGTCCGCCCTTTCGGATTTTCTCGTCCGGCTCGGACGCGGCCCAGAGCACTTCGCCGGTCTCGTAATCCTGGACTTGGACCGAGAGGACTTCGTCGCCCGGGCACAGTGGCGCAAAGTATTGCAGTCGCCCGTCCTCGGAGAGCCCCACGCCCACCGGATGGCCGCGCGGATCCCCGAGGGGAAGGCAGCCTGCGGCCGCCATGGACATCACCAGCAATATCACGCGACCGAGTGACACCCTGAACGATCGATTCCCTTTTCTATCCCGGTCCGCCCTGCACGGAGGCCGATCAGCAGTCATAGTTACCCGCCTGAGGCCGGCCTGGCGCTCATACGTGGACTTGCATGCAACGCCGCCTCAGCGCCGGTCTTACCAGCGGGCAGCCGGTCCTCCGGCGGCACCGCTCCCTCCGGCACCTCCGGGCTCGCCTTCCATCCGTGTCCGGGCCCCGACGAGACGACGGTTTCAGCCGGTGCCACCGATGCCAGGTGCCGGGCCGACCCCATCAGCTGAACAGGGTGCGCAATCCACTCGTGTCCGCGGGGAGATGCACCACCGCCGCGGGTAAGGTGCTCGCCTGCGCCGACACGGGATGTGATACCAGCACGCCGGGAACCAAGGCCGTCGCCACCGCCCCGACGAGAAACCAAAAAAGGGACGACCTGTTCGAGGGCAGCCGAAGGCGATGTGAGCGCATGGCTACGTCACACTCCAAACCGGAGGGGAGAGCCGACAAACCGCCAAGGAACGCCATCTCTGGCACGACTCAGTCGGCGTCAACCCATGCCATTCGAAACGGTCCAGAGGTGACGATCAACTGAAGCGATCACAATGTATAAAGCGGACGCAAGATCGACAAGAGGAAAGTTGATCGGCCGGCCGTCCAGAACTGGACACCCGACGAGCGTTCGAAATTCAGTTATAAGAGATACAACTGTTTAAACATTGGACGTAATATTACCGCAGGCGAATCCGCCCTCACTGCCCTGCGGCCACCCGCCATTCATCAGGCGCAATCGCCCGACCCACGTAACAGCGACGGCCGATACCTTCCATGCGGGCACCACGCCCGGACGAGTCTTCCGTGCATCAAGGCGCCGGATCTCCGATGACCGCCAGGGGCGATTGCGGCCAGCCCTTGTTCGGCCCGTCAGTACTTGACGGTGAACCAGACGACACGGCCTGCCGCATCGTCGTGGAAGCCCCACTCCTGGGCGATCTGCTCCACGAGGAACATGCCGCGGCCGCCCTCCCCCTCCGGGTTCCGGCAGACCCGCGGCACCGACTCTCCCCCCTCGTCGGTGACGTCGCCGTGAACGAGACCGTCCCCCTCGGTGATGGCGACCCGAATGCGCCCGCCCTGCCCGGATCTCGAGTGGCGAATGGAATTGGTCACCAATTCCGACACGATGAGCATCACGTTCTCGACGGCCGGATGTCCCGCGCCGAGCACGCCCTTGACCCAGGACCGGGCATACGAGACGGACGCCGCTTCCCCCGTCAATTCCACGCTGCCCAGAACGTCACCCCGCCCCGTCGTCGGCACCTCTGCGCTTCGTCATCGAAGTCTTTACCCATTCAGGAGACGCCTAACGACGCAGGCCGGTTGACGCGTGCGGACTCGCATCCCCGTCACAGCGGCGTGTGAATCAGCAGGGGTGACACACGTCACCGGCGACACGACGGGAATCACGCCGGGAACCGCATCCTCGGCCGGATACCGCCATCTGTCGCACACCAGACGCACCGCGGTCACTTCGATACACAGGAAAGAAAAATCGTTGCCGGGAGCACGACCCTTCAGACGGCGTGAACCTCGTCAACATAATCGGGCGCGCCGATTCACCCGGCACAGGACAAACCGGAACGCAGGCGTCCGGCCGGCCGCCGAGGCACCGGCGCGCTACCGCCCCCGGCCCGGCCGTCCCTCCTGTCGGCGGGCGCGCCGATAGGCGAGGAACGCGAGCGCGGCGGCGAACGCCGCCAGCATGCCCGCGCCGACCGGGGGGGGCCCCCTCGGCCGGTACGGCGGCGCCGCGGGCCGCTCCCGGGTGGCCGGTGCGGGCGGCAGCGGCCGGGGCGGGATTTTCCGGATGCGCTCGTACTCCTCGTCGAGGATCTTGTAGAACCGCCGCTCCCGGCGGCCGCTGGCGCTCTTCATCCGCAGCCGCCGGACCTCGTCCCAGTACTTGCGGCCGTACGGCCCGGCGAGCACGATCGAGGCGACGGAGCGCAGGTGGGCCTCGGTGATACCGCGCAGCTCCCACATCGTCAGCCAGTTGTTGATGATCTGGTTGACGTACATGTGGGCCCGCTGGGCGTCCGGGTCGTCGCTGCTGAAGAACTCACCCCAGCACGCGCGGTACAGCGGATCCTCCATGGCCATCTTCATCAGATCGCCGTGCAGGCTCCGCAGCGTCTGTTCTCGGGCGCCCTTCGCCTCCCGGGCCTGCAGCACGAGCGACACGGCGATGCCCACCAGGGCGAACACGGCGAGCAGCGCGGACGCCGCGCCGTACGTCTGCCCGACCTCGCTCAGCCGGGTCCAGTCGACCGGCCGGTCCTGCCAGAGCTCCAGCGCGAGCGGCGAGAACGCGACCAGCGTGCCGCTCGCGAGGATGACCAGAGAGACAGAAACGATCATAAACAGCCGGCGACCGCCTCGCCCTGGCATGGACCGGATCGACCACCCCTCGCGTCGCCTCGGTGATTTCTCTTACCCGCCTGAAGCGGCGGCGGCACCCGGCTGAAGCGGCGGCAGCGCGTCGGGCTCCCGGGCGAGGAAAACGCCGATTCTCTCGGCCTTTGCGTGCAGCTCGCGGATCTCCGCGGCGCAGGCGGCGATCGGCCCCGGCTCGTCTATCCTTCTGGCACCGCGCAATGTGCCCGTCTGATCGTAAAGAACCTGGTACATGACCGTGGTGCCGAGTACGACGAGTTCCGGAAGAAGACCGTCCGGCTCCAGATGCCGGATCCGCTCGGCGTCCAGAACGCGAATATCCTCACCGGCGAGCGCCCGCAACCTGATGTAATACAGCTCCCACCGTAGATACGGTGAATAGGGACGCTCCACGATGCGCAGCCGTCGCATCGGTACGCCCCGGGCCTCCTCGACCGGGCGCCGGATCTCCTCCGCCCGCCCGTCGATGAGGGCGATCGCCCGTTCCCAGTCGCCCTGGTCGAAGGCGACCCAGCTTGGGTCGTCCGGCTCACGGAAGGTCTGGCCACGCTCCAGCTTCCAGAAGGTCCCGGACATCCTCTGCCAGCGGGCCCAGAAGTCCGCCAGGTAGTCGCCGGAGCTCAGCTCGACGGCAGGCAGGGCCGAGACCTCACTAAGCATTTGGAATATCCGGCTTCGCGGCGACGAGCATACGGCGCGGAATCACCACGAGTCGCTCATCGTTACTGATGGACACATCAGGCGGAAGGCGATCCCGATAACAGTCGGTGAGGTCACGGCCGATCACGGCGATATCGCCGTTGGACAGCTCCCAGATGTCCGGACATGAAGGACTTGCCGTTGTTTCGCCCAGCTCGAGAGCGGACTTTCCCAGGCGTCTCTTGAAGTGCGCGGTCGCGTCCGCCTCCCAAGGACGTAACATCGCTCACCTCCGGGAATTCGACCCCTCGGTCTTCTTTCATTCTGCCCCGGATGAGCTTCCTTCAACAACGGCTGAAAACCATTCACCGGCACGGACGCGCTGGAAGAACGTCATGATATGGTCGCGCGTCGGTCAAAAATGACCGGAAACAGGAAAACAAACGGGCCGGAAGACGGCGAAGGGAATGGATCGTTCTACCGCGGTCCGGATCGTCCGGAGGCCGCGCGAACGCCGGGACGCGAGCGCCGCGGGAGACGACGGTGGCGGGGCCGAGCGCCGTTGATCGGCCCCGCCACCTCGAGGGACGGCACCTCCGTGCCGTACGGCACGGGCCACGGCCGGTGCACGGACCGTCCGGCGGCCGTGGCCCGCGACCAGGCTGGAACGTTCTCAGCCGGTCACGACTGCGGCTCGCCGTTGAGCTCGAACCAGTAGAAGCCGTGGCCGGGCAGGGTGAGCAGGTAGGGCAGGTCCCCGATCGGCGGGAAGACCACGTTGCCCCGGCATTCGACCGGGCTGATGCCCTTGAACCGGCTCAGGTCGAGCTCGACCGGCTGCGGGTACTTGGAGAGGTTGTTCACGCAGAGCATGCGCTCCTCCCCGTTCTCCCGCAGGAAGGCGAGCACGGCCTGGTTGCTGCAGTACAGCTCGATGTAGTCGCCGGTGCCGAACACCGGGTGGCGACGCCGCGTCTCCAGCATCTGCCGGGTGAAGTTCAGCAGCGAGCTCGGCTGCTTCATCTGCGCCTCGACGTTGAGGGCCTGGTACCCGTAGATCGGGTCCATGATCACCGGCAGGTAGAGGCTCGCCGGATCACCGTCGGAGAAGCCACCGTTGCGGTCAGGCGTCCACTGCATGGGCGTGCGAACCGAGTCCCGGTCCTCCAGCCAGATGTTGTCGCCCATGCCGATCTCGTCGCCGTAGTACATGATCGGCGACCCCGGCAGCGAGAACATGAGCGCCATGAACAGCTCGATCTGGTCGCGGTTGTTGTCGAGCAGCGGCGCCAGCCGGCGGCGGATGCCGAGGTAGGCCCGCATGCGCGGGTCCTTGGCGTACTCCGCGTGCATGTAGTCCCGCTCCTCCTCGGTCACCGTCTCGAGCGTGAGCTCGTCGTGGTTCCGGAGGAAGATGCCCCACTGCGCGTTCTCGGGGATCTTGGGGGTGCGGGACATGATCTCGCTGATCGGCATGCGATTCTCCCGCCGCACCGCCATGAAGATGCGCGGCATGAGCGGGAAGTGGAAGGCCATGTGGCACTCGTCGCCGCCGGTCGCCGGGTCGCCGAAGTACTCGACGACGTCCTCGGGCCAGCCGTTCGCCTCGGCGAGCAGCACCCGGTCGGGGTAGAGCCGGTCGATCTCCTTCCGGATGCGCTTGAGGTAGGCGTGCGTCTCGGGAAGCCCGGCACACGTGGTGCCGTCCCGCTCGAAGAGGTACGGCACGGCGTCGAGCCTGAAGCCGTCGATGCCCAGGTCGAGCCAGAACCGCAGCACCTCCAGCATCGCCTCCTGCACCGCCGGGTTGTCGTAGTTGAGGTCCGGCTGGTGGTGGAAGAACCGGTGCCAGTAGTACTGGCCGCGTACCGGGTCGAAGGTCCAGTTGGACTCCTCGACGCCGACGAAGACGATGGGGGCCTCCTTGTACTTGTTCGGATCGTCGGACCACACGTAGAAGTCCCCGTACGGTCCGTCCGGATCCCGGCGGGAGGCCTGGAACCAGGGGTGCTGGTCGCTGGTGTGGTTCATCACCATGTCGGTGATGATCCGCATGCCCCGCTTGTGCGCCTGCTCCACCAACTCCACGAAGTCCGACAGGTCACCGAATGCCGGAAGGATCTTCATGTAGTCGGAGACGTCGTAGCCGCCATCACGCAGCGGGGACTCGTACAGCGGGAGCAGCCACAGGCAGTCCACGCCGAGCCACTTGAGATAGTCGAGCTTCTCGATGAGCCCGCGCAGGTCGCCGGTGCCGTCCCCGTTCGAGTCCTTGAAGCCCCGGACGAGCACCTCGTAGAAGACGGCCCGCTTGTACCACTGCGGATCCCGGGAGACGAAGTCCTCTGAAACCGGGTCAGGGCAGGCTGCAGCGCACATCAGACTCACTCACATGATGAGGGAAGCAGGGTGTTACCGATGGGAGTCCGCCGCCACAGGAGCTGTCGTCAAGCTCCTCGCCCTGGATAGAACCCCTGATCGTGTCGCGGTTCCCCCGTACCTGGGCGGCGTTCTGGCCGAACATTACCAGTTCGGCGACCCGTCCGAATTCGGTTTCGCGGGTCGTCCTCGATTATCCACGAAACCGTCATCTTCGCAGGTGGATAGCCACGTAATCACGTGGTCACGCTGCGCCTGACGGTCAGGCCCACGGCGGTGTGAGGTCCTCGAGCAGGTCCTCGTAGTCGGCGAGCCACGCACCGAAGACCACCAGTCCGCGCAGCCAGAACCGGGAGTTCCACGACCGGAACGCGGTGAGCGCGTCCGGGCCGTCGGCGACAACCCGAAGCATATCCTCCGACAGCAGCCCTTCGATGCGGGCGACGCGCCGCAGCATGCGGTGGCTCCACTCCCGCGCCGCCGGGCCGGTCGAGCGCAGCGGCACCCGCCGGTTCGGCAGCAGCGGCACGTTGGTGGACGGCAGCGCCGCCACCCGCGGGTTCGCCGCCTGGAGGATCTCCCGGTAGAACCGGCCGCCCTCCTTGCGCGTCACCGGCACCGACAGCGCCGCGTCGAAGAACTCCGGGTGGAGGAACGGGAAGATCGGCGTCACCTCGGGCCCGACGAGGTTCACCGGGGAGCGCGCGATGCCCCGCGCGGTGCGGGTGTGCAGCACGCTCAGCGGCAGCTCGGCCCGGTGGCCGCGCAACATCGAGGTGGCCCGGCCGAACGCCTCCCGCACCCGCTCGTCGATCCACGCCGCGGCCCGCTCGGAGAGCACCGGCAGGTGCGCCTCGCCGTTCGCCAGCGAGCGCAGCAGCGCCTCGCGGCGCGCCGCGGCGCTCTCCGCGCCCACCGCCGCCGAGCTGATGAGAAAGTTCTTCATCAGCGGCCCGCCGGCGAGGCCGTCCACGATCGGCCGCCCGGCCGCGTGCACCTCCCGGGCGAACGGCGCGTACCAGGCGTGGTGGCTGGTGAGGTACTCCAGCCGGCGCGCCGTCCACAGCGCCTCGTCCGGGTAGGCGGCCGGGTCCTGCCGGATCACCCGGTGCGGGACGCCCAGCTCACGGGTGATGTACCGGGCGAAGTCGATGTCGGTGTCGAGCCCGTCGTCCGGGCTCGTCGTCCACGACTCGACGTCCATCTTCCGCGCCACCGCGACGCTCGCCAGCAGCCGCGAGTCGTACCCGCCGCTCACCGGCACGAGCACCGGCCGGTCCTCGTACGGCTTGAGCGCCTCGTGCAGCAGCGCCACCATCTCCCGCGCGGACACGTCCCGGTCGACCGGCTCCTCGCGCACCCAGCGCGGGGCCCGCCGGTCCACGGTGATCCGCCGCCGGGTCCGCGACCAGGTGAGCGCGGTCGCGCCGGTGAGCCGCCGCACCTCGCGGTACGGCGTGTCGTCCAGCAGCGGGTAGGTGAGCTTGAGGATCGCGGCCCAGGCCTCCCAGTTGACCCGGTACGGCCGGCGGGCGAGCGCGAGCAGCGGCTCGATCAGCCCGGCGAAGTACACCGCGCCGTCGGCCTCGAGGTAGTACACGTCGATCAGGCCGAAGGCGCCCGCGTGCAACGTGACCTGCTCCGGGCCGTCGATCAGCCCGGGCGTCTCGTACTCCTCGGCCACCCGCAGCCACGACGGCGGGCCGTCCCCGGCCACCGGCCGCCGCTCCCCCCAGGCGAACGCCCCCGGGGCGTACGGCTCCAGCGGCGCCGAGCCGTACAGCACCACGTCCGGCGTCTCGTACACCGCCTGCGTGACCGGTCCGGCCGCGCGCAGCGCGGCGATCCGGTCGGCGGTGAAGGGGCCGAGGGCTCCGCACACGTACGGCCGCGCGATGAATGCCGGCCAGGTGCCCTTGCGCACTCGCTCTCCTTCGCTCCGGTGTCGGACGCCTCGGGGTGTCGGGGGCGTGCCGCTTTCCCCGCAGAGTGTACGGAATCAGCGAAAAGGGCGCGGGTGTCAGGATGAAGCCCGATATCCTTTCTCGACCTTGGAGGACGATGCAGGGGGATCGGATGTCGGAGTTGGAGGCGACCCGCCAGGCGCTGGCGGAGGCGGTCGCCCAGGCTTCCCGGGCCGCCGAGCTGGCCCGCCTGCTCGAGGAGCACCGCCGCCGGCTGGAGGAGGCGTACCGGGCCGAGGCCGAGGCGAAGACCCGCGCGCGCGAGGCCGAGGAGCGCCTCAAGCTCGCCGAACGCCACCTCACCCGGCTCGCCAAGAGCCTCGCCGAGCAGCGCTACCAGACCGAGGTGGCGCAGTGGAAGCTCGAGTCGGTACGGGCGAACCGCTGGCTGCGGCTCGGCGGGGCGATCAACGCGGGCGGCAGGAACCCGGCCCGGCTCGCCCGGGAGCTGCGCAAGGTGCGCGCCCCGGTGCGGCGCCGCCCCGCGCCCAAACGCTCCGACTTCCCGCCCGAGGTGCCGGACCTCGAGCCGAAGCGGAAGACCGCGGTCGCCCCGACCCCGGCGCCCACGGTGTCCGCGCCGCTCGCCGACGGCTTCACCGTGCCGAAGGGCCCCACGGCCCGGCCGTACCTCACCGTCGCCTGCATCGTCGACCGGCAGTCCGAGGCGCTGCTGCGCTACGAGTGGCGGCAGGTGACCAACTTCGGGCCGGACAACTGGCGGGAGATGCTCGACAAGCATCGGCCGAGCATGCTGCTGGTGGAGTCGGTACGGCCCGGCGCCCGCCAGGGTAACGGCGGCCGGTGGCTGGAGGCGCTCGCCCTGGAGAACCGGGCGCTGCGCGACCTGCTGGAGGAGTGCAAGCGGCGCGGCGTGCGCACCGTGTTCTGGCACTCGGGCGGGCCGGTCTCGGCGTTCGTGCCCGCCGCCGAGTACTTCGAGCACGTGTTCACGTTCAGCGAGGCGCGGGCCCGCGAGTGGCGGTCCGCGCTGCGCCGCGACGACGTCGGGGTGCTGCCGCACGCGGTGCAGCCCCGGGTGCACAACCTCATCCCGGCGGCCGGAGGGCGCACCGGCGAGGTGCTCACCCTCGGGGAGGTGCCGCTCGCCGCGATGGGCCTCGCCGCGCCCAAGCCGAAGGCGGGCGAGCCGCCGGCCGCGCCGCCCGAGCCGATCTGGCGGCCGCTGCCCGGCCAGGACCCGGACGACCCGATCGGCTACGACGACCTGCTGGTCGCCTACCGCCGGCCCGCGCTCGTGGTCGCCGGCCCGGACGCCGACCCGCGCGCCCTCGCCGAGCTGCGCGCCTGCGGTACCCCGGTGGTCGAGGTGCCCAAGCCGAAGCCGAACCGCCCGGTCGAGCCGGTGGTCGCCGAGGTCGAGGCGCTGCTCGGCGACGAGGGCCGCCGCGCCGTGCTCGGCCACCTCGCCTGGCGGGAGTCGGTGAGCGTGACCCCGCTGCTCGACCCGGTGCTCGACACCGCGGGCATCCCCAGCGTGCGCGGCGGGCGGGACGTCACCGCGATCGCCGCGGTGCGCGACGAGGCCGAGCTGGAGCACCTGCTCGCCCAGCTCCGCCACCAGGCGTACGCGCCGGTGCAGCTCGTCATCGTCGCCGACGGCGTGGACGGCGCGCTGGTGGAGAAGGCCGCCCGCGCCGCCTGCCCCGCCGACGTGGTGGTGCGCACCACCGACGGCCCGCAGAGCCGCGGCGCCGCGCTCGACCGCGCGCTGCGCCTCGCCGACGGCGACCTGATCGCGGTGTTCGACCCCCGGGACCTGTACGGCGAGCACTACCTCGCCGACCTGGTGCGGTACTTCGACGCCACGGACGCGGAGATCATCGGGAAGGCGTCGTTCTACGCCCACATCCCGCAGGCCGGGGCGACGCTGCTGCGGCAGCCCGGCGCCGACCACCGGTTCCTGCCCGAGCTCGCCGGGCCGACCCTGCTCGCCCGCCGCCCGGTGCTCACCGAGCTCGGCATCGCCGACGTGAGCGAGGAGTGGGACGAGGTGCTGATGCGGCAGTGCCGCGACGACGGCATCCGGGTCTACTCGGCCGACCGGTTCTCGTACGTGTGCCGCCGCGACTCCACCGAGCACCGGCTGCTCGCCTCCGCCGAGCTCGCCGGCTACGTCCCGGCGGAGCCGCTCGCGATGATCTGAGCCGCCCGGCCGCGCCCCGGCCGGGCGTCAGCCGCTCGGCGTGCCGCCGAGGTCGGGGCGCTCCACCACGACGTTCGTGGACTTGATCACGGCGACCGCGACCACGCCCGGTTCCAGCCCGAGCTCGTCGGCGGCCTGCCGGCTCATCAGCGACACCAGCCGGTACGGCCCGGCGGCGATCTCCACCTGTGCCATCACCGCGTCCTTGATCACGTCGGTGACGATGCCCCGGATGCGGTTGCGCGCCGAGGAGCGGCCGGTGCCGCTGTCGGTGGCGGTCTGCGCCCGGGCGAACGCCGCCAGGTCGGCGCCGTCGAGCACCCGGTGCCCGTGCTCGTCCCGGTGGGCGGCGAGCCGTCCGCTGTCCACCCAGCGCCGGACGGTGTCCGGGCTCACCCCGAGCAGTGCGGCCGCCTCGCTGATCCGAAACGTCGTCACGGCCCCACACCCTACCGCCGGGCCCGGGCGGCGCGCCGTCCCCTGAGGCAGCCCGCGGCCCGCTCTAGGCTGCGGGTGTGGCGACACCGGAACGACTCGGCGAGATCCTCGGGGAGATCCCGGCCCCGCGGGGGTCCTGGCGGCACGAGGCGGTCTACGCCTCGGCGGCGGCGCTGCGCGCGCCGGAGCGGGGGGCGGAGCTCGCCGCCCGGCTGCGCGCCGTCCCCGGGGTGCGCGACGTGCGGACGGCGCCCGGCGGCATGCTGCTCATCACCGTGGACCGGCCGGGCGAGGTGGTGCGGGAGATCGCGGCGGGCGGCGCCGCCCTCCCGGCCGCCCCGGCGGAGCCCGCCCCGGACGCCGGGCCGGGCCGGGCGGGCGGCCGATGGCCGGACCTGCCGCGGAACTGGGACAACCCCGGATTCGTGGTCCGCTACGCGCACGTGCGGGCGGCCGCGGTGCAGCGCTGGGCAGCCCGGCTCGGGGGGCCCGAGGCGGGCCTCGACCCGGACGCCCTGTCCGCCCCGCCGGACCGGGCCGCGGTGCGGGTGCTCGCCGAGTGGCCGAGCCGGCGCCGCCGCCCCGGCCTCGACCACGGCCCCTACCTGGAGCGGCTCGCCCTCGCCTACCACGACGCCCACGAGCGCGCGCCCGCGCTGCCCCGGGGCGACGAGCCGGTGGGGGCGGTGCACGTGGCCCGGGTGTGGCTCGCCCCCCCGGGGCGGGGCCGGCTCGCCCCCGGCCCGGCCCCCCCCCGCGGGACCCCCCCCGCGCGGGTCTGGGCCCGTCCCCGCCGCCCCGGCGGGGCGCGG
>QGUZ01000322.1 GCA_003242605.1 Actinomycetota bacterium
CGGCGGCGCGGGGGGGGCGGCGCGCCCCCCCCCCCCCCCGCCGCCCCCCGCCCGCGGGGGCGGGGGGGGGGGCGGGGGCGGGGGGGCGGGGGGGGGGGGGGGGGACCCGCCAGTGGCGGGGGCCGAGGGTGGCGTACCCGTCGGCCATGGTGACCAGGTCGGCGGCGACCTTCGGCACCTCGTGCTCCGGCAGCTCCAGCCCGGCCCAGCCGTACGCGGCGGTGGCGAGCACCTGGGCGACCCGGTCGAACAGCACCACCGGCCGGTCCCCGCCCCAGGTCGGCACCGCCGCGTCCCACGCGGCGACGGCCCGCCCGACCAGGTCGGCCGCGGCGTCGCCGTGCAGCACCGGCAGGAACATCGCCCGGCGCGCCTCGCGGGTGATCCCGTCCGGGTGCACGCCGCCGCCGCGGACGAAGTGCGTGGTGCGCACCAGGTGGGGCGGCGCCGGGCCGCGCCGGATGCCGTCGTCCTCGTAGAAGAAGCGGGCGGCGTCCGGCCCGCAGATCGCGACCGCGCGGCGGCCCAGCAGCCGGGTGCGGGCGACCGCGCCCGGCGCCCGGCGACGCAGCGCCGGCAGCCACCCGTAGCCTTCGAGCAGCAAGAACAGCGTGTCGTCTGCCATGACCACCGCCCCTGCCCGTAACCGCCGTGCCGTAACCCGGCCGCGGCGCGGGTGCCGCGGCCGCGCATGGCGGGCGCGGATCGGGGCCTGGGGGCGGCGATGCGCACCGCCGCCCCCGGTGAACGCCTTAGCGCCGCATGCCCGCGGGCGTGGGCGTGCTCTCGCCCATGGTCTCCCGCTCCCAGGGCTGCTCCCCCTCCCGGTGCCCCTCCGGGCCGGTGAGCTCGCCGTGCGTCTCCTCGATCCGCAGCGCGACGCCCATGGCGATGAAGGTGGGCGCCCACTCACCGACGAACAGGCCCCAGCGGTCCGCCCGGTCGATGCCGGCCGCCTCGAACTTCTTCGACAGCAGCCAGGTGGCGAACGAGAACGCGATCGAGCCGAGACCGAGCGCGTACAGGGTGCCGGAGCGGATCCCCTTCTTGTGCAGCATCTGGATCATGACACACATCCCCCCTCGACGGCGCCCCTCGGCGCCATCGCCCCTTGGCTACCCCTGACCACCCGAAGCAATCACCGCGAACCGGCCACCAGGGCGTCGATCTCGGCGAGCAGCGCGGCCTTGTCCGCCTCGGGCATGAAGCTCGCCCGTACGGCGTTGCGGGCGACACCGGCGATCTCGGCGGGGCCGAGCCCGAACACGTGGGCGAGCGTGAGGTACTCGCGGGTGAGCGTGGTGCCGAACATCGGCGGGTCGTCGCTGTTCACGGTCACCGTGAGCCCTTCGGCGAGCATCACCGGCAGCGGGTGCTCCTCGAGCGCGGCGACCTGCCCGGTGCGCACGTTCGAGGTGGGGCACACCTCGAGGGGGATGGCGGCCTCGCGCAGGCGGGCGACGAGCCGGGGGTCGCGCACCGCGCTGATGCCGTGCCCGATGCGCTCGGCGCCGAGCCGCTCCACCGCCTCCCAGATGATCTCCGGCCCGGTCATCTCCCCGGCGTGCGGCACGCTGTGCAGCCCGGCGGCGGTGGCGGCGCGGAACGCGTCGCGGATCGCGTCCATGTACGAGGCGCGCCGGTGCTCCGAGCCGGCGAGGCCGAACCCGACGAGCCGCTCGGGCGGGTGGTCGAGCGCGTGCTCCAGCGTGCCCTTCACCCCCTCGACGCCCTGCTCGGCCGCGATGTCGAAGATGTAGGCGATCTCGATGCCGTGCCGCCGCCGGGCCTCGCGGGCGGAGACGTCGAGCGCCTCGGTGACCGCGCGCATCGGGATGCCGGAGAGCACGTGCGTGTACGGCGTCACGGTCAGCTCGACGTAGCGGGCGTTCTGCGCGGACAGGTCACGCGCCACGCCCAGCACCAGCGACGCGAGGTCCTCCTGGTCGCGGATGAGCGAGCTGACCGCCATGTACACCTCGGCGAAGTGCGCGAAGTCGCGGAACCGGTAGAACGCGGCGAGCTCGGCCTCGGTGGTGGGCACCGGGCCGTTCGGGTGCCGTGCGGCCAGCTCGAGCACGGTCGGGACCGACGCCGAGCCGACGAGGTGCACGTGCAGCTCGACCTTGGGCAGCGCGGCCACGAAGCTCTCGATCGCCATGCCCGCCACGGTAAGCGGCGGCCCTCGGCGCACTCAATGCCGCGCCAAGAAATCTCACCGTTCATTGTCAGGTTTTAGCCGATGCCGGTGATCGGGGCGAGGCACCGCGCCCTGGCCGGGCCCGCCACTACCTTCCGCGCCGCGCCGGGCACTACCTTCCTCGTATGGCTACAGCGGATTGGGTAGTGGTCGGCCTGGACAACGGCGGGACCAGCAACAACGCCACCGTCCTCGACGCGGACGGACGGTTCCTGGTGGACCGGCTGGTGGAGTCCCCCAGCCACGTGCGGGAGGGGCCCGCGGTCGCCCTGGACGCGCTCGTCCGGGCGTTCCACGGCGTGCTCGAGCTCACCGGCGTCCCCCGCGAGCGGGTGCGGGCGGTCGGGCTCGACACCCCGGGGCCGGCGAGCGCCGACGGCGTGATCTCCGCGCGCGGCGCGACCAACTTCGGCCACCCGGATTGGTGCAATTTCGACTTCCGCGGCGCCCTCGAGGAGCGGCTGGGGCTGCCGGTCGTCTACAACAACGACGGCAACGCGGCCGCGCTCTACGCCCACCACGTGCGGTTCGGCCCGGCCGCGGCGGAGCACTCCTCGGTGGCGGCGATCGTCGGCACCGGCCTCGGCGGCGGCGTCGTGGTCGCCGGCCGGGTGGTGACGGGCGCGGCGGGCATGGCGGGCGAGCTCGGCCACGTGCACATCCCGCTGCGCGGCCTGCTCGAACCCGACCAGCCGATACCGAGCTGCAACTGCGGCTTCGAGGGTGACGCGGAGAGCATCGCCTCCCTCACCGGCATCGAGCGCAACCTGCTGCCGTACTGGCTGACCCGCTACCCGGACCACGAGCTCGCCTCGGTGGAGCCGATCGCGAAGGCCGCCCGGCTGCTGCGCGGCCTCGGCGAGCGGGGCGACGAGATGGCGCTGCGGATCTTCGAGCAGCAGGCGATCGCGATCGGCCGGCTGTTCACCGTCGCCGCCCAGTTCACCGACCCGGACGTGTACTTCCTCGGCGGCGGCGTGGTGGAGGCGGCGCCGCACTTCCGCCAGTGGTTCCTCGGCAAGGTGCGCGAGCACACCGTGCTGCGCGAGGAGCAGCGGGCCGCGTCCGAGCTGCTGCTCGTGCACGACCTCGACATGGCCGGCGCCCGGGGCGCGGCGCTCGCCGCACTCCAGCAGGTCAAGGCGTCGGACGGCTGACCGGTCGCGCCCCGGCACGCCGCCGGGGCGCGCCGTACCGTCACGGCCGGACCGCGACGGCGTCGATCTCGAACAGCATGCCGGGCAGGGCCAGCGCCGCCACGCCGATCAGCGTCTGCGTGGGCGGCCGGTCGCCCCAGATCCGGCGGACCGCCTCGGCGATCACGGCCAGCCGCTCCGGACCGTGGTCCACGACGAAGGTCCGGATCTGCACGACGTCCGGGTAGTCCACTCCGGCGGCCCGCAGGGCCGTGCCGAGGTTCGCCAGGGACCGGTCCACCTGCACGGCGAAGTCCGGGGACACCACCTGCCCGTGGTCGTCGGAGGCGTACTGCCCGGCGACCAGGACCAGCCGTCCGGAGGTCACCGTGGCGAGGTGGCTGTAGCCGAACGGGACCGGGTCGTGCAGCGCGGGCGGGTTCGTGATGGTGAAGGACATGATCGTTACTCCTCCCGGAGGTTCAGTTCGAGCCGGCGGCCCGCGCGCGGCGGGTGGCCGGATTGGGACGGGTGACGAGGACGACGAGGGTGGACGGCAGCAGCAGCGCGGCGGCGAGCCAGAGCGCGGCGGCCGTGCCGTACCCGTCCACCGCGAGGCCGCCGAGCAGCGCCCCGAGCGCGATCGACAGGTTGAACGCGGCGACGAAGAGTGACGTGGCGGCCTCGGCCGCGGCGGGAGCCGCCTTGAGCATCCACGTCTGCAGGCTCACCGAGACGCCGCCGTAGGCGAGGCCCCAGGCGACGACCGCCGCCGTCCCCGTGGCCGGGCCCGCGCCGGCCGCGGCGAGCAGGTCGGCGACGGCGGTGAGCGCCGCGCCGATCACGAGCAGCGTGCCTCGGGTACGGCGGGCCGCCTGGCCGCCCGCGATGAAGTTGCCCGCCACGCCGGCGACGCCGTAGCCGAGCAGCAGCAGGCCGATCACGTCCGGCCGGATCCCCGCGATCTCGTGGGCGATCGGCCGGACGTAGGTGTACGCGGCGAAGTGCCCGGTGATCAGCAGGAAGGTGAGCGCGATCCCGGCGCGCACGGCGGGGGCCCGCCACACGCCGGGCACCTGGGCGAACGAGACCGTTCGCGTGGCGGGCAAGGCGGGCACGAGCAGGAGCAGGAACCCGAACGCCACCAGCCCGAGGACCCCGACGAGCGCGAATCCGAGCCGCCAGCCGCCGGCCTGCCCGGCGAGGGTTCCGGCGGGCACGCCGATGACCGAGGCGGTGGACACGCCGCCGAAGATGACCGCGGTGGCGCGGCCGACGTGCCGCTCGGGTACCAGGCGCGGGGCGAGCCCGCCGGCGATCGCCCAGAAGCCGCCCACGCTGACGCCGACGGTCAGCCGGGCGGCGAGGACGACGGCGAAGGTGGGCGCCACGGCGCAGGCGAGGTTGGCCAGCGCCATCAGGCCGATCAGCCCGGCCAGCATCACCTTGCGGTCCAGCCGCCCGGCCACGATGGTCAGCACCGGCGCGGCCACCGCGGCCACCAGCCCCGGCGTGGTCACCATCAGCCCCGCGGTGCCCTCGGACACCGTCAGCTCCGCGGCGACGGGGGTGAGCAGGCCGACGGGCAGCAGCTCGGAGGTCATGAGGGCGAAGATGCCCAGCGCGACGGCGCAGACGGCGAGCCATCCCCGCGCCGCTGGTCGGACGGCGGCAGAATTCTGGACATTTAACATCCAGGATCTCCTTCGAAAAAAGGGCCCCGGAGGGGCCGGGTCTACGGGTGCGGTCTCAGCCGAACCAGCG
The DNA here is from genome assembly GCA_003242605.1 of Actinomycetota bacterium. Taxonomy (GTDB): domain Bacteria; phylum Actinomycetota; class Actinomycetes; order Streptosporangiales; family Streptosporangiaceae; genus Thermopolyspora. The sequence continues at coordinate 5,101 of QGUZ01000322.1, forward strand.
GCGCGTGCGCTCGGGCTCCCCCGGCGCCCGACGTTCCACGGTGGCGCAGACGTCGGCGATGGTCTGCCCGGCCAGCTCCCTGCGCCAGGCCAGCTCCGCCCGGCGCATGGCGACGGCGATGACGCAGCTGGACGGGTGGTCCGCGGTCTTGTCCCCCCACGGACTGTCCCCCAGGATGCCGGTGCAGCGGAACGCGGGGTCGGGGCCCTCGATCGCGGTGACCACGTCGAGCAGGCTGATCGACGCCGGGTCGCGGGCCAGCGTGAACCCGCCCTTCGGCCCGGGCACGGAGGTGAGGATCCCGGCCCGGACGAGGTTCTGCAGCCGCTTGTTCAGGTAGGCGGGAGGGAGGCCGTAGAAGGCCGCCAGCCGGGCCGAGCCCACCGGCCGCCCGACCCAGGCGAGGTTCACACACGTGTGCAGCGCCCACTCGACGCCCTCACTCATCCGCACAGATCTGGATATTAACTGTCCAGAATCTTCATCGGCAACCGCCCGCGTCGCGCAGGCGGCGTCCGCCGCCCGCTCAGGCGGGGATTCAGGCGGGGAT
>QGUZ01000576.1 GCA_003242605.1 Actinomycetota bacterium
TTGGCGGAGGACTCGTTGTCGGGTGCGGCGGAGGTTGTCGTGGGCGGCGTGCTGGCGGCGGTGGTGGTGCCGGCGGTGGTGCCGGTGACCCGGAGGCCGCCGGGCGCGCTCGGCGGGGTGGTGTCGCCGCCGCCCTGGCCGCCGGTGACCGCGATCGCGGCGACCGCCGCGTAGTTCGCGCCGCCGTTCATGTTGAACTGCACGTTGAGTCGGCCGTCGGTGACGTTCGCGGTGAACGTGCGGTCGCAGGCGGTGAGCCGGCCGCAGGCGGCGAAGATGTCGAAGCCGGTGAGCACGGTGGTGCCCTCGATCCGCACGTCGAACCTGCGCTGCCCGGCGCCGGTCGCCCAGTCCTCGACCATCTTCAGGGTGACCTGGTAGGTGCCGTTCGGCACGTCGAACGTGTAGCCGGACCAGCCGGTGAACAGCTGGTAGCTCCGGTACAGCGGGTCGTCGTCGGTGCCCGCGATGTCGCCGTCGATCTGGCCGGTGCCGTACGAGGTCTCGTGGCCCCAGCCTCCGCTGCCGTAGGCGCGGTCGGCGGACCAGGTGTTGCCCGCGCCGTCGGTGTACGCCTGGCCGCCGGCGTTCACCAGGATCGGGGGGGTCACGGCCGCGGCGGCGCCCGGCGCGAGGGCGACGGCCGAGCCGAGCGGCAGCAACAGCGCTCCCGCCGCCGCCAGAAGTCTGGTGAGGTGTCGTCTCTTCACTGCTCCACGTCCCTGTCAGTGCGAAAAGGAGGCTTGCGAGAGATGAGGGGGGTGTCCCTTTCGTGGGGACCGCAGGGCACGCCGGACTCGCCGCGGCGACGGCGGGCCCCGACCCGTGGGGACGGCATCCCCGGCGTCGGCGAGGATCGGTGACGGGGTGCGGGGTGGCGGGGAGCGCGGCATGGGCGGTCCTACCTGCTCGTTGCGCGGGAACTATTAGGAAGCTTTCCTGTTAATTTAATCGCGAACTTACTTCGCGGTAGCGGGTCTCGTCAATATCACCGGGCGAAAACGGCGAACGCCCCGGGGCGCGGGCCCCGGGGCGCTGCGGGTACGGCGGGCCGCGGCGGCCGTGCCGTACCCAACCGGACGTCACCGAACCGGACGTCACCGAACCGGACGTCACCGAACCGGACGGCGCCGGTCGTCAGTCGTTGGCGTGCAGGGCGGCGTTGAGGGTGATGCCGACGCCCTCGCGCGGGATCGCCTCGACCGCGCCGGTGGTCGAGTTGCGGCGGAACAGCAGGCCGCTCGCGCCGGACAGCTCGCGGGCCTTCACCACCCGGCCGTCGGGGAGGGTCACCTTCGTCCCGGCGGTGACGTAGAGCCCGGCCTCGACCACGCAGTCGTCGCCGAGCGAGATCCCGATGCCGGCGTTCGCGCCGAGCAGGCAGCGCTCCCCGATGGAGATGACCTCCTTGCCGCCGCCGGAGAGGGTGCCCATGATCGAGGCGCCGCCGCCGACGTCGGAGCCGTCGCCGACCACCACGCCCGCGGAGATCCGGCCCTCCACCATCGAGGCGCCGAGCGTGCCCGCGTTGAAGTTGACGAAGCCCTCGTGCATCACCGTGGTGCCCGGGGCGAGGTGGGCGCCGAGCCGTACCCGGTCGGCGTCGG
>QGUZ01000323.1 GCA_003242605.1 Actinomycetota bacterium
CCGCTGCCAGGGGCGCCGACCCGCACGGCGGGGCGGGGCGCGCGGCCGCCGGCCGGACCGGTCCCCTGACCCGCCCGCGCGGGCCGCAGGACCGCGCCCGCGGGCGGCCGCAAAATCGCGTGACGGAACCGCGGCCGCCCGCGTACCGTCATATATGCGCGGGCGCGGGAAAGCGCGTCGGGCATGCCGGGGGATCCGGGATTCGCCGGTAAAAAATATCTTGGCAAGCCCGAGGCGGACGCTCTACCGTAAGAAACGGAAGAACCGAACGACGAGACCGGTACCAGGAGGACGACGATGGTTCCGCGCGAATTCGCCAGGCTCGCGTCCGAGCGACGCGCGCTCGGCCTGCGGGGCGTCGGCCGCGGTGCCGGGCTCGCGCCACCGGCGGCATCCGTGTAGCCAGTTCGGTGCACGGAGGCCGCCCCGGGTTACGCACCCGACGGGCGGCCTCAGCGTATCCGGGCGGCATTCTCCGGCTCGGCGAAAAGATTCTCGGCGTCATATCGGCGTGCGTCGGCGACGTATCGGCCGTTGTGCGGGAATCGGGATATTCGTCGCGACGATGAATACAACTCCACAGTGAACGACACGGCGTTTCCGAAAGCTGCCATTTCCGAGCCGCCGGGCCCGGCGGGGTCGCCCCGCGGCGGGCGGCGGACGGCAGCAGAGCCCGTGGGCCGCACCCCTTCCGTTCTCGACCGAGCCGGCGGCCGCGACGGGCACTCTCCGGGCTGATGGTGAAACGGGATCACACCTGCCTTGCAAGCAGGAGTTCAGGGTTCGACTCCCTGTCGGTCCACGACGGCGTCCGGCGTGCGGCGGTGCCGCGCGGCCGACCGAGTGTGGGGCAGCCAGGCCAGCCCGTCTGCCTTGGGAGCAGAAGGTCGCAGGTTCGAATCCTGCCACTCGGACCCCGGACGCCCGCGCCGCAGAAGCCGAAGAGGTAAGGCAACCGGCCACCAACCGGTGGGACGGGGTTCGACTCCCCGCTGCGGCTCGGCCCTGAAGGGATAGGGCACCGGGAACGGCCGCCGGACCGGGCGGCGCGGCGACGCGACGGCGTGCGGCGTCGGCGGTGTGGCGGAGCCGGCCCGGTACCGGTCGATACTCGGCGGCGGGAGTGGCGCCCCCCGCCCGGTTGACGACCACTCGCGCCCGGTCGGCCACGCCACCGGACGGGCGCGCGACCCGTGCCGTAAGGCGCGGGCTCGCCCCTCGGCACTGGAGGTGCACCCGGGTCTGCGAAGCCCGGTCACTCGGTTCGATTCCGGGCGGGGGGACGACGGCGCCGCGCGGCTCGCCGTGCCGTTTCGGCTCCGGCGGCCACCAAGACGATCCCGCTCGCCGCCGGCGCGAGCCGGAGCGCATGGTCACCGCACGCCCCCACGCGCCGTCGCGGCGCGGCAGGCGAGCGGCTCGGGCCCGTACGGCTGCCGCGCACGCACCGCCCGCGCCACATAGCGCAGGGCTCACCCCTCGGCACTGGATGTGCACCCGGGCCTCCGAAGCCCGGTCACTCGGTTCGATTCCGGGCGGGGGGACGGCACGGTGCCGCAGGGTCGGCCGGAGCACCCAGCCCCGGTTGCCTGCGGCGCCCCGTCGGGCGGGACGGTCGGAAGGCTGGACCCCTGGTCGGGGCGTGGGGTACGGCCCGGCGGCGTCGTGAGGCAGGTCCGGCGCTCGCCGGCACACGCCGTCCTGGCCCAATCGGCAGAGGCGCCGCGTTCAGGGCGCGGTGGATCCGGGTTCGAATCCCGGGGACGGCACGGGGGACGAGGCTCCCCAGATGCGTGATCGGGAGGAAACGCATGACCGAATGAACGCCGGCGGCCGCCCGGCCCAGGGGACTCGCGCTCGAGGCCGCGGCTGCGCACTACGCCCCACGGCGCCGGTCGCGTGTACCTCTCCCCGTCTCCGCACGGTGGACAGGGTCAGGCGTGGCTTCAAGGCCGCGGTGATCGCCGCCCGTCCAGGCCGACGCTCGGCACGGTGGCCGTGGATTCGGGACGGCCGGTTCACCGGTGCGGACGATCGACCGGCCGCACCGCCCCGTTGGTCCAACGGCAAGGACGTCAGGCTCTCCCCCTGAAGGCGACCGGTTCGACTCCGGCACGGGGCGCACCATCGCGGCCGACACGACCGAGGGGGGCCACGTCTTCCGAACCCGCTGACCGGGAGCAGGGGCCCAGGTCCGACCGGGCAGGCTCCCCGCCTGGGGTCGAGGTCGGCTCCACCACCGTCACGCTCGACGACACCGCCACCCGGCTCGATGGCTCCTCGCACCCACGCCCCGCCATCGACCGGCTCCACTGCCCCGTTGGTCTAACGGCGAGGACGTCAGGCTTTCACCCTGAAGGCGACCGGTTCGACTCCGGCACGGGGCGCGCACCATCGCGACCGGCGGAGCGAGGCCGACCGCGGCCGCCGAACCGCCAACCGCGGTCACCGGCCGAACCAACAACCGCGGCCGAGCGGTCCGGCCTTGCCCGACGCCGACTCCCCCACCGCCCCCATCATTCGCCGACGCGGCCACCCAACCGGTACCCCGTCGATCCAACGGCAACGTCATCAGGCCTTTCGCCCGAAGGCGTGGCCGACGCGACCGAGGCCAGCAGGCCGCGGCATCCCCAAGCCCGGCTTGCATCACGCGCCGCGCCCTGCGGCCAGGGCCGAGCGGTCACGCCTGGGTCGAGGCCAGCTCCACGACGGTCACATCGGACGGCGCGGCCACCCGGGTCGGCGGGCCCCACGCGCCCGCGCCACGCGTCACGTACAGGTAGGTGTCGCCGTAGCGATCCAGCCCGGCCACCGTCGGGTTCACCAGGGCCGCCAGATGGTTGACCGGCCACAGCTGGCCGCCGTGGGTGTGGCCGGACAGCTGCAGGTCCACCCCGTGGCGGACCGCCTCGTGGATGACGATCGGCTGATGGGCCAGCAGCACCGAGGCCCGCGCCGGGTCCCGGTCGCCCAGCGCGGCCGCGAAGTCGGGGCCGTCGCCGTAGAACTCGCCGGTGACGTCGTTCACCCCGGCCAGATCGAACGCCGGGAGCTCAACCCGCTCGTTGGCGAGCAGCCGCAGCCCCAGCTCCTGCACGTACCGCGTCCACTCCTCGGCGCCGGAGAAGTACTCGTGGTTGCCGGTGACGAAGTAGGCACCGTGGCGGGCCCGCAGGCCGGCGAGCGGCTCGGCCGCCGAGCGCAGGTCCGCCACCGAGCCGTCCGCCAGGTCGCCGACCACGGCGATCAGGTCCGGCTGGGTCGCGTTCACCGTCGCCACGACCTTCTCGGCGAACCCGCGGCCCAGCACCGCCCCCAGGTGGATGTCGCTGACCAGCGCGATGCGGAAGCCGTGGGCCGAACGCGGCAGCTTGGCCAGCGGCACCGTCACCCGCCGGACCGAAGGGCCGCGCAGCACGCCGTAGGTGCCGTAGCCGACCGTGCCGGCCGCGACCGCGGTGGCGGTCCCGGCGACCAGCCGGGCCACGAACCTGCGCCGCGACGGATCCGACGGGCCTGATTTGTCACGGCCGTCCGGGCGCGGTGCGGCGGGCGCCGCCGCCGGCGTGTCGCCCGAGGCGGCCGCCCCCACCGTGACCGGCTCGGCGGCCGGCGCGCGCCTGGCGACCTGCCGGCGCGCGTCCCGGCGGCGCAGCCACCGCAGCAGCACCGGCCGGACGAACTCGCCGGCGATGAGGGCGAGCGTCAGGTAGACCACGAGGGCGAGCCACAGGTACGCGGGCCAGGCGAGGATCCGGACCAGCTCGAACGGCAGGCCGTTACGCCCGCCGATCAAAACGATGGCGATCAGGGCCGGTCCGGCCGACACCAGCACCGTGCCCAGCCGGCGCCACGCCGTACGAGGGGCGGTGGTGCCCCGGACAAGCCGAAACCACAGGTAGCAGTGCAGAGCGCACGTCGTTCCCAGAAGAAGCAGGATGAACACGCCTTTAAGTCTCAGCCTCCGTGCCGTTCGGCGCGCAGATCCGCTCGTATCCTGTGGTGGCCCACGAGTGCGGCCCTCAGGCGCGGACGGCGCTCGACGGCCCGGCCGCGCCGGCCCTCATGACCATGACGGGTCGGCCCCAGCGCGGGCGGCAGGGCGGGCGAATCCCGGCGCACGCCGCGCCGCCCACGGGGATCGGCCTGCTCGGCGTCGGCAGGCGCGGCGGCGGGCGAGCCGCAGTGGTGAGGTCGACCCGCGGCCCGTCGCAAGAACGAGGCCGGGGCGGTCACTCGGCGGCGTGTCGAGGGTGGCGACCGGTGGCGGTCGTTACGCGTGTGGTGGGGGCGAGCCGAGGCACGAAGACGGGTACGCGAGGCCGCCGTGGTGGCCCGGCCGCTGCGGTCTGGCGACTCCGGGTGGACTTCATTGGGTATGCCGACCCGCAGGGTCGCCCGCTGCTCGAGCATGCTGGTCACGGTCAGGGCATCACCGCCACGTTCCCATGGCCAACAACCGTGGCGGCATGTGCCGCACCAGGCGGTGCCCCATACGACGGCACCACAAAGCGGCGGCAGTAGCGGCGTCACCAATCAGCGGAGGATCGAAGCCGCGACCGCCCAGCGCACGAAACGCCGCGCTCACCCTGCCGCCATGACCACACCGGACTCGCCGAGTACGCAACCCACGGCCGCCCACTACTCGATCAGGCGGTCACGGTCAGGGCATCACCGCCGCATGACCCGGCCGGGGACGGCACAACGACGTTCCCATAGCCACCGGCCCTGGCGGCGCGCGCCGCAGTGCCTTATGCGGCGGCACCACAAAGCGGCGCGCAGCGGCTGCGTCACAAGTCGGTGGAACGCGACCGCGGAGTACGCGAGGCCGTCGCGGGCGCCCGGCCAACGCCTGGCGAGGCGAATCCGCGTGGAGCTCATCGGGCATGCCGAGCGGCAGACCACCCGCTGCTCGAGCAGGCGGTCGCGGCCGGAGTATCACCGCCACCGGCCCGGCCTGGGCGGCGGAATGAAGTCCGATACCGCCTGACTGTTACGGCATGTGAGGATGGTAGACAGTTGTCTACTTATCACCTGTTGCGTCACTGGAGCGGTGAGGCATGTTCTTCGGCATCACGGATCTGTGGACCTACGTCATCGGGGCGTTCCTGATCATCCTGATGCCAGGACCCAACTCCCTGCTCGTGCTCGCGACCGCCGCCCGGGACGGGGTCCGCAAGGGGTACCGCGCCGCCGCCGGCGTGTTCGTCGGCGACACGGTGCTGATGGTGCTGTCCGCGGCGGGCGTCGCCTCACTGCTCAGGTCGCACCCGCTGCTGTTCGCGGTGGTCAAGTACGCGGGCGCGCTCTACCTCGCCTGGATCGGGCTGCAGATGCTGCGGTCGGCGTGGCGGGCGTGGCGCACGCCCGCGAGCGAGGTGACCGCCGAGGAGCAGGGGCAGGCGATCGCCGCGGCCGACCGCCGGGCCGGGCACGGTGACCCGTTCCGCCGGGCGCTCCTGATCAGCCTGCTCAACCCCAAGGCGATCCTGTTCTTCGTCTCGTTCTTCATCCAGTTCGTCGACCCGTCGTACAGCTCGCCCGCGCTGTCCTTCCTCATCCTCGGCGCGATCCTGCAGTTCTTCAGCATCTCGTACCTGAGCGTGCTGATCTTCGGCGG
>QGUZ01000041.1 GCA_003242605.1 Actinomycetota bacterium
GTCGCCGAGACCGCGGTGCGTGCGCGCCTCCACGCGGCGATCCTCGCCCGCGGCCCGCTCGGCGAGCCCCGGCCGGACGGCGAGCCGGTCACCGGGTCGCTCGCCTCGCTCGCCACCGACGGGGCCGCCAAGGTCGCGGCGTGGCGGGGCGGGTTCCTCGGCGAGCTCGTCGCGGCGGTCACCACCCCGCTCGTGGTGGTGGCGGTGGTCGCGGTGGTCGTCGACCCGGCCGCGGCGGCCGTGCTGCTCGCGGTGGTGGCCGCGGTGCCGGTGGTGATCGGGGGCTTCCAGCGCATGTTCCGCGCCTCCACCTCCGCCTACCAGGCCCAGTCGCGGCGGCTGGCGGCGCAGTTCCTCGAGTCGATCCAGGGGCTTCGGCTGCTCACCCTGCTCGGCGCGGCCGAGCGGCGGTCGCGGCTGCTCGCCGAGGAGAGCGAGCGGCACCGGCGGGCCACGATGCGGCTGCTCGCGGGCAACCAGCTCGTGCTGCTCGTCACCGACGTGGCGTTCTACGGGGCGCTGATCGGGGCGGGCACCGCGGTCGCGCTGGTACGGCACGCCGAGGGCGCGATCCCGCTCGGCACGGCGCTCGCGCTGGTGCCGATCTCGCTGCTGCTGACCGAGCCGATCAGCGTCGCGGGCGGGTTCTTCTACATCGCGATGGCGGGCCGGGCGGCGCAGCGCCAGGTGGTCCGGGCGCTCGCCGGGGCCGGGGAGCGCCGTGCCGTACCGCCGCCGGGGGCGGGTGACGGCGAGGCCGCGGTGGAGCTGGCCGGGGTGGTGGCCGGGCACGGCGACGGCCCCGCCGTACTCGACGGGATCGACCTGCGGGTCGGCCACGGGGAGATGGTGGCGCTCGCCGGGCCGTCCGGGGCAGGCAAGTCGACGTTGTTGTCGGTGCTCGCCGGGGAGCTCGCGCCCCGCGCCGGGACGGTGCGGCTCTCGGCGCGCGGCGGCGGACCGGCGCGTACCGTGCTCGTGCCGCAGCGCGCCTGGCTGTTCACCGGAACCGTGGCGGGCAACCTGCGGCTCGCCGATCCGGACGCCGACGAGGAGCGGATGTGGTCGGTGCTGCGGGAGGCGCACCTGGCCGAGGAGGTGGAGGCGATGCCGGGCGGGCTGGACGCGCGGGTCGGCGAGGAGGGGCTCACCCTCTCCGGCGGGCAGGCGCAGCGGCTGGCGCTCGCGCGGGCGCTGCTCGTCGACGCCGACGTGCTGCTGCTCGACGAGCCGACCGGGCACATCGACGCCCGGTCCGAGCGGCTCGTCATCGACACGCTGCGGCGGCTGCGCGGCACGCGAACCATCGTCGTGGCCACGCATTCGGAGGCGGTGATGGAGGTCGCCGACCGGGTGGTCGAGGTGGCCGGGGTGCGGGAGGTGGCGCGATGATCCGGCGGCTCGCCGCGTTCGCCCGGCCGTTCGCGGGCGTGCTCGCGGCGTCCACGGCGCTGCGGGTCGTGCAGCTCGGCCTGGGGATCGGGGTGCTCGCGGCCGCGGTGCACGCGGTCGGGCAGGCCGGGCGCGGCCCGGACGCGCCGGGCGTCGCGGGCACGGTGGGGCTGATCCTGCTGCTCGCCGCGGCCAAGGGGGCGGCGCACTACGGCGAGCAGTACCTGGGGCACTGGGTGGCGTTCACCGTGCTGGCCCGGCTGCGGACCGTGTTCTTCGACGCCCTCGCGCGGCAGGCGCCGGGGGTGCTGCACCGGCACCGGTCCGGGGACCTCACCGCGCGGGCCACCGAGGACATCAACCGGATCGAGGTGTTCTACGCGCACACCATCGCACCGGCGATCGCCGCGGCGGTCGTCTCGCTCGGCGCGGCCGGGTACCTCGCGGTGGCCGCGCATCCGCTGCTCGGGGCGATCGTGCTCGCCGGGGCCGCGGCCTCCGGGCTCGCCGTACCCGGGCTGTGGCGGGGGCGGCTGCGGGAGGCGGCGCGGCGGCGGCAGCAGGTCCGCGGGCGGATCGCCGCGCACCTCACCGACACCATCGGCGGGCTGCGCGAGCTGGTGCAGCTTCGCGCCCTCGGGCGCCGGCGTGCGCGGCTCGCCGGGCTCGACGCCGAGGCGGGCGCGTACACCCGCACGCTGGCCGGGCGGTCCGCTGCCCGGCGCGGGGCCAACGTGGCGGTGCTCGCGCTGACGGTGTGCGCGGTGGCGGTCGCCGGGGCGTACCTGTGGCGGGACGGGCGGCTCGACCAGCAGGCGTGGTGGGTGGCCATCGCGGTCGCCGTCGCGCTCGGGCCCGCGCTGAGTGCGGTGGAGGCGTTCGCGAGCGCCTTCGGCACCACGCTGGCCGCCGCGCAGCGGCTGTTCGCGATCGTCGACGCCGCGCCCGCCGCGCAGGCCCCGGCGGGTCCGGGCCCGGCCGTGGCGCGGCATCCGGCGGGGGCGGTGGTACGGCTGCGCGGGGTGAGCTTCGGGTACCCGGGGCCGGGCGGCCGTGCCGTACCGGTGCTCGACCACGTCACCCTCGACCTCGCCGCCGGTTCGACCACGGCGATCCTCGGGGTGACCGGCAGCGGCAAGTCCACCCTCGGCTACCTGCTGGCCCGCTGCGTCTCCCCCACCGCGGGCAGGATCACCCTGGACGGGGTCGATCTGCGCGAGCTGCCCGAGGACGAGCTGCGGCGCCGGGTGGCGCTCGTCGACCAGCGGCCGTTCGTGTTCTCCGGCACCATCGCCGAGAACCTGCGGCTCGCCCGGCCCGACGCCGGCGAGGCCGACCTGTGGCACGTCATCGAGGCGGTCGAGCTCGGCGACACCGTCCGGGCGCTGCCCGACGGCCTGCACACCCGGCTCACCGAGCGCGGCGGCAATCTGTCCGGCGGCCAGCTGCAGCGTCTCGCCCTCGCCCAGGCGCTGCTGCGGCGGCCCGCGCTGCTGATCTGCGACGAGGTGACCGGCCAGCTCGACGCCGCCACCGAGGCCCGGCTGCTGGAACGGCTCCGCCCGGAGCTGGCCGGGTGCACCGTCGTCTGGATCACCCACCGGCCGGCCACCCTCCACCTCGCCGACCAGGTCGTGGTCCTCGAGGACGGCCGCATCGCCGAGGTGCGGCGAGGCGACGCCGTGACGTCCCCTCGCGCCGAGGTCTGATCCCGCAGGCGGGCCGAGTCGCCGGGCGCCGACCGGCACGGCCGGGCGGGCGCGTCCCCGGTCACTGCTTCGCGGCCAGCAGCGCCGCCAGCCGGTCCACGAGGCGCTCCGGGGGCTCGGTCACGTCGAGGGTGATCCCGCGCTCGTCGGGCTGCAGCGGTTCCAGGTCGCGGAACTGGGAGCTGAGCAGCGCCGGCGGGAAGAAGTGCCCGGAGCGGGCCGCCAGCCGCTCGCCGATCACCTCCGGGGTCCCGGCGAGGTGGGCGAAGAACACGTCCGGAGCGCCGGTGCGGAGGATGTCGCGGTAGCGGCGTTTGAGCGCCGAGCAGGCCACCACGGTGGAGACGCCCTCGGCCTCCCGCTCGCGGATCCAGGCGGCGATGTCGTTCAGCCAGGGCAGCCGGTCGGCGTCGTCGAGCGGGACGCCGCGCTCCATCTTGGCGATGTTGGCGGGCGGGTGGAAGCGGTCGGCCTCGGCGAACCGCAGGCCCAGGCGGGCCGCGAGCAACTCGGCGACCGTGCTCTTGCCGGAGCCGGCCACCCCCATCACGATCACATGCGTTGCCATGGCCGACCCTCCGTGTGGCCGCGAGATCCCGTACCGACGATTGGTGATACCAATATAGAGAAGTGCGGCGGACGCGCCGAGACCCGGCCGCGTCCGGCGCCGTTCCGGTGAGAAGGGGGCGGTCGATGGGCGACGGTGCCCGGTCGGGCACATTGCACAACCGGGTGCTCGCCGTGCTGGGGCCCGCGATCGCGGCGGGCGACTACCGGCCCGGTCACGTGTTCACCCTGGACCGGCTCGAGGCCGACTTCGGGGTGTCCCGCACCGTGGTCCGCGAGGCGGTGCGCGTGCTGGAGTCGATGGGCATGGTGGTGAGCCGGCCGCGGATCGGGGTGAAGGTCCAGCCGGCCACGGCCTGGAACGTGTTCGACCCCTACCTCATCCGGTGGCGGCTCGCCGGCCGGGGCCGGGTCGCGCAGCTGCGGTCGCTGACCGAGCTGCGCGCCGCGGTGGAGCCGGCCGCGGCCGCCGCGGCGGCGGTGCGCGCGTCCGAGGCCGGGCGGGCCCGGCTCGCCGAGCTGAGCGAGCTGCTCACCGTGACCGGCGAGGCCGGGGACCTGGAGACGTTCCTGCGGCACGACATCGAGTTCCACCGGCTCGTGCTCCGCGAGTCCGGCAACGAGATGTTCGCCGGGCTCGGCGACGTGATCGCCGAGGTGCTGATCGGCCGCACCGTGCACCACCTCATGCCCGCCCATCCGCGGCCCGAGGCGCTGCGGCTGCACGCGCTCGTCGCCTCCGCGATCGGCGCCGGCCTCGCCGACGTGGCCCAGGCGGCGATGCGCAGCATCGTGGCCGAGGTGCGCGACGAGGTGGCCCGGCTCGCCGAGCGCGAGGGCGAGCCGCCCACGCCGTGGGACGGCTAGCGCCCGGCCGGGGAGGCGGCCGGGCGCCCACCGCGGTGCCGTACCCCGCGGTCCGCGCGTGGCGGCTCAGAGCACCAGGCTGAGCAGGAACGCGAACACGAAGCCCACGACGCCGAGCAGGGTCTCCATCACCGTCCAGGTCTTCAGCGTGGTCTTGACGTCCATGCCGAAGAACCGGCCGACGAGCCAGAAGCCCGAGTCGTTGACGTGCGACAGCACCGTGGCGCCACAGGCGATCGCGATCACGATCAGGGCGAGGTCGACGCTGGTCAGCCCGGTGGTGGCCTCGATCGTCGGGGCCATCAGGCCGCCGGTGGTGGTGAGCGCGACGGTCGCCGAGCCCTGCGCGACGCGCAGGCAGGTGGCGACCACGAACGCGGCCACGATCACCGGGAGGCCGAGCGACTCGAGGCTGGAGGAGAGCGCGTCGCCGATGCCGCTCGCCCGCAGCACGCCGCCGAACATGCCGCCCGCGCCGGTGATCAGCACGATCGAGCAGATCGGGCCGAGCGCCTGGTCGACCAGCTTCTCCACCTGCTCGCGGGTGTGGCGGCCGCGGCCGAGCACCACCATCGCCAGCAGCGTGGTGATCAGCAGCGCGATGGGGGTCTGCCCGATCATCCGGAGCGCCTGCACCCAGGTGGCGTCGCCGTCCACCAGCCCGGCGGTGGCGAGCGTGTTCAGCCCGGTGTTGAGGAAGATCAGCACCAGCGGCAGCAGGAGGATGAGCAGCACGGTGCGGAACCGGGGCGGGTTGACGCGCGCCTCCTCGGCCTCCTTCGCGCCCTTGGCGGCGAAGGTGTCGGGTACCGGCAGCTCCAGCCGCCGCCCGGTGAACAGGCCGAACAGGTAGCTCGCCAGGTACCAGGTGGGGATCGCGATGAGCAGGCCGAAGACGACCACCAGGCCGATGTCGGCGCCGATCAGCTCCGCGGCCGCCACCGGGCCGGGGTGCGGCGGGACGAACGCGTGCATCACCGCGAAGGCGCCCGCCGCGGGCAGCGCGTAGAGCAGGACGGACCCGCCGAAGCGACGCGCGACGCTCAGGATGATCGGCAGGAACACCACCAGGCCCGCGTCGAAGAAGATCGGGAAGCCGAAGAGCAGCGACGCCACGCCGAGCGCGAGCGGCGCGCGCCGCTCGCCGAACCGGTCGATCAGCGTCTGCGCGAGCACGTCGGCGCCGCCGGTGACCTCGAGCAACCGGCCGATCATCGCGCCGAGGCCGACGAGCAGCGCCACGCCGGCGAGGGTGCCGCCGAAGCCGTCGAGCAGGGTGGGGACGACCTCCGCCAGGGGCACGCGCGTCGCGATCGCGGTGAGGAAGCTGACCAGCACCAGTGCCACGAAGGCGTGCAGGCGAAGTCGGATGATCAAAAAGAGCAGGAGCAGGACCGCCCCGGCCGCGATGGCGAGCAGCGGTCCGGTGTCGTATGCGGGAGCGCTGGTCTGCACGCCGGACTCCTTGTTGGGGAACGCCGTACGAATGTGCCAGAGGTCACTCTGGCCTAAATGGTGATATCAATACAAGGGTCAAACCGGAGAAACCTGGACTTTTCTTCGCGGACACACCGTGTCCCACACCGTGCCCCACGCTGTGTCTCGCGCTGTGTCTCACGCTGAGTCCGTGCTGGGTCCGGCCGTGCGCCGTGCCGGGGGAGATCCCCGCGACCGGCCTTCCGGGCGCAGGGATCTCCCCCGGCGGGCCCGCAGGTGACACGCATGCCACGAGCGGACGGATCGCCCCGAGCCGACGGCATCGGGCCGCGGTTACACCGCGGGGTCGGCCCGGCCGCAGGGGCCGTCCCGGAGCAGGCCCTCTGCGGGTTCGGCCTGAGCCTGCCGCCGGTGCGGTAGGTCAGCGGCCGGATCGGCGGCGCAGCAGCCAGCGGCGGAGCTCGTCGGCGCCCCACACGATCAGCGGGAACGGCGCGACGAAGGCGAGCATGTCCGGGGTGAGCGCGGCGGTGCCGAGCAGCGCCTGGCACGGCGGGGCGTAGATGAGCACCATGGCCAGCGCCAGCTCGAACGCGATCCCCCACAGCAGCAGCCGGTTGGAGGTCACGCCGACCGAACGCAGGGAGGCGCGCTCGGTACGGCAGGCGAAGGCCGTACCGACCTGGCCCGCCACCAGCCCGAGGAAGGTCATGGTGGTGGCCTGCCGATAGGCGTGGTGGAGCGGGGTGCCCGGGCCGGTCGGCGCGCCCGGGTACCAGCCGGCGCGCAGCAGCGCGTAGCAGAAGGCGGCCATGGTGAGCACGGCGCAGACGAGGCCGAGGAACAGCCAGGCGCGCAGCAGCAGGCCCGCGCGGACCACCCCCTCGGTACGGTCGCGCGGCGGGCGGCGCATGATCCCGGGCTCGGCCGGCTCCCGGCCGAGTGCGAGCGCGGGCAGCGTCTCGGTGCCGACGTCGAACGCGAGCAGCTGCGGCACGGTGATCGGCAGCGGTACGGCGCCGCCGGCCAGCGCGAACACCAGGAGCGGCACGACCTCGGGCGTGGTGTGGGCGAAGATGTAGCAGATGAACTTGCGGATGTTGTCGTAGACCCGCCGGCCCGCGGCGACCGCGGCGACGATGGTGGCGAAGTTGTCGTCGGTGAGCACCACCGTGGCCGCCTCGCGGGCCACGTCGGTGCCGGTGCGCCCCATCGCCACGCCGATGTCGGCGCGGCGCAGCGCCGGGGCGTCGTTGACGCCGTCGCCGGTCATCGCCACCACGTGCCCCTCGGCGCGCAGCGCGTCGGCGATGCGCAGCTTGGCCTCCGGCGAGGTGCGGGCGAAGATCAGCTGCCGGTGCTCGCGCAGCAGCGCGTCGAGCTCGTCCTCGCTCATCGCGTCGAGCCGTTCGCCGGTGACCACGCCGGGTTGGTGGGGGAGCCCGACCTGCGGGGGGACGGCGGGGGCGGGGAGCGGGTGGTCGCCGGTGACCATGAGGAGGCGGATGCCCGCGTCGTGGCAGCGGCGGACCGCCTCGGGCACCTCCGGGCGGGGCGGGTCCTGCATCGCGACCAGGCCGAGCAGGGTGAGGTCGCGTTCGGCGTCTTCGCGGTCGTCCGGCGGCCCGCCGGGGAGCCGCCGGGCCGCCACCGCGAGCACCCGCAGCCCCTGGCCGGCCTGGCGGTCGATGACCTGCTCGATCGCGCGGCGGCGGGCCGGGGTGAGCGGCTCGGCCCGGCCGTCCGCCTCCATGATCGAGGTGCACCGGGGCAGCACCGCCTCCGGGGCGCCCTTGGTGTCCACCCACACGCCGCCGTCGCGCTCGTCGACGGTGGACATGCGCTTCAGCACCGGGTCGAAGTGGAACAGCCGCAGCCGCCGGGCCGGCGCCCACCCATCCGGGCGTTCCGGCGGGGCGAGGGCCGCGGCCGCCTCCAGCATCGCCACCTCGGTCGGGTCGCCCACGAGTTCGCCGGAGCCGTCGCGGTGGGCGTTGGTGCACGCGGTCACCGCCGCCACCAGCCGGTCGAGGGCCGCGTCGGCGCCGCGGCCGTCCCCGCGGCCCGCGGATAAGTCGTAGGTGCAGGCGGCGGTCCAGACCGCGGCGGGCCGCATGCGGTTGAGGGTGAGCGTGCCGGTCTTGTCGGTGCAGATCACGGTGGTCGCGCCGAGCGTCTCGACCGCGCTCAGCCGTTTCACCACGGCGCCGCGCCGGGCCAGGCCGCGCACCCCGAGCGCGAGGGCGAGCGTGATGACCGGCAGCAGCCCTTCCGGCACGTTGCCCACGAGCAGGCCGATCGCGAACAGCACCGCCTCGCGCAGCGGCAGGTGCGCGCCGAGCATCGCGATCGGCACGAACGCCACGCCGAGCGCCACCGCGATCGCGGCGATCAGCCAGGCCACCTTGCGGACCTGGCGTTCCAGCGGGCTCTCCTCGCGGCGGACCCGTTCGGACAGGGCGGCGATCCGGCCCAGCTCGGTGCGCATGCCGGTGGCGAAGACCACGGCGCGGGCCTCGCCCTCGGTGCACATCGTGCCGGAGAACACCAGGTCGCGGGCCCGCAGCAGGTCCACGCCGGTGTCGACCAGGTCGGCCGAGCGGTACACCGGCTGCGACTCGCCGGTGAGCATGGACAGATCGACCTCGACGCCGCCCTCGATGAGGCGGGCGTCGGCGGAGATCCGGTCGCCCTCCTCGATCAGTAGCACGTCGCCGGGCACCAGCTCGGCCGCGGGCACCTCCTGCGGCCGCCCGTCCCGCAGCACCTTGGCGCGCACCGGCAGGTACCCGGCCAGGGCCTCCACCGCGCGTTCGGCCTGCAGCTCCTGGGCGAACGCGAACGCCGCGTTGAGGAGGATCACCACGACGATCGCCACGGCCACCGAGGTGATGCCCGCGGCCCAGGCCAGGGCGGCGGCGGCCCACAGCAGCAGGGCCAGCGGGTGGGTGAACTGGCGGACCACCTCCCGCGGCCACTGCCGGCCGCCGCGGCGGCTCAGCTCGTTCGGGCCGTAGTGGAGCAGGCGGCGCGCCGCCTCGCGCGAGGTGAGGCCGTTCGGGGAGGTACGCAGGTCGCGCAGGAGCAGCTCCAGCCGCTCGGTCGGCCGGAACTCCGATGTGGCGATCGGCTCCCGGGCCCGGCTCATCGCGCGCCCCCTCGGCCGACCGGCCGGCCGGGCCGTACCGGCCGGGACCGCTCGTGGTGCCCGCGGCCGCTGGTGGCGTCGTCGCCGCGCCCGGCGCAGGGCGCCGTCAGGTGCGCCCGGCGGTGCGCGGCTCCCGGGCCGGGCCGCGCCGGCCCCACGGGCCGGAACGGCCGGCCGCGCGCTTCCGGGACCGTCCCGGCGTGCGCCGTACGCCGGGGGCGCCGGCACCGGCCGGGTGACGCCGGGACGGCGTCGTGTCGGTCACGCATGGCTCCGTCATCCGCGCCTCGTTGTGATCCACCGGCATCGACCTCGGTACCCCGGAACGGGGCGGGCCTCCCGGTCCGGCCGTGTGGTGTTGTGCACTAAGGGCGGTGATCTCCGTCACCCGTGCCGATCGAGGCCCCGCGGTGGACGGCCGGGCGGCACGCCGTACGAGCACGACCGGCGGCCGCGAGCGCGCGCTCATGACGGGCACATGACGTGGCCGCGGGTGCAGCGGTCGCGTCCCACGCCGCGCACGGCGGGTCTGTTTCACCCCGGATCGCCCTGGTCGATCGCTGAATGCGATCACCGATTACAGCGAAATGCTACCGCGATTACAGTGCGCGTCTACCATGACACGGATCGTGGTCTCGGGCACGCACCCGGATCCGCCGAAAACTCGTCCACGTCCACGACGGAGGTCCGTTATGGCACGTTCCATCCTCGCCGGCCTGGCCGTACTCGCCGGGGCCGCATCGATCGCCACCCCGGCCGTCGCCGCCGCCCCGCAGCCGAGGCTCGCCAAGGTGGTGTACGGCATCGCCTGGGCCGACGGCCCGCGCACCCTGCGCATCACGCCGATGAAGGCGGACCCCATCCGGCTCCCGGACCGCACGGTGTTCCACCTCTCTCGCCTTCAGGGCGCCAGGGAGCTGCGGTTCCGCTACACGGGGGCCGACTTCCGCCGGGTCACCGAACGGTGCTACCTGAAGGAGAACGAAGGCAAGGTCTTCCTCGACCGGAACGGGCTGGGGCGCACGCGCTGCAAGGACCGCCACCTCGACTTCGTCCTGGAGCAGGGGCCGGTACCGGTCCGGATCACCGTCGGCCGCCGCTTACTCATCCAGGAGTTCCTGGCCGCCCCCACCCACCGCAAGCGCGCGTACGGCACGCTGACCCGGCTGAACGACAACACGGTCCGGTTCCGCACGAACGGCACGACGCTGAAGCTCGGCTACTCGCCGCACCTCCACTTCCTGCGGGTGACGCGGCGGTGCGGCGACCGGTGGCTCGCCAACCAGGTGAACGCCTCCCCCACCGGGCTCGGCACCAAGCCCTGCGTCGGCAAGCACTTCACCCAGGCGCTGCGGACGGCCGGTAAGCCGGTGCGCGTCCGGATCGACTACAACCCGCTCTGGGACAGCCTCGACGAGGTGTGGGAGGTCGCCCCTCGCTGAGGCCACCCTCGTGGCCGGGCCGTTCCCCTCCGTGCGTGGTCTTCCATGCATGACGCCCGGCCGTACCATCCCCCCTCCTCACGCCCCCTCCTCACGGCCGCGGTGGCACACCCGGCCTGCTCCACGGCCCTGGGCCGCCGGAACCCCCTGGCGGCCCAGGGCCCCACTCCATTGCCGGCAGGATGTCACGCAACCGGGACACTCGCCTTCTTGAGACGCCCCGTCCGGGCGACGCCCCGTTCGGACGGGTCCGGAAGCTCGGCACGCGTCCGGCAGATCTCGTTACGCGCATGCCAGGCGGTGACCGGGGCCGACGTCGGCCTCCATCGGGCGGCTGAGCCCGTAATTAAGAACCCCGACCGCTAGGACACGGCGTCGCCAACGGCCCCGGGACGCGAGTTCCGGAGACCATCGTCGACCGGACCGTACCGCTGACGAGGCAATACCGGGCGCGATACGGAGCCGGCCCGCTCTTTGGGTGGGCGTCGCGTTTCGCAGTCCGCGGGATCGTCCGCAACGCGGCCTGTGGCAGGGGAATACCGGCGGCGGTCGCCTTTTGATCCACCCGGCCCATGCTCGTGCGCGCTGACCAGCGGCACCGCTCTCGCGCTACCCGACCGGCCACGATGACGCCGCCCTTCGACCGCTCTCGGTCGAACACGAAATCAATCCAGGCCAAAAGGTCACCAGAGTACTGGTGTTCGATCTTCCCGTGAAGGCAACACTCGCTGCGATCAGGGTGGTGGGAGACAGGAATTCGGATGGGACGCTCATGTCGTTGACGAAGTAGCACTCCGATATCCGTCAACGTCCTGGGGCAAGCACCCCGCCATTCTCAGCTTCCCTGCAACCCTTATCGCGCGGATGGACACGATATGCTGCACACCAGATACAGACGGCCGCCTTGCTCTTATGAGCATGGGGTTCCAGCAGGTCAGGGGCGTGGCCGAGCATGGGTGATCCGCATATCCATGTCGAGCGGACGGTGCTGCGGGCCGGGGCCGCGTAACGGAATTTGATCACCAAGACCCTCAAGGCGGCACCCGACGCGCCGAGCGTCGTCACCACCGGCTGCGGAATCGAGGTGCCGTACGCGATGACCTCGCCGCACCCCGAGAAGGTCACCTGTCTCGCCTGCCGGGAGCACGCCCATCGGGCGCATCTGCGCTTCGCCGAGCAGGTGGAGCGGCTGAGCCGCATGCCGGGCTCGCCGCTGAAAGCCGACGAGGCCGCCAAGGCGGTGCAGTGGGCGCGCGACCGCGCGGCCAGATTCTCCTCTTGACCCCCTGTCCCGCCGACGCGAAGCACAGGCCCCTCAACCGCACCGAGCGAGATGGCCGCCTCGGCCTCCCCCGATCACCACGCTCTGGCATGCCGAACGGGTCGGCCTGCTGATGGAATTGCCCGTCAATCCCCCTTCTTAGGCGGCACGTCCGGCGATGTGAAACGCGGACGTGCCGCTTGGAGTCAGTAACGCGGCCACCTCATTAGCGGCGCATCCGCGGGCACGTCCGGAGCCGGCCCGCTCGCCGGGGGACGCGCCCGGGGTTGGGTCCATCCCCGGACCGTCCCCCGCCTCATTGATCGCCCGGTCAGCGATCGGGAGTCTGGTCGGCGGACACGGCACGCAGGGCGTCCTCGAGCAGCAGCCGCAACCTGGCGGGAGGCTGGACCGCCGGGACCGGTGGCCGGCCGTCGAGCACCAGCGTCGGCACGCCGGTCACGCCGAGCTCGCGCGCGGCACGCTCGTCGGCCCGCACCCGATCGGCGTACGCGCGGCGTCGAGCCCGGCCTCGGCGCCCAGGCGCTCCAGCACCTGCGGGTCGCCGACGTTCAGCCCTTCGCACAGGTAGCCCCGCAGCAGGCGCTCCAGCACCGCGTCCCCCACGCCGTGCTCGGCGCCCATCTGGTACAGCCGGTGGGCGTCGAACGTGGTGACCGGGCGGGCCCGGTGCAGGTCGATGCCGAGCCCTTCGGCCCGCGCCAGGGCGTGGATGCCGTACCCGATCCGGCGCGGCCGTGCCCGCGAGCGCCGTTTCCAGGCGGCGTTTGCCGATGTAGCACCACGGACACAGCACGTCGAGTAGACATCCACATCCACGGTGGCGGGCACGGCTGCTCCTTTCTCGCGGGACGCACGCACCGGGCGCACCCCGGCGCGTCCCGGCACGTATAGGAGCCTGCGATCTCAACCGCGGTTGAGGTCAACCTGATGCGATCGACAGGTGGCGGCCGACGGCGGGACCCGGCGTGGTGACGGCGTCGCGTCGGTCCCCCGGCATGCGGGCACGCTGCTCGGCCGTTTCGAGCGCTTGCCGCAGTGCTTTATCGAGCCACCCGGTGCCGGTGAGCACAGCGAACTCGTTTACGCCGGGCTGCCGGGTCAGCGTGCGGCCTGCTGCGCCGCGGCGAGCGCGGCGGCGGTGTCCGCTTGCGCCAGGTCGGTGTTGATGTGCGCCCCGGCCAACGCGCCGGCCGCGGCGGCGGCGCCGACCTGGGCCATGGGGTCGGTCGCGTTGCCCGCCACCCAGACGCCCGGAACCTCGGTGGTGCCGGCCATGCCGGAGGCGAAGCGGCGGCCCAGGTTGCCGGGCAGGTCCTCCATGGGAAGATCAAGGCCCTCCAGGCCTTCGGCACGGGCCTCCAGCCGGGTGGCCACGGCCAGAACGCGCCGCGCGACGATGGTGCCGTCGGCCAGGCGGACGCCGGCGAGAGCACCGTCGTCGTCGTTGACGACCTCCTTGACGTCGGTTTCGACGACACGGATGTCGCGGGCGGCGAAACGGACGCGGGTCTCGGGATCCAGGACGGTGCCGCGAGTGAAATAGACGAGGTCGTCGGTGAGCTGGCGGAACAGCCAGGCGTGGTGCACGGAGGCGGGGCCGGTGGCGAGGATGCCGATCGGCTCGTCGCGGACCTCCCAGCCGTGGCAGTAGGGGCAGTGCACCACGCTCTGCCCCCAATGCTCGGCGAGGCCCGGCACCTCGGGGAGCACGTCGCGCAGGCCGGTGGCGACCAGTACCCGGCGCGCGGTCACCGTGCGGCCGTCGGCCAGGGTGATCGCGAACCGCAGGTCGCCGTTGTCCGCGGGGGCGGCGGGCTCGGCCGCGGCCACCTGACCGAAGACGATCCGGCCGCCGTACCGGCGCACCTGCCGACGTCCGCGCTCGAGGATCTCGGCGGGCGGGGTGCCGTCCAGGACGATGAAGCCGTGCATCGCGGTGGCGGGGGTGTTGCGCGGGGCGCCGCTGTCGATGACGACGACCGAACGGCGTGAGCGGGCCAGGATCAGCGCGCCGTTCAGGCCCGCGGGGCCGCCGCCGATCACCGCCACGTCCACCGTCTCAGTGGGCAGGGCATCGCTCTCGTATCGGAAACTCTGCGCAGACATGTCGCGCCCTTTCGTCGTGTTCGGGGCCCTTACCCGGGCCGACCTGTCTGCGACGGTAGGGCGGAGTTGCGGCAAATGCATACCATCTTGCGCATGAGGCAAGAAGATGGGCAATTGGAAAGCCTCGTACGCAAACGGATTCGTGCTCTGCGCGTCGCCCAGGGCTGGTCGCTCGAGGAACTGGCCGCGCGCGCCAATCTCAGCCAGTCGTCACTGAGCCGCATCGAGAACGGCCGGCGCCGCCTCGCCCTCGACCAGCTGGTCACCCTGGCCCGGGCCTTGAACACCACCCTGGACCAGCTCGTGGCGGGCACCGCCGACGACGTCGTCATCAGCCCGGTGATCGACCGCGCCCACGGCCTGTTGCGCTGGCCCATCAAGAGCGACCCCGGGATGACCGTGATACGTCAGCGGCTGACCGCCCCGCCGCCGGACGATCCGGCCCGCATGCGCGCCCATCCCGGCCGCGAATGGCTGGTGGTGCTGTCCGGCACCGCCGTCCTCCTGCTCGGTGACCGGCGCATCCGCGTCGAGACCGACCAGGCCGCGGAGTTCCCCACGATGACGCCGCACGCGATCGGCGCCGAGGGAGGGCCGTGCGAGATCCTCGGCATCTTCGACCGCGACGCCCGCCGCGGCCACCAGCGGGACGCCGACGGCTCCGCGGCCGGCCGCGAAGCCGCGCGGGCCCCTCGCGGATAGCGGTCGCAGTCGCGTGTGCGGCACATGCGCGGCGTCGCGGCCCCGCCCTCAGCTCGTACGCGCTCGGCCGGATTCCGCTCCGCAGACCCGGAATGGCGGCTGCGCACGAATCCCGCCGTGCGTACGTAGCGCACCGCCGGCCGAACCGGAGGGTTGCCCGTCGACCGGCCGGGTAGGCGTGCCGTACCGGCCGCGATCAGTGCTCGTGGCCGCCGTGGGACGGGTGGTCGTGCGGCTCCGCCGTGGGCCGGGGGCGGCCTGACCCTGCCCGGACGGTGAAGTCCGCGGTGCGCACCTTGCCGTCGTGCTTGAAGTCGAGGAACAGCCGGTAGTCACCGGTGCTCGGCACGGTGGTGTGGAAGGTGATCTCCGGACCGGGCGGCGTCTTGCCGTCCCCCGGCCCGCCATCCGGGTGCACGTGCAGGTAGGCCAGATCGCCCGCGCGCAGCGCGACGAGGTGGCCGTAGGCGCCGAGGTAGGGCTGCAGGTCGGTGACCGGTGCGCCGTCCTTCGTCACGGTCAGCGTCAGCGTGCGCTCGCGCCCGGGTACCAGGTCGCCCTCGAGGGTGACCGTGTAGTCGCCGACCTTGGCGGTGCGGGTGGGTTCGGGCAGCGGCCCGGGGCGGTGGTCGCCCGCGACCAGCAGGTCGGCGCCGAGGGTCATCCCCTCGCCTCCGGCCGGGGCGAAGTCGGCGAAGGCCCGGTACGCGCCGGGGTCGTCCAGCGTGATCTTCACCGACCAGCCGCCGTCACCGGTCTGCTCGGGGTGCAGGTGCCGGAACGTCACCAGGTCGCGGGAGACCACGATCAGGTGCAGCTTCTTCTCGTGCTGCACCGTGTAGTCGGTCACGGGTTCGCCGTCTGGGCCGGTGATGGTGAAGCGGAAGTCGGTGGGCTCGCCCGCCTTGATGGTGGTCAGCGGGGTGAAGGTGTAGCCGTTCTCGGACACCTGAAGCCCACCGGGGGTATGGTGCCGCGCCGTCGCGGCGGCCGGGCCGTGGTCCCCGTGATCGGCCGATGCGGTGGGGGTCGCCGGCGCGTGCGTCGCCGCGTGACTCGCCTGGGGCGCGGGGGCGGATGTGCCGAGCACGTTTCCGAGCGCCAGGGAGCCGCCGAAGACGACGGCCAGCCCCAAGGCGTACAGGCCGACCTTGCCCGCCGTGTTCATGGCCGATCCACCACCTCGCGCGCGGCCGTCGCCGCGGTGGCCGAGATCCGCGTACGCATGGGGTCGCCGCCGCTCCCTGCGGCCCCGCCGGCCTCCGCCACCGCGCCCGGGCGGTGGCCGCAGGTCACGCCCGTGACGGTGTGAGTGACCGTGGCCATGTCCATCAACCCCTCCGCCGCCGCTCCACCGGGAGCGGGCGATCCGCTCCCATCATAGTGAATACCTTACCCCCCTAGGGTATCCGCGCGCCGCCGTCTACTTCGAGGCGGCGACCGGCCTGCCGCCCGGCAGGTGATCACCTCCCCGGGCGGCGAGGTCGTCGGCGTGGTCGACGCGCTGCTCGCCCACGCGGCGGCGCTGGGCGTCACCCGGGTGACCGCCACGATCCCCCACGGCCGACTCCCGGACGAACGCTTCCTGACCGCCCGCTCCTTCACCCTGACCGCCGGCCCGGACATCCGCGAGACCGTGGGCAACCGCCGCGCAGGCCCGCGGGAGCGCCCCGTACGGCGGGCCGAGCTGCGCCTGCCCGCCTAGCCGTACCGGCCGCACCCCTTCCCGTCCCTGATCGTTAAGGGAATTGGATCGACCATCGGACGGAGGGGGCGAGATGACCGCGGACGGCCGGATCGAGCGGGCCAGGCTGCTGTACGAGCAGGCGGTTTTCGGCGGCGACGCCGACGCCGTGGCGGCGGGTGAGCGAGAGCTCGACGCGGTGGAGGCGGACCTCGCGCTCGCCCGGGGGCGGCTCGTGCACGCGCGTTTCCTCACCGACCGGCGGGAGGACCCCCGCGAGCTGGGCCTGTTCGAGCGCGCGGCCGAGCTGTACCGCAAGCTGGGCGACGAACGAGGTGAGGCCGAGGCGCTGTTCTGGATCGGATGCTTCCACCAGGTGGTACGGGAGGACGACGCCGCCGCCGTGCCCGCGCTCGAGGAGTCGCACCGCAAGGCCGTACGCGTCGGCGATCCGCTGACCGCCTCCTACGCGTTGCGGCATCTGGCCTTCGCCGACCAGAAGGCGGGCCGCCTGGATTCGGCCTGGGAACGCATGGCGGAGTCGACCCGCCTCCGCCGCGAGATCGGGTTCCTCCCCGGCGTCGCCGCGAACCTGCTGGGGCTGGCCACGATCGCCGCCGAGCAGGGCCGCCGGGACGAGGCGCGGAAACTGCTCGACGAGGCCGACTCGACCGCCACCGCCGCGCGGGCCGACGGCATACTCCGCTTCATCCGCCAGGCCAAGGCCGACCTGTGACGACCGGACGGCCCGCGCAATCGAACGGGGTTCGGCGCGTTGCCGTAGGGTGACCGGCACGGCCGGGCCGCCGTCCGCGAGAAGGACACCGGCTCGTGATCAACGGACGTACCCGGTGGACGACGACGAAAGGATCGTCACGTGGCCGAAGCACTGGATCCCCGCCGCCGGCAGGCCAGGCTCGCCGAACTGATCGAGCGGTACCGGGTGCCGGGCGCGAGCGTCGCCGTCGAGCACGGCGGTGAGACGCACACCTTCACCGCCGGGGTGCTCAACGCCGACACCCGGGCGCCCGTGCGGCCGGACTCGCTGTTCCAGATCGGCTCGATCACCAAGGTTTACACGGCCACCCAGCTCATGCTCCTGGTGGAGGAGGGCAGGCTCACCCTCGACACCCGGGTGATCGAGGTGCTGCCCGAGTTCCGGGTGGCCGACCCGCACACCACCGAGCACGTGACGATCCGGCACCTGCTCACCCACACCTCCGGCCTCGACGGCGACCTGTTCCTCGACACCGGCCGGGGCGACGACTGCGTGGCGAAGTACGTCGAGGCGTGCGCCGACCTGGCGCAGATCCACCCGCTCGGCGCCACCCACTCCTACTGCAACTCCGGGTTCGTCATCGCCGGGCGGGTGGTCGAGAGGCTCACCGGCAAGGTGTGGGACGCCGCGCTGCGCGAGCAGATCATCGAGCCGCTCGGCCTCACCCACACCTGGACCCTCCCCGAGGACGTGCTGCGGTTCGGCGCCGCCGTGGGGCATCTGGACGGCAAGGTCGCCCCGGTGTGGCACCTGATGCGCTCGTGCGGCCCCGCCGGTTTGATCAGCGCCCGCCCGCGCGACGTGGTCGCGTTCGCCCGCGCCCACCTCACCCCCGGCCGCCTGCTGCGCGACCCCGAGGCGATGCGCGAGCCGCAGGTGAAGGTGCCGAACCCGCAGCACCTGGGCAGCCACTGGGGCATCGGCTGGATCCTCGACGAGTGGGACGGCCACCGCGTCTTCGGGCACGGCGGCAACACGATCGGCCAGTCGGCGAGGCTGTGGGTGGTGGACGACACGATCGTCTGCGCGGTCGCGAACGGCGGGCACACGGCCGCCTTCCACCAGGCGCTCGCCGAGGAGCTGTTCGGCGAGCTGCTCGGGGTGCACCCGCCCGCCGACCCGGCCCCGCCCGAGGAGCCGGCCGAGGTCGATCTCGACCGGTACGCCGGGATGTACGAGCGGGCCGGGGTCAGGATGACGATGACCCCCGCCGACGGGGCCCTCGAGGCCCGGATCGAGCCTACCGGCGCGCTCGCCGGGCTGGAGCCGCCGACCCGGCTCCGGCTCATCCCGGTGGACGAGAGCGTGTTCGTCGGCCGGAGGGACGGCGAGCCGACCTGGCGCGCGGCCGTGTTCTACGAGCTCGCGGACGGCTCGCCGTACGTGCACTTCGGGGCCCGCGCCACCCCGAAGCGGGCCTGACCGGGCGCGGCCGCGGGCGGCCCGGCCCGTCCCCGGACCGCCGCGGAGACCTGCGGCAGGGCCGGGTCCCGCGCCCGCCCGAGGGACGCGGGACCGCAGGCCCGTCACCGGGCGACGATCCGCAGGTCGAAGTTGGGCCGGCTCGGCCGCGACCGCCACGGTGGACCATGTCACCATCCGGGCCGGCGAGTGCACCTGGCTGATCTTCGACGCGAGCATCGAATGGTGCCACCAGGTCGCCTGGGACCTGGGCGTCGCCAGCACTGAGCCCGGGAGGCCGGCCGCTCGCGGTACGGGCGGCGACCGACACGGACTGAGCCGACCCGGCATCTGTGTTCCTTCTGCTGGGACTCGGCGGTGTCACGCCGGACCGCGAGGTCGGACGCTCGCACGCATGAAGGCGCTGAACCTCAGGTTCAGCAGCTCGCTAGATGACGGCAGGACGCGGCCCCCGATAAGGGAAATCAGTGGCGTGGCCGACGTCAGCGCCTAGCCATGGGATCTCGATCGCAATTTGCGCTCTGGCCGTTGAATGGCGGTCAGCCGTACCGGATTACCACGCTTAGCCCGATGGCCTAATCGTGGCATGAGCATCTGCAACACCCCAGGTATTTGAGTTCCAACACAGGCCCGCACGCTTTTCCGCTTCCGCGGTACTCCTCAATGGAGCTACCGACGGATGCCGCCCGTATGGAGAACGAAGTCCTGCCGCAGGCAGGATAGATCACCGTAGAACCACTGATCCCCTTAACATAGAACACTTCGTGCTTCGTGCGACAGACGGGATCAATGAGAGTTTCCCCGCAATTACGACGTAAGAGTAAGCGGTGTCCCCGGAGCACAGGCGACCGCATCCGTGATCGTCACGCCCTGTCGGAGCGCGGATTGCACAACTGCCGCGAGAGATGGCCGGGCAGCCTCGGGACACGAGCCTCTCGCCTAGATCACGATCTATTGGAACAATGGTCGTCATGGGACGGTTGGCGCGAATTCTCATCGCGCTCGCGACCACCACTTTGCTGTGCGCCGGCGTAGCCATGGCGTTATGGGTGGCCGGAGGATGGTCGTGGGAGGCCGTGGAGCGTGCCGGTTGGCTGGCGGCCATTGTCACCACGCTGCTTCCGATAGCCGGGGTATGGGGTTGGGCGTTGCGCTCTGATCCGCGACACGCTGCACCGCCAAGCGAGAGGCCGCCCGTCAACATCGTGCGGGGGGACACCTCTGGCACGGTTGTGCAGGCCCATACGATCGGCTCGATCACCTTTTCTTTTCCTATCAGCCCAACCGTTGATGATGGCGGCACCACCTCCCCGAACAACCGCGGTGTCCTTTTCTATGAACGCGGTGATCTCGGCAGGGCTGAAGAGTGGTGGCGGCGCGCCGCTGAGGCAGGCGACCTAGATGCGATGGCCAATCTCAGCATTCTCTTTTATGAGAGTGGTGATCTCGGTCGTGCGGAGGAGTGGTGCCGACGCGCCGCTCAGGGGGGCCACGACCAGGCCATGGGCAACTATGGCGCCTTGCTCTACCAGCGAGGAGAGACCGAGGAAGGTGAACGATGGCTACGGCGTGCCGCCCATAAGGGCAATGTCCACGCCATGAAAAATTATGGCATCGCACTTTCCGAGCGGGGAGAGACGACCGAGGCCGAGCGATGGTGGCGACGCGCTGCACTAGAAGGCCACGTCCCCGCAATGAGACACTATGGGACCGCGCTCTTCCGCCGCGGGGCATTGACCGAAGCCGAAACATGGCTGCGGCGCGCCGCACAACAAGGCGATACAGACGCAATGTGCAACTACGGCACTCTCCTCTACGAACGGGGAGAGTCACAGGAAGCGGAACGGTGGTTCCGCCGTGCGGCCCAGGAAGGCGACGTAACGGCTATGAGCAACTATGGCGCCGCGCTTTTCTACCGGGGGGAGTTGACCGAGGCCGAGCGATGGTGGCGGCGCGCCGCTCACGAAGGCGACGTAGAGGCGATGAGCAACTATGGCGCCGTGCTCTGCAAGCGGGGTGAGACGGAGGAAGGTGAGCGGTGGCTGCGGCGTGCCGCTCAGGCAGGCGATGAAAGAGCCATGAGAAACCTCGGCACTGTGCTCTACGAGCGCGGGGAGCTGAGGGAGGCCGAACAGTGGTGGCGGCGCGCCGACGAAAAGGGGTAGTCCGGGGCCGGGCTTGCCGGGCGGTGGTCAGGCGGACGAACCACACAAGGGTGACGTGCCCGGCAGAGCGGAAGCCGGGGAGCGGCGTATCGACTCGAGTGGGCGGCCGTCCCAGCCGCGATCGTCTCTGGGGCGCGCCACGCCGTACGCCAAGTAGTGCAGGGCGTTCTCGTCTCCGCGCCGGGGCTGGGACGCTCTTGTGCGTTCGGGTGAGGCTCGCCACGGAGCAGCCCTGCCATGCTCGATGAGAGTGGATGGGCCGTGCCCCCCTAGACACGTCGTCGTTGCTGCTCAGGTGGGGGCGACATGGGTGATCGTCATCGCCCGTGTCGGACGATCCACGGTGGTCACCGGGACGGCGACCCGGCGGGAACGGCACGGCAAATGCCCGGGCCGTGACGGGGTCGGCCCGGCGAGGTTTCTCCGAGACCGGCGGGGGCGCTTTAGAGTGGCCTCATGCCTGCCCGGTTGAGCTCCGAAAAGACGCGGGCCGCGCTGCACACCTCGGCCCGGGTCTCCCTGGACCTGCTGCTGGTCGTGCTGCTGGCCGGTGTGGCGCTGTGGCTGCTGGGGTTGATGTGGTCGGTGACCTGGCCGGTGATCATCGCCTTGCTGCTGACCACGCTGACCTGGCCGCCCGCCCGTTTCCTGCGGCGGCGCGGGTGGCCCCCGGCCCTCGCCGCGTCGGTGGTGACGCTGATGTTCCTCGTCCTGGCGGCGGGCATCGTGGTGCTGATCGCCGTGCCGGTCGCCTCGCAGGCCGGGGAGATCACCGCCGGCGTGGTCAACGGCATCCAGAAGGTGCGGCAGTGGGCCGCCGGTCCCCCGCTGAACATCAGCGACGCGCAGCTCGCCCAGGCGCTCGACACGGCGACGACCCGCGTTCAAGACAGCGTGGGCAGCATCGTCAACACCACCCTGTCTGGGGTGAGCACGGTGATCAACGGTGTGCTCACCACGGTGGTGGCCCTGTTCCTGATGTTCTTCTTCCTCAAGGACGGCCCCCGGTTCCTGCCCTGGCTCGCCCGCCAGCTGCCCGGCCGCCTCGCGGTGGACCTGCCGGCGGTGGCCCTGCGAAGCTGGGAGACGCTGGGGGCGTTCGTCCGGTCCCAGGCCTTCGTCGGCCTGCTGGACGCCGTCGCCATCGGGGTGGGGCTGTGGATCGTCGGCGTGCCGCTGGTGCTGCCGCTGGCCGTACTGACGTTCCTGGCGGCGTTCGTGCCGGTCATCGGCGCCCTGTTCGCCGGCTTCGTGGCCGTGCTCATCACCCTGGTGTCGAACGGCCTGACCGACGCGCTCATCGTGCTGGCGATCATCGTGGTGGTGCAGCAGCTCGAGGGCAACGTCTTCCAGCCCATGCTGCAGAGCCGCGGCCTGGGCCTGCACGCCGCGGTGATCCTGCTCGCGGTCACGCTGGGCGGCAGCCTGGCGGGCGTCATCGGCAGCCTGCTGGCGGTGCCCGCCGCCGCCCAGGTCGCCGTGATCTGGGGCTACCTGCGCGAGCAGCTCGCCGAACCGGCGCCCGCGCCGGAACCGGCGAAGGCCGAGCAGGCGGCGCCCGCGGCCAAGCCGGAGCCCGTCAAGGCGGAGGCGGCCAAGCCGGAGCCAGTCAAGGCGCAGGCGGCCAAGCCGAAGCCGGTCAAGCCGGAGGCGGTCAAGGCGGTCTCCGAGAAGCCGAAGCCGGGCGAGCCCGACCCGGGCGCGGCGCGGGCGTAGCGCACGGGGCGATTCCGGCGATCGCTCGTGGTCCCGCCGACGACCCGGCCATGCCGTTCACCGAGGGCCCCGCCCGCCCACGGGTGATCGCCGGTTACACACCCGGACCGGATCGGCTGCGCAAGTCGCCACCGCGTCGCCCGCGGTCGCGGCGGCGGTTCCTCCGCCGCCTCAGCGGGCGTGGCCGGCTGGGAGCCGGTGCCGACGCGCAGTGTGGCCAAGATCACAACCCATGCACGCGGCACACCTGCGCCTCACCGGCGGCCGCGCCGGCCGCCCACCCGCGTGTGCATCGGGATCAAGGTCACGCGGGGTCTGCACCCGCGCCCCGTCGCAGCGAGACCCGGCGGCCGCCGGGCGGCTCGGCTCGATCCTGAGCCGCCGACGTTGCCGCACTTGCCGCTGCGCCAAGATCAAAAAGGCCACCTGCGGTGGTCGCAGGTGGCTGTGAGCTGGTGGGCGATACTGGGATCGAACCAGTGACCTCTTCGGTGTGAACGAAGCGCTCTCCCGCTGAGCTAATCGCCCGTGTGCGTCGGTCCCGTGCGGTTCCGACGGCTAAAACCATACCGCACTCTCGGGGGTGATTGCGAAACGAACCCGGGGGGAGAGTGCGGTCGAGCGCCCGCGGGGCCGGGACGGCGGCCGATCGGGGGGGAGAGATCCGCGACGCGTGAGGAAAGGTTGCCCGGAGACCCACTGCGGAGGCCTCTGGTGGCATAGCATCGTCATACTCCATACTCGACCGGAACACGTGGCCGGGACCACGGGACGCGACACCTCGACGAGGAGGGGCGACAGGAGACGCAAAGGCTGGGCAAACGAGCGGCGATCTGTCCATGTTTGCGCAGGTAGAGCCCTAGTTGTCGCGCAGTGAGGAGCGTTACACGAGGGGTCTCGAGCGGAATCCTTCCTGGAGGTGTCTTCGTTCTGATGTCATGGGCTCTGGACGAGGTCCGTTGGAGCACAGCAAGCCCCGCCCCTGGGGACCCGACGACGAAAAGGTTTGGCTGACGATGAACAGCACCACCGTCTCCGCCGAGCTGGTCCTTCGGCTTGTGGTCCCCGATCGCGCCACCGTCCCCCTGCTCGCCGGGCTGAGCTACACGTCGGCGGACCCGTACGCCATCCGCATGGCCTTCCACGTGGGCAACGACGAGCCGGTCGAGTGGATCTTCGCGCGCGAGCTCCTGACGGTGGGCATCGTGCGCCGCGTCGGGGACGGGGACGTGCAGGTGTGGCCGGCCCGCTCCGACGGGGAGCGCACCCTCAACATCAGCCTGACCTCGCCGTTCGGGCAGGCGCTGTTCGAGGTGCCGCTGGCGCCGCTCACCGAGTTCCTGCACCGCACCTACGAGATCGTGCCGGCGGGCCGGGAGTCGAGCTTCATGGACCTCGACGCGGAGCTCTCCAACATGCTGTGGAGCTCTTGACGACCCCTCCCCCGTACCCTCGGTCGCCCCGGGGCCCGATCGGGCTCCGTGCGCGCTCGTACGGCCTCGCGGCGGCCTCCGGCCGCCCCTCCCCCGGCTAGCGGGTGATCTTCGCCAGCAGGTCGCGCATGCGGTTGATCTCGATCCGCTGGCCGTCCATGATGTCCTGCGCCATCGCGAGCATCGTGCGGTCGGTGCCCGCGCGCAGCTCCTCGCCGGACATGCGCACCGCGCCCTCGTGATGGGTGATCATCAGGCGCAGGAAGAGCACGTCGAACTCCCTGCCGCGCGCCCGCCGCAGCCGGTTGAGCTGCTCCGGCGTCGCCATGCCGTACGCCCCGGGGGACGCGCCGGCGTGTGAGTGGCCGGTGGGGACCTCGCGGCCGAGGGCGCGCAGCCACGCCGCCATCGTCCGCACCTCCGGCTCCTGGGCGGCCGCGATCCGGGCCGCCAGGGCCTTCACCGCGGCGTCCGCGGCCCGCTCCGGCACGAGGCCGGCCATCTCGAGGGCCTGGCGGTGGTGGGGGATCATCCCCTCGGCGAACACGACGTCGGCGGCCGACGGGTGCGACTCCCCGGGCCCGAGGCTCTCCCCCGGCCGCGCGGTACGGCCGGCCTCCCCAGGCCGGCCCGGGACGATCACGGGGGCGTCGGTGCCCGCCACGCGGTGGCCGCGGTCCGGCTCCGGATCTCCGGTGCACCCGGCCGATCCCAACATCACGGTCATCGTTACGAAAACCACGCCCACCGCACGCCAAGCCGACATAGCTTCCATACTGGGGCATGTTGCCGAGGGACAGGGGGTCCTGTTGAGAAGCTGGCGGACCGGCGCGGCTGCGCTGCTGAGCGTGGGGATGGTGGCCCTGGCGGGCTGCGGGGGCGGCACGGCCGACCCCGGGCCCTCCGCGCAGCCGAGCGTGACGGACGGGGGACAAACCAGCGCGGCCGCGACGCCCGAGGCCACCGCGCCGGGCACCGGGGTGGGTGTGTCGGGCACCGCGCTCGGCACGGGCGAGATCGGCCACAGCGCGAACATGCGGCTCGTGGCGAACGTGCCGCTGGAGGCGCCGTTCAACCTTCGGCAGGCGTGGGGCACCGACCTCGCCTTCCAGGGTGACTACGCCATCACCGGCAACTACGAGGGCTTCACCATCCACGACATCAGCGACCCCACCAACCCGAAGGTGGTGTCGCGGGTGCTCTGCCCCGGCGGGCAGAACGACGTCTCGGTGGCCGGGAACCTGCTGTTCGTCTCGGTCGACGATCCGCGCTCCGACGACTCCTGCGAGAGCCGGCCCGGCGACGTCACCAACGGCTGGGAGGGCATCCGGATCTTCGACATCAGCGACAAGGCGAACCCCAGGTACGTCAAGTCGGTCGCCACCAAGTGCGGCTCGCACACACACACGCTCGTGCCGGGCAAGGGCGACGACTCCGGCAAGGTCTACCTGTACGTGTCCTCGTACGGGCCGATGCCGGAGGCGGCGAACTGCAAGCCGCCGCACGACAGCATCGCGATCGTCGAGGTGCCGCTCGACGACCCGGAGAAGGCGAAGGTGGTGGCCCAGCCGGTGCTCTTCCCGGACGGCGGGCTCGCCGAGGGCGAGGGCGGCGAGGACGCCGTCGAGACCTCCGGCTGCCACGACATCACGGTCTACCCGGAGAAGAACCTCGCCGCGGGCGCCTGCCTCGGCAACGGCATCCTCATGGACATCTCCGACCCGGTGCGGCCGAAGGTGCTGCAGGAGGTCAGCGACACCGAGAACTTCTCCATCTGGCACTGGGCGATCTTCGACAACGACGCCCGGCACGTCATCTTCGGCGACGAGCTCGGCGGCGGCATCGCGCCCACCTGCGACAGCAAGACCGGCCCGACCCGCGGCGCGAACGCGATCTACGAGATCACCGAGGACCGCAAGCTGGTCCGGCGTGGCTTCTTCAAGATCCCGCGGGAGCAGACGCCGCGGGAGAACTGCGTGGCGCACAACGGGTCGCTGATCCCGGTGCCCGGCAAGACCATCGTGGTGCAGGCCTGGTACCAGGGCGGCGTGTCCGTGATCGACTTCACCGACGCGGCGAACCCGAAGGAGATCGGCTACTTCGAGCGCGGCCCGATCGCGGCCTCCGAGGGCGACCTCGGCGGCTCCTGGTCGGCCTACTACTACAACGGCTACATCTACTCGAGCGACATCACCAAGGGTCTCGACGTGATCGAGATCAACGACCCGCTCACCGACCCGGCGAAGAACG
>QGUZ01000324.1 GCA_003242605.1 Actinomycetota bacterium
GCGCCGCGCCGGCGAGCCGGCGCCGCCCGGCGCCCTCGGTCTCCAGCGGCGCGGGCCGGCCGCCCTCGGCCACCCGGACCCCGGCCGCGCCCTCCTCGGCGCGCACCCGGCCCTGGGCCACGCCGGAGGCCGCGGCCGCGGCCCCACCGGCCGCGTGGCCGCGCGCGGCCGCCGAGATGACCGGCTCGGCGCGGCGCAGCGTCCACCGGCCCACCCGGTAGCCCATGACCGGCGGCAGCACCGCCGCGGCCCGCGACAGGGTCGGGGCGGTGGCCGCCTCGCCGAGCACCCGCGTGGTGATCGTGTGCCCGTCCATCGAGGCGAACAGGTGCTGGAACGGCCGCCGGTAGAAGAACGTGGCGATGGTGAGCAGCGCCATGAACGTGATCTGCATGCCCCACGGCAGCCCGGTGGACATGATCAGCGCGTAGCCGTACACGAGCAGGCCGAGCAGCAGCGCGAGCAGGGCCTGGCGCAGCAGCGTGCCGATGAGCATCTCCAGCCAGCGCATCGCGATGATCCGCCCGGAGCCCGGGTGCACGCCGATGAGCAGGAAGACCGGCCCGAGGATGAGCAGGATCAAGAAGCCGATCTTGAGGACGAGCAGCGACACCGCGACGAGGAAGATCAGCAGCCCCGCGACCACCGCGGCGACGAGCGCGCCGAACGCGATGCCGAGCCGCGCCGTCCAGTCCTTGCCCTGGAACAGGAAGAACGTCGGGGTGTTCCGCATCGGGGTGACGACTTCCTCGACGTACCGGGCCTGGTGCGCGGAGGAGTTCTGCGGCTGGGCGCCCTGCTCCTGCACGTCGATCGCCTGAATGTCGAGCAGCTTCGCGCCGAGCGTCTTCACCTGGGTGGTCGTCGGGTCGGCGGTGCCGAACACGCCCATCAGCCACGGCTTGCACACGAACGTCGACCACAGCTGGTCGGCGTTGCGGTCCACCACGGGCACGCCGTCGTAGGACGCGGGCACCGCGTCCGGCCCGTCCTGGCCCTTCAGCGGCAGGCAGGAGGAGCCCGCGGCGCCGGGCAGGTCGGCGAACGCGGCGGTGACCACCTCACCGGTCTTGTCGGTGACCGTGGCGCCGAGACCGGTGAAGTCCCCGGGGCGGCTGAAGAACCACACCGCGACGGTGACCGCGCACACCATCCAGATGACGCCCTCGGTGGTGACCGTGGCCCGCTTGCGGATCAGGCCGTACCAGGCGAGCCAGATCGCGCCGAGGATGACGATCACCCGCAGGTACGGCCAGTAGAGGGCGTCGGCGAGGTTGGTGACGATGTCGTCCACCACGTCCTTGATCGCCCGCAGCGGCCCCTCGGTGGCGGCGGCCTGGTAGGTGGTGATGGTGAGCCGGTTGAGCGCCTTCGCGGTGGAGAAGATCGTGTTGGCCCAGGCGTTGCCGAGCACCGCGCCCATGTCGGTGCAGCCGAGGTCGTAGGTGTGCCAGAACTGGCCGGCCATGCCGTACCGCTCGTAGTTGGTCTTCGGCTCGGGACGGCCGGCCGAGCCCTGCTGCGGCCCGGTGCCCGACGGGTCGCCGGCGCCGCCCTCGGGCTGCGGGGCGGCGATCGTCTCCGGGGGCGGCTTGATCAGGCCGTCCACGCCGCTGCCGACGACCGCCGGGGTGAGGTCGCCGGACATGTCGCATGGCGCGGCGACCGCCGCCGCGTTGGGGAAGGCGAGCGGGGCGAGCGCGAGGCCGATCGTCGCGGCGAGCGCGAGCGCGATCCGCCGCACCAGCCGCCGGCGCCGCCGCACCGGTTCGCGCGCCCGCGCCGCGGTGCCCGCCGTGCCGCCCACCCGGTTTCGCCGTTCCCGTACGGGAACCCTCATGACCGCACCTCCTGCGTCACCGCCCCCGAACCGCCGGTGCCCCCGCCTTGCACGCCGTCGGGGCGAGCGTCCACGCCGTCGTGGTCGTCGCCGACGGGCCTGTCATGCGTCGGATTCGTGTCGAGCCACCGCAGCAGCTCCTCGGAGATCAGGTCGACCCCGATCCGGCCGGCCCGGCCGTCGAGGTCCCGGAAGATGCACTCACCGTTGCCGAGCGAGCGCAGCACGGCCTTGTGCTCCTCGGTCGGCTCCACGCCGAGCAGCGCCATCACGTTCTCCACCTCGACCCGCTCGGTGGAGCGGAACGCGAACACCGACGACAGGCAGTTCGTCACCTGCTCGTTGAGCAGGTCGCCGGCGTTCTGCGAGACGAGCACGAGCGCGGTGTTGCGGGACCGGCCCATGCGGCTCACCTCGGGCACGAGCTTGGCGCCCTCCGGCGTGGAGGTGATCGCCCACGCCTCGTCGAGGAAGATCGCCTTGGGCAGCCGCCGGTCGAGGCCGTTCATCAGCCCGCGGGCGAACTGCGCGACCAGGTAGAGCAGCGCGACCGACAGCCGCTGCTCGTAGGAGTAGTCGTCGCGGTTGGTGGTGACGTCCGGCAGGGTGAGCCCGCCGAGGGTGAACACCGTGGTCCACCCGGCGGTCTCGAACCGCTCCCCGCCCGACGGGTCGAAGCACAGCCGGGCGAGGTGCATCTCGGACATCGAGCGCAGCACCGCGCCGAGGTTCCGCGACGCCGGGTCGTCGGCCCGCTCCAGGTACTCGACGACCTTGCCGAGCGACGGCGACGGGCCGTTCGCCACCGCGGCCACCGCCTGGATCATCGCCGACTCGCGCTCCTCGGACATGCGCGGCAGCAGCAGCCGCAGCGTCTCGGTCGCCATCGTCTTCTTCGTGGCGAGATCGTCGCCGAAGGAGAACGGGTCGAGCAGGCCCGGCGCGGCCGACCCCAGCGGGACGACGCGCGCCTTGCGGCCACGCCTCTGCAGCAGCTGCACGAGCGACTCGGCGTCTCCTTTCGGGTCGATCACCGCGATGGTGACACCCCGGAGCGCCATTTGATAGATGAGGAGCAGGGCCAGAGTCGTCTTACCCCCGCCCGGCTCGCCGGTGATCGCGATGGCCGTGGGGCGGTTGCGCACCGCCGCGACGAGCGGGTCGAAGTGCACGATCGACCGCGCCCGGCCGAGCGTCTCCCCGATGTACGGCCCGACCCAGCCGCCCTCCTCGGGCCGGTCGCCGAGCTCCACCGTGGCCGTGGCCATGCCGCCCGCGATCGTGCGCAGCGGCTGCCGCTGGGCGTAGGCGTTCACCCGCACCCGGTCGCCGGGCAGCGACTCGCAGAACAGCGACCACTGGTCGCCGGTGGAGTTCACCACGTCGATGCCCATGTCGCGGTAGTGCTCGATCACCGCCTCGATGCGCTGGCGGCAGATCTCCTCGGTGGGCGCGGACACGATCAGCCGGTGCCAGCCGTACACGAACGGCAGCCGCTCCTTGGTGATGCCGTGCTCGAGCATGCGGGCGGCGTCGATCTGCTCGGCGAGCGCGAGCGGCGCCTCGGCGCCCGCCTCCCGGATGTGGATGTCCATGTCCCGGGCGTGCGCGAGCTTGCGGGCCACGTCCCGGCTCGCCCGGACCGGCGGCACGAGCCGCATCCGGCTCGACACCTCGACCGGGAACGGCAGCTGGTCGGCGTAGTGCAGCCACGGCTCGCCGTCCGGGAACGGCATCAGGTCGGGGAACCGGGCGAACGACAGGTGCGCCACGTACGACGCGCCGGCGGGCTGCTCGACGCAGAGCATCGACCGGCCGTTGTGGATCTGGCCCTCGACGAGCATCTCGATCTCGCCGCGGCCCCAGCCGCGCGACTTCGACGCCGGGGGCGGCGGGTCGCCGATCGAGCCGTGCACCGCGTGCTGGAACAGCCAGGCGATCTCGGTGGCGGTGGCGTGCCGGGCCTGCAGCGCGCTGGAGGCGAGGGCGCGGCCGAGGCGCTCGGCCGCGTCGGTCCACCGGGCGATCTCCCGCTCCGGCACGTGGTCGTCCTCCAGGCCGAGGACCTTCTCGCTGCGCCGGTACGCGCCCAGCAGCTGGGCGAGGAAGCCGGTGCCGAGCTGGGCGCCGCGCTGGCCGAGCCGTACCCCGAGGTAGACCTCCTTGGTCCAGAAGTCCTTCGCCCAGACGTGGCGGTACATCTCCTCGAGGTACTCGTGCCAGCCCGGCCCCTGGTCGGAGGTCTCGTTGAGCTGCATCGCCCACTCGGCGGCGGGGTAGGCGCGGTGCGCCACCCGCAGGTGCACCTCGGCGTCCGGCATGCGGATCGCCGCGAGCGCGATCGTGATGTTGTTCGCGAGCGCCTCGCGCTCCTCGGCGGTGATGAACTCGTAGCTGACCGTCGGCAGCCGGAAGTACGCCCAGGCCGCCGTGTCGGTGAGGAGGATCCGGTCGTCGAAATAGCGTACGGCCAGCCTGCTTCGTGCCCTCGACGCCCTGGTCACCGGTTCACCACTTCTCTCGCCGGTTCATCGGTCCTCGTTCGCCGCCCGCGCCGCGCGGTCCCGCGGCCGCTCCGCGCCGAGCCCGCTCGCCACCACGCCGGCGAGCGCCACGTACGCGCGCCGGGTCGCGGTGCGCAGGTGGCCGAGCTCGAGCGGTTCGGTGCCGCCGGGGGCGAGCTCCTCGTCCCACGGCACCCGCACGATCGCCCGGCACCTGCCGCTCGCCACGCTCTCGGCCTGCTCGACGTCCGCCAGGCTGCGGCGGCTCACGCCGTTCACCACGAGCACGGCGCGGCGGCGCAGGTGGGTGCAGCCGTGGCCGTCGAGCCAGTCGTAGGTCATCGCGATCGCGTCCGGCGCGTCCGCGCTCGCCGGGGCGACCAGGATCAGCTGGTCGGCGTACGGCAGGACGCGGGCGGCCACCGCCGCGGCCGGGTCGATCAGGATCAGCTTGTAGTGCCGGTCGAGCATGCGGATCGCCTCGGCGAGCCGCTGGTCGGACAGGACCGAGCGGTCGGCGAGCCGCTGCGTGGCGCGCTCGTCGGTGTCCGCGGCGATCACCTCCAGGCCGGAGGCGCAGCGGGTGGTGTAGGCGCGCATGCTCAGGTAGCCGCTCACCTCGTCGAGGCCCTCGAGCAGCGAGGTGAGCGTCTCCGGCGACTCGGCCGCGATCATGTGCGACAGGGTGCGCGGGCCGGTGTTGGCGTCGACGGCGAGCACCCGGTCCTCGCGGTAGGTGGCGAGGGTGTGGCCGAGCATGAGCGCGGTCGTGGTCTGCCCGGCGCCGCCGGTGCAGCCGAGCACGACGATGCGCTTGCTCGTGCTGATCGCCGACCGGGCGCGGGCCTCGTCGATCTCACTGCCGTCGGTGCGGCCGGTGCCCATGCCGACCACCACCTGGGCGAGCCGCCGCCAGCCGCCGGAGGTGTCGCGGCCGACCACCGCCTCCACCCGGCGCACCTTGGGCTCGGGGAACCGGCGGACGGCGGGGTCGGGTACGGCGGGCGCGGCCGGGTTGGTCGCCTCGGCCGGGTCGGGGGCGGGCACGGCCCGGATCGTGACCGGCGGGACCGTGCCGCGCCGCTGCGGCGGCCGGGTCCGCCGGGGCGGCCTGCCCTTGCGGTGCCGCCGCCGTGCCTCGGCGAGGTCGTCGTCCGCCTCCGTTCCCGGGGCCTCCGCCGCGGCGGTCGTGGCGGCATGCGCCGCGGCGCCGCCCTCGGCTCTCTCCGCCGCCGGGGCGCTCCC
>QGUZ01000577.1 GCA_003242605.1 Actinomycetota bacterium
CCCAGGTCGCCGCCCTGATCCGCGAGGGCGATGGCCTTGTCGATGGCGTCGTCGAGCCGCGGCACCTCGTGCACCCGCTCGGGGCCGAACACCTCGCGGGCCAGCTCGGCGAGCCGGTCGACGTCCATGGAGCGCGGCGACGAGTTGCGGGTCACCACGACCTCGGTGAGCACCGGCTCCAGGGCGCCGAGCATGGCCGGGACGTCCTTGTCGGCCATCATCGCCACCACGCCGATCAGCCGGTCGAAGGCGAAGGACTCGGTGAGCGCGCGGATGCTCGCCTCCATGCCGGCGATGTTGTGCGCGGCGTCGACCAGCACGGTCGGGCCCCGCTTGACCACCTCGAGGCGGCCGGGCGACTTCACGCTCGCGAACGCCTGCCGGACCAGGTCCTCGTCGAGCGGCTCCCCGGTTGTCCCGGCCAGCGTCTCCACGGCCGCCAGGGCGCAGGCCGCGTTGCTCGCCTGGTGCTCGCCGTACAGGGGGAGGAAGACGTCGTGGTAGACGCCCTTCAGGCCCTGGAGGCGCAGCAGCTGGCCGCCGACCGCGAGCTCCCGGTACTGCACGCCGAACTCCATGCCCTCCCGGGCGACCGTGACCCCGGTCTCGGCGACGCGGCGCATCAGCACCTCGGCCGCGGGCAGCTCCTGCTGGGCGAGTACGGCGACGCCGCCGGGCTTGATGATCCCCGCCTTCTCACCGGCGATAGAGCGGAGGTCGGGGCCGAGGTAGTCGGTATGGTCGAGCGAGATGGGGGTCACCACCGAGACCGTGCCGTCGGCGACGTTGGTCGCGTCGAAGGTTCCGCCCATCCCGGTCTCGAGCACGACGACGTCGACCGGCGCGTCCGCGAAGGCGGCGAAGGCCATCGCGGTGAGGATCTCGAAGAACGAGATCCGCACGCCCTTGGCGTCGATCATCTCGACGTAAGGGAGGATGTCCGCGTAGATCTCGGTGAAGCGTTCCTCCGAGAGCGGGACGCCGTCCACGCAGATGCGCTCCCGCATGGAACGTAGGTGCGGGCTGGTGTACCGGCCGACCCGGAGGTTCCGCTCCCGGAGCAAGGCCTCGATCATCCGAGCCGTGCTCGTCTTGCCGTTGGTGCCGGCGATGTGGATGACCGGACAGGAGCGCTGGGGCGACCCAAGCAGATCCATCAGCGCACTGATCCGCTCAAGCGTGGGTTCGAACTTCCACTCCACGCCTCGTTCCAGGATGGCCTGCTCAACCGCACGATATTCCACGCTTGAAGCCTACCGACGCTCGTGACCACTCTTGTTCGCGGGCATGCCCTGACCAGCCCCGAGTCCGATCCGCGGCCCGGCCCCTCCCGGTGCCCGAGACGCCCGGGGCGGCGTCCACCGGGCCAAAAGAAAAAGCCCCGGGAAACCCCGGGGCCGTACGCCACAACGCATCGTGCGGCCGCGGCCGCAAACGGGCCCGAAACCGCACAGAAAATGCCTGGAAAAATGCGAAGGCCCCCAGCCACAAAGACCAGGGGCCCCCACAAAAAGCCGTCCGGCAGCGACCTACTCTCCCACACCCGCCAAGGTGCAGTACCATCGGCGCAGGAAGGCTTAACTA
>QGUZ01000578.1 GCA_003242605.1 Actinomycetota bacterium
GTCCGGCGGCTCGAGGGCTACGGCGTCAAGTTCGAGAAGGACGAGTACGGCGAGTACGCGGTGCGCCGGGTGCACCGCTCGGGCAGCTACGTGCTGCCGATGCCGGAGGGCAAGGACGTCAAGAAGGTGCTCTACCGGGTGCTGCGCCGCCGCGACATCCGCGAGAAGGTGCGCATCGAGAACCGGGTGATGCCGGTGCGCGTGCTCACCTCGGGCGGCCGGGCGGTCGGCGCGGCCGGGTTCGACACCCGGTCCGGGCGGTTCGTCACGGTATCGGCGGGCGCGGTGATCCTCGCCACCGGCGCGTGCGGCCGGCTCGGCCTGCCCGCGAGCGGCTACCTCTACGGCACGTACGAGAACCCGGCGAACGCCGGGGACGGCTACGCGATGGCGTTCCACGCCGGGGCCGAGCTGTCCGGCATCGAGTGCTTCCAGATCAACCCGCTGATCAAGGACTACAACGGCCCGGCCTGCGCGTACGTGGCCAACCCGTTCGGCGGCTACCAGGTGAACAACCGCGGCGAACGGTTCGTCGACTGCGACTACTGGTCCGGCCACATGATGGCCGAGGTGGCCCGGGAGATCGCCTCCGCCCGCGGGCCGATCTACCTCAAGACCACCCACCTGCCCGAGGAGACGATCCGGGCGCTGGAGAACATCCTGCACACCACCGAGCGGCCCACCCGGGGCACGTTCCACGCCGGGCGCGGCCACGACTACCGCACCCACGACGTGGAGATGCACATCTCCGAGATCGGGCTGTGCGGCGGCCACTCGGCCTCGGGCGTGTGGGTGGACGAGAACGGCGCCACCACGGTCCCCGGCCTGTACGCCGCGGGCGACCTGGCCTGCGTGCCGCACAACTACATGATCGGCGCGTTCGTGTACGGCGACCTGGCCGGCGCGCACGCCGCGGCCCACCACGCCGGGCCCGCCGACGGGCTGCCCGAGGACCAGATCGCCGCCGCGCACGAGCTGATCTACCGGCCGCTGCGCAACCCGGACGGGCCGCCGCAGCAGCAGGTCGAGTACAAGCTGCGCCGGTTCGTCAACGACTACGTCGCCCCGCCGAAGACCGCCGCCAAGCTGGAGATCGCGCTGGAGACGTTCGAGCGCATGCGCGGCGAGATCGCGGCGATGGGGGCGCGCACCCCGCACGAGCTGATGCGCTGCGCCGAGGTGGACTTCATCCGCGACTGCGCCGAGCTCGCCGCCCGGTCCTCGCTGGTGCGGGCCGAGAGCCGGTGGGGCCTCTACCACGAGCGGGCCGACCTGCCCGAGCGGGACGACGCCAACTGGCTGTTCCAC
Organism: Actinomycetota bacterium; assembly: GCA_003242605.1. Taxonomy (GTDB): domain Bacteria; phylum Actinomycetota; class Actinomycetes; order Streptosporangiales; family Streptosporangiaceae; genus Thermopolyspora. The sequence goes on from QGUZ01000578.1 coordinate 1,309, forward strand.
CTCAACGTGCGGCGCCGCCCGGACGGCGCGATCGAGTTCGTCAAGCGGCCGGTCGAGCCGTACCTGGTGCCGGTGCCCGGGTTCGACCCGGTGCCCGGCGAGGTCGAGGTGATCGCGGTGCACACGCCCGCCGCCGCCACCCGGGTCACGGCGCGCCGCACCGAGCGGACCGCGGTCGGCCGGTCGCCGCGCATCCTCGAGCTCAACCGGCTCGCCGAGGAGCAGCCCACCCTCGACCGGCTCCGCCCCTATCTCGCGGACCCCGACCAAAAGG
>QGUZ01000325.1 GCA_003242605.1 Actinomycetota bacterium
CGGGAGGGCCGCGCCGCCGCCGCGCGCGCGGCCGAGGCGGCGCGCACGTCCGGCGCCTTCCCCGCCACGCGGGTGTCGAGCGGCTCGTTCCCGCCAACCCCGGCCGCCACGCCCGAGCCGCGGCGCTCGCCGAGCGAGCCGTTCCCCGCGATGCCGCCGGCGTCGGCCACCCCCGCCGGTCTCATGCCGGATCCGCCGGCCAGGCAGGGCCGCCACGCCGCCCCGGCGAGCGCGGGCGGGGCGCAGCCGCCGAAGCCCGGCCTGTACTCGCTGCCGTCGGCGTCCGGGGCGGCGACCCCCGCAGCGGGCTCTCCGCCGCCGCCCGCGGCGGCCTCCTCGCCGCCGACCCCGCACGGCGGCTGGCCCGCGGTGCGGGACGTGCTCGACGACGACCCGCCGCCGGCCTCCTCGTCCCGGGAGACCTGGGCGACCTCGGGCTACCAGACCTCCTTCCGGGAGGGGTACCGTCCCGGCGGCTCCGTGGGCTCGGCGGGGTCCTCCTACGAGGTGAGCCCGGGCTGGGCCACGATCGACGACGCCGACACCGTGACCGGCTCGGCGAAGCCCGGGGGCGAGGACCTGCTGTCCGGCCCCTCCTACACGCTGGGCGGCGGCGGCTCCCCGTCCGCCCCGCTCGCCTGGCCCGAGGGCGAGCCCCGGGCCGGTCTGCCGTCCTACACCGAGCCGTCCGGCGACGCCGCCCCGGACGCGAAGCGCGCCAAGCCGCGCGGCCGCCGCGGCGCGCACCGCGCCCCCGATCCCGACTACCCCGACTACTACCGCTGACCGAACCGGCCCCGCGCCCGGCGCCGGGCCGTACCTTTTCCCGAGCGCATCCGGCCCGTCCCCGGCCGCCGTGTGCCCGCGCCACGGCGGCCGGGGACGGGCGTTGCCGTGCTCCCGGCGCACCGGGCCAGGTGGGCCGGGCCCACCGCGTGCCACGGTCCGGTCCGCGCCCCGGCCACGGCGCCGCACCGGCATTCCCGGCGGGCCGCCGCCCCGGACGCGTCCGCGGGTCCGCGGCGGGGCTCATCGCTCGCCGGCCGCACCGTCTCCGTACCGCTCCCCGCCATCCGCGGGCCACTCGCCAGGCGCGCGGTACGGCGCGCCCGACGCGGCCGCCGGTCTCCGGGGCGGCGCGGGCCGTGGCCCGGGAGCTGCGGACATCCGGAAACGCACCCACTCGCACTGCGTAAACGTAATTTCACCGATTGCTCATGACGGGAGCGGTCGCCTGCCGTAGGGTCGGCCTCATGACGAATACACAGAGTAGTAAAAATACTACATTTAGTGGTTTTCGGTCTGTTTTGCGGCATGATGTTCCGGCTTCGCTCGTGGTCTTCCTCGTGGCGGTGCCGCTCTCCCTGGGCATCGCCGTCGCCTCCGGGGCGCCGCTCGTCGCCGGGCTGATCGCCGCGGTGGTGGGCGGCGTGGTCGCCGGGGCGCTGGGCGGCTCGGCGCTCCAGGTGAGCGGGCCGGCGGCGGGGCTGTCGCTCGTCGTCGCCGAGCTGGTGCAGGCCTACGGGTGGCGGGCCACCTGCATGATCACGCTGCTGGCGGGGGCGCTGCAGCTCGCGTTCGGGCTGCTGCGGGTGGCGCGGGCGGCGCTCGCGGTCTCCCCCGCCGTGGTGCACGGCATGCTCGCCGGCGTGGGCGTGGTGATCGCCCTCGCCCAGCTGCACATCGTGCTCGGCGGCAGCCCGCAGTCGTCGGCGGTGGAGAACCTTAAGGAGCTCCCCGCACAGATCCTCGACAACCACGGGCACGCGGTCGCGGTGGGCGTGCTCACCGTCACCGTGCTCGTCGTCTGGCCGCGGCTGCCCCGGCTGCGCGCGGTGCCCGCGCCGCTTGCCGCCCTGCTGATCGCCGCGGTGGTGGCGCACCTCGCCGGCTGGGAGGTCACCCACGTCGACCTGTCCGGCCTCGGCGGCTGGTCGGCGCCGGTGTGGCCGGAGGGCGACTGGCACGGGGTCGCGGGCGCCGTGCTGCTCGTCGCGGTGCTCGCGGGCGCGGAGTCGCTGCTGTGCTCGGTCGCCGTCGACCGGCTGCACGACGGGCCGCGCGGCGACCTCGACCGGGAGCTGATCGGCCAGGGCGCGGGGAACGTCGTCTCCGGCCTGCTCGGCGGCCTGCCGATCGCCGGGGTGATCGTCCGCAGCACCGCGAACGCGCGGGCCGGGGCGCGCAGCCGCGCCTCCGCGATCCTGCACGGGGTGTGGGTGCTGGTCTTCGCGGTCGCGTTCGGCGGGGCGATCTCGCTCATCCCGATGGAGGCGCTGGCCGCCCTGCTGGTGTCGATCGGGGTGCAGATGGTGAACGTGGGCCACGTGCGGAACCTGCACGGGCACGGCGAGATCCCGGTGTACCTGGCCACGATGGGCGGCGTGGTGCTGGTCGGCCTCGCCGAGGGGGTGCTGCTCGGCCTCGGCCTTGCCGCGCTGCAGGCGCTGCGGCGGCTGGCGCGGGTCTCGGTCGCGGTGACGTGCGAGCCGGACGGCCGCTGGCGGGTGGCGGTGAGCGGGTCGCTCACCTTCCTCGGCGTGCCCCGGCTGGTCGAGGCGCTGCGCGCGGTGCCCGCCCGGGCGCCGGTGGACGTGGTGCTCGACGTGGACTTCATGGACCACGCCGCGTTCGAGACGCTGCGGGAGTGGCGGCGGGGGCACGAGCGCGGCGGCGGTGCCGTGGAGATCGACGAGCCGCACGGCGAGTGGTACGCCACTGCCGTGCGCGGGGTGCGCGCGGCGCCGGTCCGGTCGGTCCCGCACCCGCCGCACCACTGGTGGCTGCCCTGGTCGGCGCGCCGGAGCGGCCGGTGCGCGCGGCAGCCCCACGTCCGCGGGCACGGGGCGACGCGGCGGCTCGTGGCGGGCACCCGGGAGTTCCACCGGCGCGCGGCCCCGCTGGTGCGGCCGGTGCTCGCCCGGCTCGCGGCCGGGCAGAATCCCACCCACCTGTTCATCACCTGCGCCGACTCGCAGGTGGTGCCCTCGCTCATCACGGCGAGCGGGCCGGGGGACCTGTTCACCGTGCGGAACGTGGGCAACCTCGTGCCGCCGCACGGGCTCGCCCCGCCGGACGACTCGGTCGCCGCGGCGATCGAGTACGCCACCGCGGTGCTCGACGTGCGCACGATCACCGTCTGCGGGCACTCCGCGTGCGGGGCGATGTCGGCGCTGCTCGACGCGGGCACGGACGCGGAGACCACCCCGAGCCTGGCCCGGTGGCTGCGGCACGGCGACTCCAGCGTCGCCCGGCTGCGGGCCGGCCTCGGCGACGGGAACGCTCCACCGGCCGGGGACGGGGCGCCGCGGACGCCGGACGAGCTCGACCGCCTCTGCCGGGTGAACGTGCTGCAGCAGCTGGACAACCTCATGACCTACCCGGCGGTGGCCCGGCTCGTCGCCGAGGGCCGGCTCGAGCTGGTGGGGCTGTACTTCGACGTCGCCTCGGCGCGGGTGGAGGTCCTCGGCCGGGACGCGCCGGAGCGCGGCCGGGACGTCTTCGCCGACGGCGGAACCCACTCCCCCGGCGGGGCGCATAGCGTGAGGTCATGAAGATCTTGGTGATCGGGGGCACGGTGTTCCTCGGGCGGGCGATCGTCGAGGAGGCGCTGCGGCGCGGCCACGAGGTGACGACGTTCAACCGGGGCAGGAGCGCGGCCGACGTGCCGGGCGTGGAGACGGTGCGCGGCGACCGGGAGGTGCGGGCCGACCTGGAGCGGCTGGCCGACGGCCGGACCTGGGACGTCGTGGTGGACGTGTTCGGGCTGGTGCCGCGGGTCGTCGCCGAATCGGCCCGGGCGCTGTCCGGGAAGGCCGCCATGTACGCCTATGTCTCCAGCGTGAGCGCGATCCGGGGCTTTCCCGAGCGGCCGGTCGACGAGGACTCGCCGCTGCACGAGGGCTCTCCGGACGCGGGCCCCGGCGAGGGGACCTACGAGACGTTCAAGGCGGGCAGCGAGCGCGCCGTCGAGCGCTGGTTCGCCGGTGAGAAGCTGATCCTCGCGCCCGGCGTGATCCTCGGCCCGTACGAGAACGTCGGGCGGCTGCCCACCTGGCTGAACCGGGTACGGCGCGGCGGCCGGTTCGTCGCGCCGGGCGACCCCGGCCGCCCGCTCCAGTTCATCGACGTCCGCGACGTGGCGGCCTTCCTGCTGGACCGGGCCGAGCGGGGCACCGGCGACCGGTTCCTGGTCAGCTCGCGGCCCGGCGTCACCACCTTCGGCGAGCTGCTCGCCGAGTGCGCCCGGGTCACCGGGGCCGACGCCGAGCCGGTGTGGCTGAACGACCGCTTCCTGCTCGAGCAGGGGGTCGCCCCGTGGAACGAGCTGCCGCTGTGGGCGCCGGACCAGCCCGCCTTCGCCGGGGTGTTCCGGCTGTCCACCGAGAAGGCCCACGCCGCCGGGCTGCGCTGCCGCCCGGTCGCCGAGACGGTCCGCGACACCTGGGCCTGGCTCGGCGAGGCGGGCGGCCTCGCCGACGCCCCCGCCACCAACCGCGGAGCCGTACCCCGGCCGGGGATCGACGCCGCGAAGGAGGCGCGTATCCTCGCCGCCTGGGACGCCCGGTAGCGAACGCCGGGGCGGCCCGTGCCGGGGCCGCCCCGGTACCGATGCTCCGGTCTACCCGGCGAGCCGGCGCAGCGACCGGACCGACCAGGTGAGGGTGAGCGCGCTCAGCACCGCGAAGACGACGAACGCGATCGGGATCGAGACGTCGGAGAAGTTCCCGGCGAACAGCGACCGCCCCGCCTCGACCGCGTGGTAGAGCGGGTTGACCTGCGCCACCGTCTGCATCCACTCGGGGGCGAGCGAGATCGGCAGCATGAGGCCGGACAGCAGCATGAGCGGGAGCAGGAAGAACTGGATGACCTGCGACATGCCGTTCTCGTCGCGCACCGCGAGCGCCAGGCCGTAGGAGAGGTTGGCGGCGAACAGGCCGGTCGCGGCCATGAGCACGAGGGTGAGCACGATCTCGGGCAGGCCGACCCGCAGGCCCATGAGCGCGGCCACGCCCAGGATGATCAGCGACTGCACGATCAGCATGAGCACGTCCCTGATCACCCGGCCGAGGATGATCGCGGGCCGCCAGGCCCGGCTCACCGCGAGCCGCTCGAGCACGCCGTTCCGGGTCTCGGTGATCATGCCGAAGCCGGTGAACAGCGTGCTGAACAGGGCGATCATCACGAGCGCCGCCGGGGTGAACATGAGCAGCGCCTCCTCCATCGTGCCGTTCGGGGTGATCGCCCGCAGCAGCGGCGCGAACAGCACCAGGTAGAGGATCGGCTGCATCAGGCCGAGCAGCGGCCAGGCGGGGTTGCGGCGCAGCTTCCCGAGCTCGTAGCCCAGGAACAACAGGGTGTCGCGGAGCCTCATCGAGGGGCGTTCCTTTCGTCGCGTCGGGCCGGGTCAGGCGGCGTCGCGCAGCGAGCGTCCGGTGTACTTGAGGAACACGTCGTCGAGCGTGGCCCGCTCGAGGGCGATCGACCGGATCGCGAGGCCGGCGTTCTCCACGGCGCGCAGCAGCGCCGGGAG
>QGUZ01000579.1 GCA_003242605.1 Actinomycetota bacterium
TGGTGTACAACGCGCTCGGCGACGCGCGGCTGCTCGCGCCGACCCCGCTGCTGATCGTGCACGGCACGACCGACACCGCGCTGCTGCCCGAGTACGCCCAGGCCGCCTACGACGCCGCCACCGGCCCGAAGCGGCTGGTCTGGGTGGAGACCCACAACCACATCGAGCTCTACGACCAGGACCCCTACGTCAGCCGGGCCACCGAGGCGATCATCGAGTGGCTGGGCGAGTACCTCCCGGTCAAGAAGAGCGAGTGACGCGTCCCCGGCCTCGGCCGTAACGGCCGGCAAGCCGCCCGGTGCGCCGCCCCCGCCGCACCGGGCCCCTGGCCGGGACACGCCGGACGCCCGCCCGGTTCCCGCGCAGCGGACGCGGCACTGGCCGGGAACGCCACCGGCCGCGCGCGGCCACCCCGCCGGTGGCGCACCGGCCGGGTACGGCCGCCGGTCGGGCCGTACCCGGAAGACGTCCGCGTCAGCGGGTCTTGACGCAGCTGACGGACGGGCCGCCGGCGCCCTTGCCGCGCCCGGTCCCGCGGGTGACCGCGGCGCCCCCCGGCGGCTCGGTGGCCTTATCGGTCACGCGGACCTCGCCGCCCTCCACCGACACGGTCAGCGGACCCGACCCGTCGCCGGGGACGCGGCCGATCTCCTTGCCGTTGCGGTAGATCTTGCCGTCCTTCACCTCCACGGTCGCCACGGCGCGTCCGCCCGCGCCGGGCGCCGGGCACTCCTCGCCGGTGCCGCGACGGGGCGTCTTGCCGTCCCGGTCCGTGACGGCCACCCGCCGCGCGTCCGCGGGCACGGTGCCGGCCCGCTCGCCGTTCCGGTAGACCGTGCCGTCCCGCACCTCGGTCTGCCCCGCCGCCTGCTCGGTCGTCTTCGGGGCCGGGGACCGCCCGGCGGCGTGGGCGGCGGCGCCGCCGAGCACGGTGAGCACCGCCAGCGCCAGGCCGGCGATGACCATGGGACGTCGCTTCATGTCTCCTCCTGTTGCGGCTGGTGTTGCGCGTGCAGCCTCCCGCCCGGCGGCTGAAGCGAACCTGAACCCGGCCGAAACGATCTTCAGGTTGGCTTTAGCCGCGGTGCGGCAGGGTGGGTGCCATGCGCCTGCTGCTGGTGGAGGACGAGGTGCGGCTGGCCGAGCTGCTGCGCAACGGGCTGGCCGAGGAGGGCTTCGCGGTCGACGTCGCGCACAACGGCCGGGACGGGCTGTGGCTCGCGGGCGAGCACCGGTACGACGCGATCGTGCTCGACGTGCTGCTGCCGCTGATGAACGGCTACGAGGTGTGCCGGCGGCTGCGCGACGGCGGCGACTGGACCCCGATCCTGATGCTCACCGCCAAGGACGGCGAGTACGACGAGGTGGAGGCGCTCGACAACGGCGCCGACGACTACCTGTGCAAGCCGTTCTCGTACGCGGTGCTGCTGGCCCGGCTCCGCGCCCTGGTGCGGCGCGGCGGCCGGGAGCGCCCGGTGGCGATCACCGTCGGCGACCTGGTGGTGGACCCGGCCGGGCTGCGCTGCCGCCGCGGCGAGGCCGAGATCGCGCTGACGCCGAAGGAGTTCGCCGTGCTGT
>QGUZ01000326.1 GCA_003242605.1 Actinomycetota bacterium
CGCCGGAACCGGAACCACCGGCGCCGGCGCCGCCGGAGCCGTTCCCGCCGGGGGCGTTCGTGCCTGCCGGGGTGGGGGCCGCGGTGCCGGTCGGGGCCGGGGTGGCGCGGTCCGTCGGGGCGGGGGTGTCGCTCGGCACGGGCGCGCCGCCGCCGGTGCCGCCGTTGTCGTCCTCGAGCGCGCCGTTGTTCCGCTCGCAGGTGGCGAGGCTCGCCAGGTCACCGGTGACCTGCCCGCCGGCGCGGTCGAGCAGGGCGGCGATGCGGGCCAGGTGCCGGCTGCGCTCCTTGGCGAGCCGCTGCAGCAGGGCGTCCTGGTCGGCCTGGCTCTGCGTCGCGGCGATCCGGTCGTTGACGTCGCTCTCCAGCAGCTCCATGAGGCCGAGCTCGAGCGCGACGTCCGAGCGCACGGCGCGCGGGATCATGATCTGGTCGGCGACCGACGGGCAGGTGATCTGACGCGAGTTCGTCGGCGCCGGCGTGGGGGTGGCGGTGGCCGTGCCGGTCGGGGTGGCGGATCCGGTCGGGGTGGCCGACGGGCTCGCCGTACCGGTGCCGGTGGCGGACGGGGACGGCGTCGGCTGCGGCGCCGGGCTCGCCGTGGCGCCGGTGGCCTCCGGGGCGGCGGACGGGTTCTTGAAGGGGGCGGGCTGGGCCGCCGCGTTCGCCACGGTGAGCTCCACCGCGCCGGCGGTCGCGCCCGGGTCCGGGGTGGGCACGGCCGGGTCGCCGCCGGTGCCGCCGGTGGGCGCGGCGCTCGCGGTGGCGTCCCCGGTGGGGGCGGCGGTGGGGGTCTCGGCCGGGTTCTGCGTGGGGTCGCCGGTGGGGGTGGCGCCGCCGGAGGGGGCGGGGTCCACCGCGCCGCCGTTGCGGAGCGTGCAGGTGGCGAGGTCGGCGAGGTTCTCCGGGAGCCTCGTCACGCCGCTGAGCGCGGTGACGATCCGCTCGATCGTGGCCGAGCGCTGGTTGGTGAGGGTGGTGAGCACCGCCTGCCGGGCCGTGGCCGCGTTCTCCGCGCCGACCGTCCTGGCGAGGCGGCGGTTGGCATCGGCGACCTGGATCTCGAGCACGCCGAGCTGCCGCGCGACGGTGCGCCGGACCGCCGCCGACACCCGGACGTCGGGCAGCGCGTCGGCCACCTTCGGGCATTCCACGGTCACCGCGACCGCGGTCCCGCCCTGGGCGCCGTCGCCCGCGCTGAACTGTGAGGGGCTCGCCGCTTGCGACGAGCAGCCGGCCAGCGCCGCCACACCGCACGCGGTGAGCAGGCCGAGGGCCGGGGTCACCCCTCGCCGCCGCAGGTCAGGACGCATCGAATCTCTCCCTTGCGTATCTCGGATCACGTGCCCCGTCGCCTGCGAGATACGGGAGGGGTTTCCGATGTGTTCGATGCGGCGGTGATTTTCAGGTTTCGTTCAGTGTTCCGTTCAGTGCCCAGTGTTCCGTTCGGTGCCGCCCTGTGGACCGCCCTGCGCCTTTCGGTCGGTACCGCCCTGCGGCGCGGGCGGGGCACCTCGCCCCGCACAGGGGTCGCCCCCGGCGCGCGCGGGGCCCATGGGTGTGGCAGGAGGGCGTCCGGGACGCGCCGGAGGCGACAGGCGGCGGCGCGCGGTGGGGGGTCGGCGCCGCCGGCCCTCGGCGGATGGCTCAGTGCGTGCCGAGCTTCTCCACGATCAGCCGGTAGAGCTGCCGCGGGCGGCCGGGCTGGGGGGTACGGTTCGGCGGAAGCGGCCACGCAAGTCCCTCGTCAACCAACGTGCGCAGCAACCGCCGGGCCGTACGCGGGGTGACGCCGAGCATCCGGCCCGCGTTCTCGGCGTCGACGACGGTGTCCCCGCCCTCCAGCTTCGCGGCGAGCCGGGACAGCACCTCCACGCCCTTGGGCTTGGCGGGCCCCGAGACGTGGGGCGGCATCCGCGGCGGCGGCACGAGGGCTCGGCCCTCGCGGTCCACCGCGAACCCTTGGGCCTGCTTGCCCGCCTGGCTGCGGGCGAGCGCGGCGCGGGCGTGGCTCTCGGCGTCGTGCGTGGTACGGCCCATGCCGACGCCGACCTCGACCGCGAGCCCGAGCTCCTCCCGGATGCGTCCGGCGAACGGCAGCACCCGGAACCCGTCGGTGGCCGCGTGGATCGACCCGCGGGTCGCGGTCACCAGGTAGCTGTGGTCGTCGATCGGCCACACCGCCGCGTTCATCCGGTTCGCCTCCTGCACCAGCAGGCGGTGCAGGGACAGCCGCAGCTCCTCCCGCCAGTAGCGCGGGGCGGCCCGCCGTACCGGCTCGCGGAGCGTCGGCACCTCGATGATGATCACTGTGAGCTGCGACTCCTCGAGCCGGTGGTGGGCGCCGAGCAGCGCCGCGGTGTTGAGCGCGGTGCGCACCGCGCCGGCCGTGGGCCGGACCCGCACCACCGGCAGGCCGGCCGCCTGCAGCCGGTCGGCCACCGCGGGGATGCAGGTGAGCGCGCCGGTGGTGATGCCCTGGCGCATCAGCCGCTCGTGGTACGCCGAGATCGTGCCGGTCGCCCCGGGCTCGTCCCGGCAGTGCACCTCGTTCGCCGGCAGGCCGAGGTCGGCGTACGCCTCCTCGACCTCGGCGCGGTTGAGCACGTCGGTGCTCACCCGGCGCGGGTCGATGCGCTCGTCGAGCGCGGCCCGGCCCAGCGCCGCGATCAGCGCCGCGCCGCTGAGCTGCACGTGCGTCGCGGGCATGGTGAGCACGCCGGCGCGGCGGGCGAGCTCGAACGGCACCGGGCTGGCGAACAGGCAGGCGTCGACGCTCGGCCCGAGCCGGAGCACCTTGTCCGCGGCCTCCTGCTCGTCCCGGTAGGCCGCCGCCACCAGGCGGCACGGCACCGGCGCCGAGTTGTGCCCCATGAGCATGACTCGCTCGACGAGGTCGTGGGGCCCGACCACGCCGATGGTGAGGTCTGGGGGCGCGCCTAAGCGTGCCCCGCGCGGAGTGTCTTCCCGCTCGACCAATGTTCGTCCCATCTTGCGTCGCCTTCGGTCGAGGTGGCCGCGCCCAGCGCGCGCCGGGGCCCGCGCGGCGCTGCGACGCGGCACGGGTGCTGACACGCGGCCGCAGCCCGACGGTTGCGTCCGGGGGATTCGGTGCGATGCTCCGCCGCGCGGCCGTGGCCGCGCGTCCGGTTCGGGCACCGGCGCGCGCGCCTCCGCGACACGCGGTTCCCCTCGCCGCCCGGCGTGGCTTCCTCTCCGGTCTGAGTGATAGTTCTCTTTGGAACGATCGCTCGTGACGGCCGAAATGTCACGCCCGGATTTGCCGGAATACCGTTGCGGCAGGCAGTAAAGACCCGGCTGACAGGGACATTTCAGCTGGTCAGAACCGAAATTCAGGCGACGGGCCCGGATCCGCGGCTATGCGGAAATTTCTCGTACCACATCCGCGCCGAGGGCCTGCAGGCGCTCGGCCACGTACGAGTGCCCGCGGTCGATGAGGTACGCCGGGGAGATGATCGTCTCGTCCTCGGCGGCGAGGCCGGCGAGCACGAGCGCGATGCCGGACCGCAGGTCGTGGGCGTCCACGGTGGTGCCGACGAGCTTGGTGGGGCCGTGCACGATGGCGCGGCTGCCCTCCACCTCGATCTTCGCGCCCATCTTGTTCAGCTCGCCGGCGAGCGCGAACCTGCCGTCGAAGATGCGCTCGTGAATGTAGCTCGTGCCGTCCGCCATCGTGGCGAGCGTCATGATCGGCGACTGCAGGTCGGTGGCGAACCCCGGGTAGGTGTCGGTGATCACGTTGATCGGCCGCAGCCGCCGGGTGCGCCGCACGTGCAGGATCGCGCCGTCGGTGGCGAACTCCACGCCCATCTGCTCGAGCTTCCACCGCACCACGCCGAGGTGCTCCAGGCAGGCGCCGACGAGGTTCACCTCGCCGCCGGTGATCGCCGCGGCGATCGCGAACACGCCCGCGTCGAGCCGGTCCGGCATCACCGAGTACTCGACCGCGCGCAGCTCCTCCACGCCCTCGACGACGAGGAACCCGGTGCCCGAGCCGTGGATGCGGGCGCCCATCCGCCGGAGCATGTTGATCACGTCGAGGACCTCGGGCTCCAGCGCCGCGTTCTCGATCACGGTGGTGCCCTTGGCGAGGGTGGCCGCCATGACGAGGTTCTCGGTGCCGGTGTGCGAGGGGGTGTCAAGATACAGCGGCGCGCCGGTGAGCTGCGCCGCCTTGATGTGGATCACCTCGTCGCCCTCGTCCACCACCGCGCCGAGCCGCTTGTAGCCCAGGTAGTGGAAGTCGAGCTGGCGGCTGCCGAGGTTGCAGCCGCCGATCCCCTGGATCACCGCCTCGCCCAGCCGGTGCATGAGCGCCGGCACGAACAGGACCGAGCCGCGGAAGCGCCGTGCGATCTCCCCGGGGAGCACCGGGCTGGTCAGCCGGGACGCGTCGATCACCAGGACGCGCTCGGCCTCGTGCAGCTCCACGTGCGCGCCGACGGCGCGGGCGAGCTCCACGGCCCGGCGCACGTCCTCGATGATCGGGACGTTCCGCAGGACCGTGCGGCCCTCCGTGACGAGCAGCGCGGCCCCGATCATCGGCAGTACTGCGTTCTTCGCGCCTTGGACGAATGCGGTGCCGTTGAGGACGTTCCCACCGCGAACGCGGTAACGAACCATGTGCTGAGGCTCCTCGATGAAGGGATGTGACTCGCTGGATGGGTGGGCGCCAGCCGTTCTGTTCGGGGTCGAGTCCGCCGCGCTCGCGTCACGCCGGTCGGCCGACGACATCCCGACGAGCCCCGGCACGGCTCCCTCTACGCCGACTGGTTCGAGTCCGCCTCACCTGTCACACGACCGCTCCCCGAGAACATTCCGATCGTGCCGCTCGGCTCCCTCACCAGACTTACGGGGCAACAGTAGCCCCTTTCAGCTGATCACCAGGGCAATTCGCCGCGCTTAACCCCCTCCTGTGACTTACGGGTCTTGATCACGCTTAATCACACGATTACCCGTTGAAATGTGAGGCACTCGGCGGCGAGTGACCGTTTCTTCCATAAATGCGGCAAAGAATCGGTTTTGTACTAATCTGCTCTGCTCCGCGCCAAGAGATGGTCGGCGGAAATGCCAACAATTCGTTAAACCGTTCGTTTCGCAATGCCTCCGCGCCGCGGCGCGGCCGTGCGGCGGCTGCCGGGGCCGGGCGCCGGCGGGGCCGGTGGCCGGCGCGGCGGGGCGCGGCGGACCGGCGCGCCGAACGGCCCGGCGGCGGGGGAGGGGCGGAGCAGGGAGCGCGCGGCCGCGGCGACGGGCGGACGGATGCCGGGTGCCGCGGTTCCCGCCCGGCGCCGGTGGGCGCGCAGGGGGCACGAAAACGCCCCGCCGTACCCGCGCGGGGGTACGGCGGGGCGTCGGGCTCGTGGGCGGCCGCGGCGGCGGGACGCGCGCGGCGCGGGCGCGGGGGAGGCCGGGGCCGACCCCGGCGGCGGTGGCGGGGCGGGGGGGGGCCGCCGGCGCCCGGGGGGGGGCCGGG
>QGUZ01000042.1 GCA_003242605.1 Actinomycetota bacterium
CCCGGTTCGGCTCGCTCCGCGGCGTGCTCGAGGCGCTGGACGCGGGCGGCGGCGAGGGCTTCCCCGCGGGCAGCCGCGCCCGGCTCGCGGCCGCCCGCGACTACCTCGACGTCGCCCCGGCCGTGGTCAACGTCGCCCGCGACGTGCCGCTGCCGGACGTCGACGTGGCCCGGCCGCGCAAGCCGCGCGACCCCGAGCGGCTCGTCGCCCTCGCCGACCGGTACGGCCTCGACGGCCCGCTCAACCGGCTGCTCGCCGCGCTCGCCCGCTGACGCGGGGCCGGGCCGGCATCAGGCGAGCGACGAGTAGGCGACCACGCCGCGGTGCATCGCCTCGATCGCCTGGTTCGCGGTGACGCGCACGTTCGAGTTCTGCGGCGCGGCCTCGCGGATCTGGTCGAGCAGGTCGACGAGCTGCTTGACCTGGCGGACGAAGTCGCCCGCGGCGAGGTCCGCGTCGAGCAGCACGGCGTCCAGGCTGTGGCCCTTCGCCCACCGCCAGGCCACCCAGGCGAACCCGAAGTCGGGCTCGCGCAGGAACGACAGGCCGTGCTCCTTCTCCACCGCCTCCAGCTCGCCCCACAGCCGCACCATCTCGGTCATGGTGCGGGTGGCCGCGCCGGTCGGCAGCCTGGGGGTGCCCGGGTCGTCCTGCCGGGACTCGTACACCAGGCAGGAGACGCAGGCGGCGAGCTCCGCGTAATCGAGGTCCTCCCACAGGCCCTGCCGCAGGCACTCGGCGGTGAGCAGGTCGAGTTCGGTGTAGAGCTTGGCGAGGCGGCGGCCGTGCACGGTGACGCGCTCCGCGTTCGGCTCGCCCTCGAGGTAGCCGAGCACGGTGAGCACCGCGCACACCCGGTCGAAGGTGCGGGCGATCACGTGCGACCGGCTCTCCACCCGCCGCCGCAGCGCCTCGGTCTCGCGCAGCAGGCGGTGGTAGCGCTCGGCCCACCGGGCGTGGTCCTCCCGCTCGTCGCAGCCGTGGCAGGGGTGCCGCCGGATCTCCCGCCGCAGCCGGGCGATCTCCTCGTCCTCCACGGCGTGGTCGCGCACCCGGGGCGGCGGCCCGAGGTCCCGGCCGCCGAGCTTGTTGTGCATGGTGGCGACCAGGTCAGCCCGGTCCTTGGGGTTGCGGGAGTTGAAGTTCCGCGGGATGCGCAGGTGCTCCACCGGCTCCACCGGGACCGGGAAGTCGGCCGTGGACAGCCGCTTCACCTGCCTGCCCGCGGTGAGCACGAGCGGCGAGGGACCGTTCCCGCGGCTGCTGAGGCCCGGGTCGAGCACGACCGCGAGCCCGCTGCGCCGCCCGCCCGGCACCCGGATCACGTCGCCGGGCCGCAGCGCCTCCAGCGACCGCACCGCCTGGGCGCGGCGGGCCGCCCCGCGCTGCCGGGCGAGCTCGGCCTCCCGGTCCGACAGCCGGCGGCGCAGCGCCGCGTACTCGGCGAAGTCGCCCAGATGGCAGGTCATCGCCTCGGCGTACCCGGCGAGCGCCTCCTCCGAGCGGCGCAGCTGCCGGGTGAGCCCGACCACCGCCCGGTCGGCCTGGAACTGGGCGAACGACGCCTCCAGCAGGTTGCGGGCGCGCTCCCGGCCGACCTGGCCGACGAGGTTCACCGCCATGTTGTACGAGGGGCGGAAGCTGGACCGCAGCGGGTAGGTACGCGTGCTCGCCAGGCCGGCCACCGCGAACGGGTCGATGCCCGGCTGCCACAGCACCACCGCGTGGCCCTCGACGTCGATGCCGCGCCGCCCGGCCCGGCCGGTGAGCTGGGTGTACTCGCCGGGGGTGAGGTCGACGTGGGTCTCACCGTTCCACTTGTCGAGCTTCTCGATCACCACCGAGCGGGCCGGCATGTTGATGCCGAGGGCGAGCGTCTCGGTGGCGAACACCGCCTTCACCAGGCCCTTGGCGAACAGCTCCTCCACCACCTCCTTGAAGGTGGGGAGCATGCCGGCGTGGTGGGCGGCGAGCCCGCGCTCGAGGCTGTCGCGCCATTCGAGGAAGCCGAGCACGGACAGGTCCTCGTCGGGCAGGTGGGCGGTGCGCTCGTCGACGATGCGGCGGATCTCCTCCCGCTCCCGCTCGTCGGTGAGCCGGATGCCGGCGAACACGCACTGCCGCACCGCATCCTCGCAGCCGTTGCGGGAGAAGATGAACGTGATCGCGGGCAGCAGGCCCTCGGCGTCGAGCCGCCGGATCACCTCGGGGCGGCTCGGGGTGTACCCGCGGCCGCCGCGCATGCCGCCGCGCGAGTAGCCGCGTCGGCCGCGCCGGCCCGGGCCGTACCGGACCTCCTCGCGGGCGAACCGGATGAGCTCGGGGTTGACCCGGGGGCGGTCGGTGTCCTCGGCGACGAACAGGTCGTACAGCCGGTTGCCGACCATCATGTGCTGCCACAGCGGCACCGGCCGGTGCTCGTCCACGATCACCGTGGTGTCGCCGCGCACGTCGCCCAGCCACTCGCCGAACTCCTCGGCGTTGCTCACCGTCGCCGACAGCGCGACGAGCCGCACCGACTCGGGGAGGTGGATGATGACCTCCTCCCACACCGCGCCGCGGAACCGGTCGGCGAGGTAGTGGACCTCGTCCATCACCACGTAGCCGAGGCCGTTGAGCGTGGGGGACCCGGCGTACAGCATGTTGCGCAGCACCTCGGTGGTCATCACCACCACCGGCGCCTCGCCGTTCACGCTGTTGTCGCCGGTGAGCAGCCCGACCTTCGCCGTGCCGTACCGCCGGAGCAGGTCGTTGTACTTCTGGTTGGACAACGCCTTGATCGGGGTGGTGTAGAAGCACTTCTGCCCCCGCTCCAGGGCGAGGTGCACGGCGAACTCCCCCACCACCGTCTTGCCCGATCCGGTGGGCGCGGCGACGAGAACGCCGTCCCCGGCCTCCAGCGCCCGGCACGCGTCGATCTGGAACTCGTCGAACTCGAAGTCGTACAGGGCGCGGAACGCGGTGAGCGCGGGTCCGTTCTCGGCCTGCTGCCTCCGGAAGGCGGCATAACGTTCGGCAGGCGTGGTCATGGGCCCAAGCCTACCGACCCGGCACTTCCGCTCCGTCCCGGCGGACGGAACGCGATCACGCCGTCACCCGGCCGCGGCGCGGCGCCCGCGGCGGGTGCGGGCGCGTCACTCCCGGGCGCTGCCCTCCAGGTCGTCCACCCGGCTCGCCGCGGGCCCGTCGAGCTCCTCCTCCAGCGCCCGCTGCCGCTCGGCCTCCTCCGCGTCGCGCTTGCGGTCGTGGAAGTACATGAACACCTCGGCGAGCAGGAACAGCCCGACCATCGGCAGGGCGAGCGAGAGCATGCTGATCGGGTCCTGGCTCGGCGTCGCCACCGCCGAGAACACGAACATCAGGAAGATCACCATGCGCTGGTGCTTCGCCACGGTGCGGAACCGCAGCACCCCGATGAGGTTGAGGAACACCAGCAGCAACGGCAGCTCGAACGAGACCCCGAAGATGATCAGCATGGCGAGCGCGAAGTTGAGGTACTCGCTCATGCTGAGCAGCGGGATGACGCCCGTCGGCGCGAACCCGAGCAGCAGCGACAGGCCCTTGTCCATCACGAAGTAGGCGAGCACCGCGCCGCCGAGGAACAGCGGCACGGCGAGGCCGAGGAAGGACAGGGTGTAGCGCCGCTCGTGCTGGTACAGCCCCGGCGTGACGAACGCCCAGATCTGGTACAGCCACAGCGGGGCGGACACGATGATCCCGAAGATCAGCGCGACCTTGAGGTTGACGAGGAACGCGTCGAACACGCCGTTCACCACGAGCGTGCACGACTCCCGGTTGAGCTGCTGCGACTGCGGCAGCCGGCAGTAGGGCGCCTTGAGGAAGTTCCAGATCGGCTCGAAGAACACGAAGCCGAGCACGGTCCCCGCGACGATGCTGAGGATCGCCTTGATCAGGCGGTTGCGCAGCTCGCGGAGATGATCCATGAGCGGCATGCGCCCCTCGTCATCGCGCCGTTTCGACGCGGACGAGCGTTTGAGCAGCGTCATCCGAGTTCCCCGGGGTGCGGCGGCGAGTGATCGGTCGGGCGGCGGGCGAGCCGAGGGCTCACTCCTCCTTGGTCTTCTGCGCCGCGGCCCGGGCGCGCAGCCGGGCGGCCTCCTCCTCCAGCGCGCGGGCCCGCTCCTCGTCGCTCATCGGCTGGGCGGGCGGCAGCGGCGGCGTCTGGACGGCCTTGGCGGGCTCAGGGCGCGACGAGGTGTCGTCCTCGTCGTTCAGCTTCGAGGTCTCCTTCTTGAACAGGCGCAGCGACTGGCCGAGCGCCCGCGCGGTGTCCGGAAGCTTCTTGGTTCCGAACAGCAGGATCAAAACCAGGAGGATGAGGATCCATTCCATGACTCCCAGGTTGGGCATGGCGACATCCTTACGGCCGAGCGACGTGCAGTGTCCACATCGATCGTACGCGCTGGGGGTGCCTGGTCTCACCCCTCCCGTCCATTCCGCTCCCTTCAGTTCCCGCGCCGTTCATCCGCGCCGTTACCGGCGGCGCGGCCGGGCGGCACGCCGTTCCCGCCCGCGCCGGACGCCGCGGCCCGCGCCCGCCGTTCGGCGAGCAGCCGCCGCGTGCGCTCCACCTCGCGCCCCAGCTCGCGGGCGGCCGCCCACACCCGCACCGACAGCACGGCGAGGACCGCGAGCCCGGCGGCGACCAGCCCGACCGCAGCGAAAACCACTGTCATGACCCGTCACTGTAGAGGGCGAGCGCGGCACGCGCCTCCTCGGCGACACGCCGGGCGAGCGCGGCCGGGGCGACCACCTTGCCGGTGTCGCCGAGCCGCAGCGCGAGCCGTACCACCCAGTCCTGGTCGCGGGCGCGCAGCGCGACCCGCAGCCGGCCCTCGCCCAGCTCGGTGACCTGCTCGCACGGGTAGTACTCGGCCACCCACCGGCCCGCGGCGGTCACCTCCAGCTCGACCAGCTCGTCGGTGGGCGAGGGCCGGAACACCCCCTCGGCCAGGTCCATCGGCTCGGCCTCCTCCGGCGGGTTCGCCGGCACCTCCAGCACCTCGACGCCGAGGATGCGGTCGAGCCGGAACAGCCGCATGCCCTCGGCCCGGTAGCACCAGCCCTCCAGGTAGGCGCGGCCGTCGGCCATCACCACCCGTATCGGGTCGACCTCGCGCGGGGTGATCTCGTCGCGGCCCGGCACGTAGTAGCGCAGCGACAGCCGCCTGCCGCGGCGCAGCGCGTCCTGCACGGTGGCGAGCGCGTCGGGGACCGCGTCGACCTCGACCGCGACCTGGTTGCTCACCGCCCCGGCGCCCTCGGCGGCGGCCTGCTCCAGCTTGGCGATCACCCGGGCGAGCGCGTCCCGGTTGTCGAACCCGGGCAGGTCGGCGAGCATGCGCAGCGCGACGATGAGCGCGCTCGCCTCGTCCACCGCCAGGCGCAGCGGCCGGGCGATGGTGTCGGCGTTGTCGATGAGGATCTCGCCGCCGTCCCAGGAGACGTCGATGAGGTCGCCGGGGGTGTGGCCGGGCAGCCCGCACATCCACACCAGCTGCAGGTCGTCGATGAGCTGCTTCTCGGTGACGCCGAACAGCTTCGCCACCTCGCCCACCTCGGCCCCCTGGTGGGACATCAGGTACGGCACCAGCGCCAGCAGCCGCGGCAGCCGGTCGGCGGAACTCATGCCAACGCTCCCTTCAGTCGGCGGATCACCGCGTCCCGCAGGTCGGGCGGGTCGAGCACGCGCACGTCCGCGCCGAGGCTCGCGATCCACGCGCCGAGCCGGTCGGGGTCGTGGAAGGTGACCTCGAGCTCGTCCCAGCCGTCCGCGCCGGGCCGGGTCGCGGTGGCGCGGTGCCGCAGGCCCTGGCAGGTGCCCTGGCGCACCCGCACGGTGGCGGTGCGCGGGGTGGCGAGCCGCTTGTCCTGGTAGTCGACCATGGCCCGGATGTCGACGTCCTCGGGCACGGTCACCTGGCCGGGCCTGCCGACCGGGCGCACCTCGCCGGCGATGCGGCTGAGCCGGAACACCCGCGGCGCGCCGCGGTCGCGGTCGTGGCCCACCAGGTACCAGCGGCCGCGGCGGCTCACCACGCCCCACGGCTCCACGGTCCGGGTGAGCACCTCCCCGCGGCCCGCGGCCCGGTAGTCGAACCGCACCACGCGCCGGTCCCGCACCGCCTCCCACAGCGCCGGGAAGGCCGGGTCGGGGGTGTCCACCCGCAGCTCGAACGGCCGGGCCGAGGCCTCGTCGGTCTCCACCCCGGCGGCCCGCAGCTTCAGCAGCGCCCCGCTCGCCGCGCCGGCGAGCGCGGCCCGCTGCCACACCTGGGCGGCGAGGCCGAGCACCGCGGCCTCGTCGGGCTCGAGCTTGATCTCGGGCAGCTCGTAGGCCTGCCGCTCGATCCGGTAGCCGAGCTCGCCCTCCCAGTCGCGCTCCACCCGGATCGGGATGCCGAGCTCGCGCAGCTCGTTCTTGTCCCGCTCGAACATGCGCTGGAAGGCCTCGTCGCTGTCCCGGTCGTACCCGGGCACGGCCTGCCGGATCTGCTCGGCGGTGAGCGGACGCCTGGTGGCGAGCAGGCAGATCACGAGATTGAGCAGCCGCTCGGTCTTCCGCCGCGACACTCGGGCCCTCCCTTCGTGGCTGTGCGGGTCGCATGCGACGCTAACGCGCCTGCCGGGAGCGCGCGCCGCCGCTACCCTTGTCCGCATGATCAGATGGCGCAAGGGCGTGGTGACGGCGGTCCGGCGTGAATGGACGGGGGCGGTGGAGCTGGACGTCGCCATCGGCGACGGGGAGGACCGCGAGCACTGCCGCGCGCTCGCCTACCCGGCGCTGGTGGGACGCCCCGAGCCGGGCGACACGGTGTTGCTCAACACCACCGCGCTCGCCTTGGGGCTCGGTACGGGAGGGTACGCCATGGTGGTGGCCGTTCCGGACCGTTTGCCGCAAGATCCCTCCGGACCTGGCCATCTGGTCAAGGCCCGCTACACGCCGCTGCAGGCCACCGTGCTCGGCGCGGACGAGCAGGGCTCGCCGTACCACGAGGCGCTCCGCGAGGCCGACGACCTGGGCGGCATGCCGGTGGTCGTGGCCGACCTGCACTCGGCGGTCCCGGCGATCCTCGCCGGCCTGTACGGCTCGCGCCCCGGCACCAGGGTGGCCTACGTGATGCTCGACGGCGGGGCGCTGCCGGCCTGGTTCTCGATGTCGTGCGCCCGGCTGCGCGAGGCGGGCTGGCTGTGCGGGGTGGTCACGACCGGGCAGGCGTTCGGCGGCGACGTGGAGACGGTGACCGTGCACACCGGGCTGCTCGCCGCCCGGCACGTGCTCGGCGCCGAGGTGGCGATCGTGGCGCAGGGGCCGGGCAACCTCGGCACCGGCACCAGGTGGGGGTTCTCCGGGGTGGCCGCCGGGGAGGCGATCAACGCGGCCGCGGTGCTCGGCGGACGGCCGGTGGCCGCGCTGCGGGTGAGCGAGGGCGACGCGCGGGAGCGGCACCTGGGCGTGTCGCACCACTCGCTCACCGCCTACGGCCGGGTGGCGCTCGCCCGGGCCCAGGTGGTGGTGCCGCGGCTGCCGGGCGAGTTCGGCGAGCGGGTGGCGAAGCAGGCCGAGCCGCTCGGCGAGCGGCACGAGCTCGTCGAGGTTCCCGTGGACGGCCTGCGCGAGCTGCTGGAACGCTGCCCGGTGCGGCTGTCGTCGATGGGCCGCGGGCTCGACCAGGACGAGGCGTGCTTCCTCGCCTCGGCCGCGGCGGGCCGCCACGTGGCCACGCTGCTGCCGGAGCGGCCGGCTTCGACGGGCTGACCCGGCGGGGCCTGCGCGCTCCTGGGCGAACGGCCCGGCCCCGCGGCTCTCGGCACGGCCCGCGCCGGGGCCGCCCGGATCCCGTGTGCGGATGGGGTGGCGGGCCCTGCGCCGCCCCGGCCCCCCGTACCGGAACGGCGGCGGGCCACCGGGCGCCCGCGCCGGCTCCGGGCGTCGCGCCCCGCATGCGGCATCCTCGCTCGCGCGCCCGCCGGGTCGCGCGGCGGCCGCCCGGGATTCCCTCCGGCGACCCCGCGCCGCGGCCGCCGGGTCGGTCCGTCCCGGCCACCGTACCGGGACGGCGCCGCGGCCGGGTCAGATGCGTGCCAGGCGCCGCTCCCCCGTCGGCTCGCCGGAAGGTGAACGCCTCGGGGCCCGGCCCCTCCTCGCGGAGCCTGCGCAGCCGGTCCATCGCCTCCGGCACCGTGGGGATCGTCCCCTCCGGGATCCACCACATCACCAGGTGCGGGTGCCGCAGCGGCTCGAACCACTCGCGCCGCCGCTGCATGAACCTCAGGTGCTCGCTGCGGTAGGTGTAGCTCCACAGCGCCTCGCGCCACTCCCACACCGACAAATCGATGAGCACCCGCTCATCCTCGGCGTCCTGGCGTGGTGCCGGTCGGCCCGCTGCCCTTGAGCCGCCACACGAAGCCCGGCCAGGACTCGGCGAGCCGGTTGACGCGCTCGAGAGCGGCGACGAAGTCGGCCGGCACCGGGAAGTCGAGGGGCGCGACCATCCGTGCCACGTTGAGCTGTGCCAGGTGCATGGTCCCAGCCGACCACGACCCGGCTCTATGTCATTGAGTTTTGTTCTTAGAAACGGGCCCCTGCTCCGGCGGGGACCGGAACGCCACGCAGCACTCCCCCGGCCGGGGGTCGAGCACGGCCGCCACCGTGCCGTCCCGGCCGAGGCCCTTGAGCAGGCCCTCGCACAGCGCGAGGTTCATCGAGCACACACCAGGGTCGGCTGCCGCTCGGCGGGGAGGTGGAAGGGGCGGTTGCGCAGCCGCAGCGCGCCCCGCTCGTCGGTGTACGGCTGGTAGCCGCGGGCGGCGAGCACCGCGGCCAGGTCGGCGTCCCGCGGCTCCGCCTCGCCGATCGTCCCGACCGCCCGGCGGGCCGCGTCCTCGGCCCGCCGGTCCGTCTCCAGCGCCGCGACCACGTCGGCGAGCAGCAGCGCCGGCGTCCGGTGGTCCCGGGGCGGCACGCGCACCTGGTGCTCGGCGGCGGCCCGGCGGTAGACCTTCGCCGGGCGGCCGCTGCCCGGCCCGGTGCGGCCGGTGAGCCCGCGCGACCCACCTCGAGCAGGCCCGCCTCCACGAGCCGGTCGAGGTGGAACGCGGCGAGGGTGCGCTGGACGCCGACCGCCTCGGCGGCCTCGCCCCGGCTCACCTCGCGCCCCTGCGCGACCACGTACTCGTAGAGCATCCGGCGCACCGGGTCCCGCAGTACGCCGTGGACGCCCAGATCGTCCGCGGTGATGGCCCGTCGATCAGTAGGCTCCCAGCACGTCCACGACGAACACGAGGGTGTCGGTGCCCTTGATCACGTCGCCCTGGCCCTGCTCGCCGTAGCCGAGCTTGGGCGGGATCACCAGCAGTACGCGGCTGCCGACCGGGACGCCGACCAGGCCCTGGTCCCAGCCCTTGATGACCTTGCCGGTGCCGATCTGGAACATCACCGGGGCGCCCCGGTTCCAGCTGCTGTCGAACTCCTTGTCGGTGCCCCAGATCTTGCCGACGTAGTGCACGAGCACGCCCTGGCCGGACTTCACCTTCGGGCCGGTGCCCTCGATCACGGTCTTGGCGACGAGCTCGGTCGGGGCCTTCTCGCCGGTCTTGGTGGACAGCTTCGGCGCGGCGTCGCCGCCGGGATTCTCCAGGGTGATGCCCTTCACCCCGGCCTTGACCTCCTTGCCGGAGGCCGCCTTCTTCGTGGCGCGGGCCACCACGTCGATGACGTACAGGCTCGCCATCTTGTCGGTGCCCTGGGCCTTGGCCTGCTCGAGCTGCTCCTTGCTGAGGCTGTCGACGGCCACCACCGCGAAGAACCGGTCGCCGACCTTCGCCTGCTGGAACGCGGTGTCGATCACTTTGGGCAGGCCGTCGCCCACCTTGAGCACCTGGGGCGAGCCCTCGTCGTAGGTCGAGCCGACCATCGCGTTCGACTGCCCGTCCCAGGCGTAGGCGGTGAGGTTGACGATGACGTTGTCCCCGGCCCGCACGGCCTCGCCGTCGCCCTTGGTCACCGTCTTCGCCGCGGACGTCGTCGGCGGCATCATTCCCGTCGGGAAGGTCACCTTCGGCTTCTCGCCGGTCTTGCCGCTGACCTTCAGGTCGTCGACGGAGGCCGGCGGGCCGGAGGCGGCGGAGGAGGCCGACGCCGTGCCCGCGGGCGTGGACGCGTCACCGCCTCCCTGACCGCCACCGCAGGCGGCGGCGAACAACAGCGGAACGGCGGCGGCGAGAACGGCCAGTCGGCGCATCGATGCTTTCCTCGGAAGAACGTCGTTGTCGGTTGCGGTCCGGCCGCCACCCTACCCGACGTGGCCGCGCGCGGTGGCCGTACGACGCCCGCGGGTCACGGCCGAGCGGGACATCCCGGGGCGAAACGCCGCGGCGGCCCCGGCCCGCCGGGCCGTGCGGCGACCGCGTGGTCACCGCCGCCCGGCGGCGGGGCCGCCCGGAGCGCGCCGCCGGGATGCCGTCACATCCCGGCGATGAGCTTCTCCACCCGCTCGTCCACGCTGCGGAACGGGTCCTTGCACAGCACGGTGCGCTGCGCCTGGTCGTTCAGCTTCAGGTGGACCCAGTCGACGGTGAAGTCGCGCCGCTTCTCCTGGGCCCGGCGGATGAACTCGCCGCGCAGCCGCGCCCGGGTGGTCTGCGGGGGCACCGACTTCGCCTCGAAGATCTTGATGTCGGAGCACACGCGCTCCACCGCGCCGCGCTTCTGCAGCAGGTAGAACAGCCCGCGCTTGCGGTGCACGTCGTGGTAGGCGAGGTCGAGCTGGGCCACCCGCGGCGAGGAGAGCGGCAGGTCGTACTTGCGCCGGTACCGCTCGATCATCTGGTACTTGGTGACCCAGTCGATCTCGCGGGCGACGAGGTCGAGGTCCCCGGTCTCCACCGCGCGCAGCGTGCGCTCCCACAGGTCGAGCACGCGCTGGGTGATCGGGTCCGCGCCGCGCCGGTCCACGAAGTCCTTCGCCTTGCCCAGGTACTCCTGCTGGATCTCGAGCGAGGACGCCTCGCGCCCGTTGGCGAGCCGGACCCGGCGCCGGCCGGTCATGTCGTGGGAGACCTCGCGGATCGCCCGGATCGGGTTCTCCAGGCTGAGATCGCGCATCACCACGCCGGCCTCCACCATGCGCAGCACCAGGTCGGTGGATCCGACCTTGAGCAGCGTGGTGGTCTCGCTCATGTTCGAGTCGCCGACGATCACGTGGAGCCGCCGGAACCGCTCGGCGTCGGCGTGCGGCTCGTCCCGCGTGTTGATGATCGGCCGGGACCGGGTGGTCGCCGACGAGACGCCCTCCCAGATGTGCTCGGCCCGCTGCGAGACGCAGTAGACCGCGCCGCGCGGCGTCTGCAGCACCTTTCCGGCCCCGCAGATGATCTGCCGGGTGACCAGGAACGGGATGAGCACGTCGGCGAGCCGGCCGAACTCGCCGTGCCGCCCGACGAGGTAGTTCTCGTGGCAGCCGTACGAGTTCCCGGCCGAGTCGGTGTTGTTCTTGAACAGGTAGATGTCCCCGGCGATGCCCTCCTCGCGCAGCCGCTTCTCGGCGTCGACGAGCAGGCCCTCCAGGATGCGTTCGCCCGCCTTGTCGTGCGTGACCAGCTCCACGACGTTGTCACACTCGGGTGTGGCGTACTCGGGGTGGCTGCCCACGTCGAGGTAGAGACGGGCGCCGTTGCGCAGGAAAACGTTGCTCGACCGGCCCCAGGACACGACCCTGCGGAACAGGTAGCGGGCCACCTCGTCCGGGGACAGCCGGCGCTGCCCCCGGAACACGCACGTGACGCCGTACTCGTTCTCCAGGCCGAAGATGCGACGATCCATTACCTCACACTATTCTCCCCACGCCCAAGGCGCGGAAGATCCGGTAGTTCGGAACCTGGGTACGGCGTGCCCGCGAAGTGAGGGGTCTACTCCCCCGAACCGGTATCGATCTCACCCTCGGGTGCGGTGGGGGGCGCCTCGGGGGGCGTGGCGGGTGGCGTCTGCGGCTGCGCGGGCGGCGTGGCCTGGGCCTCCGGGCCGCCCTTGGGCGCCTCGCCGCCGGCCGCCCCGGAGGACTCGGCGGCGCGCTGCCGGCCCGCCTCGATCAACCGCTCCAGCCGGCGGCCGGTGAGCCGCAGGAACTTGCGCTGCAGCGGGCGGGTGCGGTCGAGGATCGCCACCTCGAGCTGGTCGGTCGGCGGCGGCTCGTTGCCCGGCTCGGTGAGCGCGGCGAGCGCGGCCTGCAGCGCCTCCTCCAGCGTCATGCCCTCGCGGTAGTGGTCCTTCAGCCGCGCGGCGACCGCGTCGGCCTGGCCGCCCATCGCGATCGCGCCGTGCTCGTCCTGGACCGACCCGTCGAAGGTGAGCCGGTAGATCTGGTCCTCCTCGGGGGTGTCCCCCACCTCGGCGACCACGATCTCCACCTCGAACGGCTTGATCGAGTCGGTGAAGATCATGCCGAGCTGCTGGGCGTAGAAGTTCGCCAGCCCGCGGCCGGTCACGTCGGCCCGGTCGTAGCTGTAGCCGTTGATGTCGGCGTAGCGGATGCCGGCGAGCCGCAGCGCCTCGAACTCGTTGTACCGGCCGACGGCCGCGAACCCGATGCGGTCGTAGATTTCGCTGATCTTGTGCAGCGCCCGCGACGCGTTGTGCGCGACGAGCAGGATCCCGTTGTCGTACTGGAGCACGACAGAGCTGCGGCCCCGCGCGATGCCCTTGCGCGCGTAGTCCGCCTTGTCCCGCATCTGCTGCTCGGCGGGAACATATCCAAACGGGATGGACACCGGTGTTCCTCTCGACATGTTGTGGCCGACCTCGTGGGTGGGGTCCTATCGCAGCGGGGCGTGGGGTCCGTCGGGGGACTGGCTGCGGCCTTCCAGCAGCGTCCGCACGTGCGCCTCGACCTCCTCGTCGGACAGCCGCCGGAAGCCCTCCTCGTCGATCACGGCGACGACCGGGTAGATCTGCCGGTTCACGTCCGGCCCGCCGGTGGCCGCGTCGTCGTCGGCCGCGTCGTAGAGCGCCTGGAGGCAGACGAGCACGGTGTCATCGGCCGAGGCGTTCTCCCGGTAGAGCTTCTTCAGCGCGCCCCGGGCGAAGATCGAGCCGGAGCCGATCGCCGCGTAGTTCTTCTGCTCGTACGGCCCGCCGCCGACGTCGTAGGTGAAGATGCGGCCCTCACCGCGGTCCGGGTCGTAGGCGACGAACATCGGCACGACCACCAGGCCCTGCATCGCCATGGGAAGGTTGCCGCGGATCATCGTGGCGAGCCGGTTCGCCTTGCCCTCGGCGGAGAGCACGCGGCCTTCGCGCTTCTCGTAGTGCTCCAGCTCAACGCAGTACAACCGGGCCAGCTCGATCCCGATGCTCGCGGTGCCCGCGATGCCCACACAGGAATATTCGTCGGTGCGGAACACCTTCTCGATGTCCCGCTGGGAGATCATGTTGCCGGAGGTCGCCCGCCGGTCGCCGGCCATCACCACACCGCCGGCGAAGGTCGCGGCGACGATCGTCGTCGCGTGCGGGATCTGCTCCCCGACCGGTTCGGCCGGCAGCCCACGGCGCCAGGGCAGGAGGTGGGGGGCGTAGGAGCTGAGGAACTCCGTGAACGACGGGCTGCCCGTGTCGAGCATCATCGGACTCATCCAGCCCTGTTGTGGTGCCACGCGACTCCCTCCAAACGATCCAAGTGCTACGCCCGACCCTACTCATGTTCCGGCGCGGCTCGCACTCGCCCCGATCAGCTCAGGGCGAAGTTTGGCCCCATGGGCAACTCGCGTGGCTTTTCCGGGTCGCCGGACGGGCATTCCGCCGGGCGAGTCAAGAGGGATTGCGTGGTGAAATGTCGCGTTTATGTGGCCGCCGTGACCGTCGCCGGGAATTCGGCGGTGGTGGCGGCACCGGATCGGCGTCGCGCGTGCGACCCGGCCCGTGGCGGGCGGCGCGGCGGCGACGCGTCAGGCGCGGCCCGGGCGCACGAGGCGGGCCGGCGGTGCGGGACCCCGGCGGCGCCGCGCGGCGGGGCTCGCGGTGGGTGCGCCGAGCGGCGCACGGGTGCGCACGCGGACGTGCGCGGCCGCGTCGTCGGGACGCGGCGGACGGGGACGGTTCCCGGGCTCGGCGGCGGGTCGGCCCGGAAGCCGTCCTCCGGGGCGGGTCCGCCGCCACGCGCCTGGCGAACGCGCTCGGCGAAGCCCCGCCCCGCTGACGTCGTCGTCGACGGCGGTACGGCTACCGCCGCGGCCGGTCTCGGTCGCGACGTCGCAACGGGCGCCGGATGCCCCGCCGTGGCCGTCGCGAGGCGTGCTCCGTTCCGATCGGTGGCCGGCGAACTCGGGCCGCCGTTGGCGTGCCGGTCGGCCGCGCGGCGGTACGGCGCCGTGGCGGGCGCCGGCCGGGGCGATGGGAGCGATTGGACCGGCGGACGGCCGGCCGTACCGGCCGGTCACCGCGCGGCCCGCACACCCGCGCATCCCCGGTTCCGCGGGCGTCGCGGCCGTGCGTCCCTCGCCCTACTGTCCGCCCTTCTGCACGTAGGAACGGACGAACTCCTCGGCGTTCTCCTCCAGCACCTCGTCGATCTCGTCCAGGATCGCGTCGACGTCCTCGCTGAGCTTCTCGTGGCGCTCCTTGACGTCCGACGCCTCCTGCGTCTGGGTCTCCTCGACTTCCCGTTCCCGCCGGCTGGCCTGCTTCTGACCGCCGGTATCCCTGGTTGCCATCTCCGACACCTCCAGCTTGGGGGACCCTGTCCCGTATATCTTCCCCGAACCGGACGATATTCCCGCGGCTCGGCTCTGTGATCTTCCCTCCGGTCGCACGGGCCTGCCGCGTCCCGCCAGCCAACCCGACGGCCGGGCGGAACGCAAGTGGCCGGGGATCCGCCGGCGGGCGCGCCGTGCCGCGCGAGCGCCTTTACAACGTAGATCAGGTATGGGCCGGCCGCCGCCCCGGACGGCCGGGCACGGCCCGCGGGCGGCGGCCACCCGCCGCGGGCGGGCTCACCCGGCCCGGTCCGGCAGCCGTCCCCAGACGAGATAGGTCTCCGCGGCCGGCTCCCCCACGGCCGCCGTCCCGTCGCCGGCCGCGTCCCCGGTGAGGGCGAGCGGGCGGGCGCCCAGGGCGACCCCCTCGGCCACGTAGCCGTGCTCGTGCAGCACCTTCGCCACCGGCGGCACCCGGTCGGGCGCGGAGAGCACGGCGACCACCACGCGCGGCCGCCGCGCCGCGCAGGCCGCCACGACCTCGGTCCCGCCGCCGCCGACCACGACCGCGTCCGGGTCGGGCAGCGGCTCCAGCGCCGCCGGGGCGTGCCCGCACGAGAGCATCACCTTCACCCGGTGCGCCACCACGTTGCGCCGGATGCGCTCGCAGGCCCGGGGGTCCTTCTCGATCGCCACCACGGCGGCGCCGAGCCGCGCGCACTCCACCGCGATCTCGCCGTCGCCCGCGCCGACGTCCCACACCAGGTCGCCCAGGCGCGGCCCGAGCCGGGCGAGCACGAGCGCGCGCGCCTCCGCGCCGAGCCGTACCCCGCCGCCGGTCTCGAACGCGTCCGCGGGCAGCGCCCACTGCCGCGGGCCCGGCCCAGCGCCCGCGAGCCAGCGGGGTCCGGTGATCTCCTTGCGCCAGCCGTGGTCGAGCACGAGCACCACGTCCGCGCCGTCCCAGGTGCGCGTGGTCGCCTCCCCCATCCCCGGCCAGGACACCCGCTCGTCCGGGCCGCCGAGGTTCTCGCACACCACCAGGGTCCGGGGCGTCGACGGGGCGAGCGCCCGGGCGAGCTCGGCCGGCCCCGCCCCGGGCGCGGTGAGCACCGCGACCTTCCGGTGGGCGCGGCAGACGTTCACCGCCCGCCGGAAGCCCTCGCCGTGCGCCGACACCACGATCGCGTCGTCCCAGCCGATGCCCACCCGCGCGAAGGCGCGGGCGACCACCGACACCGCGGGCAGCACCTCGGGGGTGTGGCCGCGGTCGCGCAGCGCGCGCACCACGCCGAGGAAGCCGGGGTCGCCGGCGGCGAGCACCACGACGGCGGGCTCGGTCCCGTCCGCCCGCCGCGGCGGCGCCCCCGGGCCCGCCTGCCCGGGGTGGGCCGCCCCCGGCGCCGCCGGGCGCCGCACCCGCTGCGTGCGGCCGAGGGCCACCCGGACGCTCCCGGGCGCGCTCCACATCGCCTGCTCGGCCGCGGCGAGTCCCGGCCCGGCATCGACGGCGCGCGCCTGGGCGGGCACACGAGCGGCCGCCAGAGCGGCCTCCACCGCCTTGACGGCCTCCGCGACGTCCGCCACCGCCACCCGCCGGGCCTGCCGGGGCACCGGCACGGCGGCGAGGTGGCGTTCGGATCCGACGACCAGGTCGGCCCCGGCCAAGCGGTCACGGGCCTGCTGGGGCAGCTCCGACCCATCGAGCCCGACAACCGTGATCATGTCTGGGTCCCTCCCGCGGGCACGGTCGCGCGCGCCCGGCGGCCGCCGTCCCGGCGCCGGTCGCCGCGCCGCGCCCGGATCCGCACCGACGTGACTCCTCGTCCTCCGGGTACCGGCGACGGAGCGCGTCCCGGTGGCCCGGCCCGCGGGCCGCCCTTCGGCCGGCGCGGCGCCGGCCCAGGGGCGGCCGGAGGGCCGGTCGGGACCGCTCCCGCCGGTCCGGTGCCGATCAGTCCTCGCCGGTCAGGGCGGCGACGAGCTCGGCGGCCGTGTCGCAGCGGTCGAGCAGCTCGCCGACGTGCGCCTTGGTGCCCCGCAGCGGCTCGAGGGTGGGCACCCGCTGCAGCGACTCGCGGCCCGGGATGTCGAAGATCACCGAGTCCCAGGAGGCCGCGGCGACCGAGTCGCTGTACTTGGCGAGGCAGCGCCCGCGGAAGTAGGCGCGGGTGTCGGTGGGCGGGTGCTCGATCGCCCGCTGCACCTCCTCCTCGCTCACCAGCCGCTGCATGCGCCCGCGCGCCACGAGCCGGTTGTACAGGCCGCGGTCGGGGCGGATGTCGGAGTACTGCAGGTCCACCAGCTGCAGCCGGGGGTGGGACCAGGGCAGGTTGTCCCGGGAGCGGTAGCCCTCGAGCAGCTCCAGCTTCGCCACCCAGTCGAGCTCCCCGGACAGCTGCATCGGGTCCTCGGCGAGGCGGGTGAGCACGGACTCCCAGCGCGCGAGCACGTCCTTGGTCATCTCGTCGGCGTTCGCGCCGTACCGATCCTCGACGTACTTGCGGGCCTGCTCGAGGTACTCCATCTGGAGCTGCACGGCGGTCATCTTGCGGCCGTCGCGCAGCGGGATCAGGTACTTGCAGGTGGGGTCGTGCGAGACCGCGCGCAGCGCCGCCACCGGGGACTCCACCGACAGGTCGGTGGTGAGGAAGCCGTCCTCGATCATCGCCAGCACGAGGGCGGTCGAGCCCAGCTTCAGGTAGGTGGAGATCTCCGACATGTTGGCGTCGCCGATGATCACGTGCAGCCGGCGGTACTTCTCCGGGTCGGCGTGGGGCTCGTCCCGGGTGTTGATGATCGGCCGTTTGAGCGTGGTCTCCAGGCCGACCTCGACCTCGAAGAAGTCGGCGCGCTGGCTGATCTGGAAGCCCTCGCCGCGGGAGTCCTGGCCGATCCCGACCCGGCCGGCCCCGCACACCACCTGGCGGGAGACGAAGAACGGGGTCAGGTGCCGGACGATGTCGGCGAACGGGGTGGCGCGCCGCATCAGGTAGTTCTCGTGGCAGCCGTACGAGGCGCCCTTGTTGTCGGTGTTGTTCTTGTAGAGCTGGATCGGCGCGTTGCCCGGCAGGGCCGAGGCCCGCATCGCGGCGTCGTACATGACGCGCTCGCCCGCCTTGTCCCAGATCACCGCCGCCCGTGGGTTGGTGCACTCGGGGGTGGAGTACTCCGGGTGCGCGTGGTCGACGTACAGCCTCGCCCCGTTGGT
Organism: Actinomycetota bacterium; assembly: GCA_003242605.1. Classification (GTDB taxonomy): domain Bacteria; phylum Actinomycetota; class Actinomycetes; order Streptosporangiales; family Streptosporangiaceae; genus Thermopolyspora. Next base: position 17,921 of record QGUZ01000042.1, read on the forward strand.
GAGGATGACGTTCGCCAGGCCCAGGTCCTCGTCGGTGAGCTGGCTGGGATCGGCCACCTCACGGGCGAGGTCGAAGCCCCGGGCGTCCCGCAACGGGTTCTCCTCCTCGAAGTCCCACCGGGCCCGGCGGGCCCGCGCGGCCGAGGCCGCCAGGTAGGCGTTGACGACCTGGGACGAAGTCACCATCGCGTTCGCGCCAGGCTGACCGGGCACGGAAATCCCGTACTCGGTCTCGATGCCCATCACTCGCCTTACGGTCATGCGCGTCCTCAGTCCTCTATCCCTTTGCGCCCCGTCGCGCCGTGCACGTACCGCCCCGGTTCTCGAGCCCGCAACCGCCGGGTGACGGCCTCGGGCCCGATTCGCGGTTTCGGCCGATGGTAACCGGCGCGACCGACGGCCGGAGCGTCCCGCGGACGGCCGCCGCTCCGGTGAACCGCCCGGGAACCGTCACCGCCTCTCGCCGCACCGGTCACCTCCTCGCCCTCTCCCTCGAGCCTAGACCGTCCCGCGGCCTTCTCGGCCTACCAGTTCTGGGACGGAAACTGTGTGTATGTACCCCTTTTGCGGCGTCTGATCCTTCTTAAGTGGTGATTCGGAAACCTTTGCGGAGAGCTCACGCAGTCCTTGCAGTGACGCGGTCAACCGCGGTTTAAGAAGACGTTGCGCCGGTTTTTCAATGAAACGCCAGACACCGTACGACAGGACGAGCGAGACGCCCACGGTGATCCCGACCACCAGCCAGGCGTTCATCCGCTCCTCGAGCGCCGGGATGAGCACCGCCGAGACGGTCTGGTGGAGCAGGTAGAGCGGGTACGTCAGGGCGCCGAGGGTCACCAGGCCGCGCCAGCGCAGCCACCGCAGGCCGCCGAGGGCGACGAGCGCCACCGCGGCGAAGATCAGCGTGATCGCGATCATCACCGCCCACTCGGGGGCCGGGAAGTCCTTGGCGCCGACCATCTTCACCCGCCCGGCGACCCGCTCGGTCGCCTCGCGCAGCGCGAACGCGTAGGCGCCGGCCACCAGCGCCCAGGTGATGAACGACGAGCCGAACCGGTGGATGAGGTAGAACCCCATGCCGGCGACGAAGTAGGGCGCGTGGTGCGGGATGAGCAGGGTCTCCAGCACGGGGGCGTCGTGGTTGCCGACGTACGCCGCGGCCACGAGCCAGAACGCCATGAAGATCAGCACGCGCCGCACGGTGATGCCGATGAGGGCGAACACCGCCATGATCACGTAGAACCGCAGCTCCACCCAGAGCGACCAGTAGACGCCGCTCGCGTGGCCCACGCCGAGGCCCTGCTGGAGCATGGTGAGGTTCACCACGTAGTCGGTCGGCGACAGGTTCGGGCGGAACCCCTGCACGTCGGTGAGGGTGTAGAGCAGGAAGATCGCCAGAACGCTGAACCAGTAGGCGGGGAACAGCCGGGTGAACCGGGAGATCGCGAACTCCCCGGCGGTGCGCCCCATCACGCTCATCAGGATCACGAAGCCGCTGATCACGAAGAACAGCTCGACCCCGAGGATGCCGAGCACGCTGAGCGGGGCCACGCTGGGGAAGATGCGGGTCGGCTGCACCCCCCACAGGGACTTGCTCGCGGCCATGTAGTGGAAGACGACGACCGCGAGGGCGGCGAGGAACCTCAGCAGGTCGAGTTCCTCCAGGCGGGCGCGCCCGCTTCCGCGCGCCGCGGGCCCGGCCGCCCCGGATGCGCCCGCGGCCGAGGGCTCCGCCCGGCCGGCGAAAAGACGATCAATCCGCGACACGGCGATTGGACGCCCGCGCATCGCACCACGGTTCCCAGGAGTCACTCAGGTTGCAGGAACGTTGCACGCCCGCCGTGGCGGCGTGATCCCGGGCCGTCATCCCGGCTGGACCTCCCGGGTTCTCCCGGGGCGCAGGACCCCGGGGGGCGCGCACCGGCCCCGCAACGCGCAGGGCGGGCGCGGCCCGTGTGAGGCTGCGCCCGCCCGTGCGGTCGCCCGTGTGTGGGAAGGTCTGCGGTTGACGGTTACAGGTACTGGCCGGTGTTCGCCACCGTGTCGATGGAGCGGCCGGCCTCGGAGCCCTGCTTGCCCGACACGAGGGTGCGGATGTAGACGATCCGCTCGCCCTTCTTGCCGGAGATGCGGGCCCAGTCGTCGGGGTTGGTGGTGTTCGGCAGGTCCTCGTTCTCGCTGAACTCGTCGACGCAGGCGGCGAGCAGGTGCGACACCCGGAGGCCCTTCTGGCCGGTCTCCAGGTACTCCTTGATCGCCATCTTCTTGCCCCGGTCGACGATGTTCTGGATCATCGCGCCGGAGTTGAAGTCCTTGAAGTAGAGGACCTCCTTGTCGCCGTTGGCGTAGGTCACCTCGAGGAAGCGGTTCTCCTCGGTCTCCGCGTACATCCGCTCGACGACCGCCTGGATCATCGCCTGGACCGTCGCCTCCCGCGACCCGCCGTGCTCGGCGAGGTCGTCCGGGTGGAGCGGCAGGTCCGGGGTGATGTACTTGGAGAAGATGTCCTTCGCCGCCTCGGCGTCCGGCCGCTCGATCTTGATCTTGACGTCGAGCCGGCCCGGCCGCAGGATCGCCGGGTCGATCATGTCCTCCCGGTTGGAGGCGCCGATGACGATCACGTTCTCCAGGCCCTCGACGCCGTCGATCTCCGACAGCAGCTGCGGGACGATGGTGTTCTCCACGTCCGAGGAGACGCCGGAGCCCCGGGTCCGGAAGATCGAGTCCATCTCGTCGAAGAACACGATCACCGGGGTGCCCTCGGAGGCCTTCTCCCGCGCCCGCTGGAAGACCAGGCGGATGTGCCGCTCGGTCTCACCGACGTACTTGTTGAGCAGCTCCGGGCCCTTGATGTTGAGGAAGAAGCTCTTGCCGGACTGGCCGGTCTTCGCCGCCACCTGCTTGGCGAGCGAGTTCGCCACGGCCTTGGCGATGAGCGTCTTACCGCAACCGGGCGGGCCGTACAGCAGCACGCCCTTGGGCGGCCGGAGCTTGTGCTCCTTGAACAGGTCGGCGTGCAGGTAGGGAAGCTCGATCGCGTCCCTGATCTGCTCGATCTGCCGGGAGAGGCCGCCGATCTCGTCGTAGGTGATGTCGGGGACCTCCTCCAGCACGAGCTCCTCGACCTCGGCCTTGGGGATCCGCTCGTACACGTAGCCCGAGCGCGGCTCCAGCAGCAGCGAGTCGCCGGCCCGGAGCGGCTGGCCGATCAGCGAGTCGGCGAGGCGCACCACGCGCTCCTCGTCGGCGTGCGAGATCACCAGCGCCCGCTCGCCGTCCTCCAGCAGCTCCTTGAGCATCACGATCTCGCCCACGCGCTCGAAGCCACGCGCCTCGACCACGTTCATGGCCTCGTTGAGCATGACCTCCTGGCCGCGCTTGAGCGACTTGACGTCGACCGAGGGGCTGACGTTCACCCGCAGCTTGCGGCCGCCGGTGATCACCTCCACGGTGCCGTCGTCGCGCGCCTCCAGGAAGACCCCGAAGCCGGACGGGGGCTGGGCGAGCCGGTCGACCTCCTCCTTGAGGGCGACGATCTGCTCCCTGGCCTCCTTGAGGGTTGCCACAAGCCGTTCGTTCTGGGCCGTGACCGCGGCCAGGTTCGCCTGCGCCTCGTGGAGACGCTCCTCCAATACCCTGGTCTGACGGGGGGTTTCCGCGAGCTTGCGACGCAGCGCGGCGACCTCCTCCTGCAGGAAGGAGACCTGCGTTGTGAGATCCGCGATCTCCCGTTCGCGCTGCGCGGCCCGAGCCTCGGCGTCGTCGCGAGCTGCCACGCCCCGTCACCTCCTTCCCAGTCGAGGGCGACTACTCAAGACCCTACCTATCTCAGGGCTATCCGTAACCTGGCCATGCAGTGTTCGTGCTGTCACATCCCGTTTCCGGCATTTCATCCTCGACAGTCCGCTTAACGCGGCCAGCAGGGGAACGCGGCAGTCTGTTCCCATGTTTACGTATCGAGGCTTGTTTGTGGCCGAATCGTCATAACAGCCGGTTCTAGGAGTCGTTGGAGTAGTCCTCTCCGTAAGCGCCCTTGGCAGGGCGTCGGCGTCTCGGCGGCGGCACCACGCCGTCCGCCATGCGACGAGCGGTGACGAGAAACCCGGTGTGGCCGACCATACGGTGGTCCGGCCGTACGGCGAGCCCTTCGACATGCCAGTCGCGCACCAAGGTCTCCCACGCGTGCGGCTCGGTAAAACTCCCGTGTTCCCGCAACGTCTCCACGGTTCTGGACAGTTGCGTAGTGGTCGCCACATAACAGCAGATAACGCCGCCAGGCACGAGCGCTTTCGCCGCGGCGTCAACGCACTCCCACGGGGCGAGCATGTCGAGGATGACCCGGTCCACCTCGGTCTCGTCGAGGCTCTCGGTGAACTCGCCCACGACCAGCCGCCAGCGGCCGACCGGCCCGTCCGGATCGGAGCCGTGGAACCGCTCCACGTTCCGCCGCGCCACCTCCGCGAAATCGGGCCGCCGCTCGTAGGAGGTGAGCCGCCCGTTCTCCCCGATCGCCCGCAGCAGGAAGCACGTCAGCGCGCCGGAGCCCACCCCCGCCTCGACCACCCGCGCCCCCGGGAAGATGTCGGCCATGGCGATGATCTGGGCCGCGTCCTTGGGGTAGATCACCGCCGCGCCGCGCGGCATGGACAGCGTGTAGTCGGGCAGCAGCGGCCGGAACGCGATGTAGGGGGTGCCGTTGGAGGAGTGCACCACCGATCCCTCCGGGCGGCCGATCAGCTCGTCATGCGAGATCGAGCCCTTGTGCGTGTGGAAGACGCCGCCCTCGCGCAGCGTCACCGTGTGCCGCTTGTCCTTGGGGTCGGTGAGCTGGACCTGATCCCCCGGCCGGAACGGCCCGTGCCTGCGAAAACCCATGCGGGTAGCTTATTGCCGCCACGGAGCGCGCGGACCGGTCCCCCACGCGGCCCGGCCCGCCCGCCCGGCCGGGCCGTCGCCCCCGCGGCCGCCCGGGTTCCGCCGGTACGGCCCGCCGCGGCCGGTTCGCGCCGAAGGCGGGGCACCTGGTAGGTGTGAGGGGTGTTTCCCCGCGAATCGATCGCCGCAGGCGCCCTCGTGCTCCGCCCGGCCGCCGGGGACGACCCCGCCGCCGCCCCCGCAGCCGACCGCGCCGTGGCCCTCGCCGAGTGCGGCGCGGAGGCCGCCGGCGCGCCCGTCCCAGGGTCCTACCGGCCCGCGCCGTGCCCGCCCGGCGGCGTGCGCCACCGAGCGGCGGCGGCCTGGGAGCGCGGCGGGGCCGCGTTCACCGTCGCCGAGGCCGGAACGGGTCGGCCGCTCGGCGCGGTCGCGCTCACGCCGCCCGACGCCCGCGGCACCGCCGGGCTCGGCTACCTGATCGCGCCCCGGGAGCGGCGGCGCGGCCTCGCCGTGGCCGCGGTCCGCGCGCTCACCGCCTGGGCGTTCCGGCACGGCCTGGCGCGGGCCGAGATCCGCTGCGACGTGGAGAACCTGGCCGCCCAGCGGGTGGCGCTCGCCGCCGGGTTCGCCCGCGAGGGAACGCTGCGGGCGGCGCTGCCCCGGCCCGGGGGCGACCGGGCCGACGCGGTGCTCTTCGCCCGCCTCCCGCGGGATCCCGGCGACCCCGTCCGGCCGTACCTCCCGCCGCCGCCGGACGCGCTCACCGACGGCGTGGTACGGCTCACGCCGCTCACCGCGGCCGACGCCCGCGACTACCACGCGCTCGCCTGCCTGCCCGAGGTGGTGCGGTATGCGGTCCCGCCGCTGCCGCCGCCGTACGAGGACAGCCTCTACCGCTGCCGGCACGCCGGCGCCCGCTGGCTCGCCGGGGAGCGCGCCGACCTCGCCATCCGGGACGCGGCGACCGGCGCCTTCGCCGGGCACGTCCAGCTCGCCAACGTGGTGCCGCCGCTCGGCGAGGCGACGATCGGCTACAGCGTCTCCCCCGCCTACCGGGGCCGCGGGTTCGCGCCCCGCGCGGTGGAGCTGCTCGTCGGCTGGGCCTTCGCGGCGACGCCGCTCGTCCGGATCGTCGCGGGCACCGCGGCGGACAACGCCGCCTCCCACCGGGTGCTGGAGAAGGCCGGGTTCACCCGGGAGGCGGTGCTGCGCGGCCGGCTGCCCGGGGTGGACGGCGCCCGGCACGACGACGTCCAGTGGGTGCGCACGCGCCGCGACGCGGGGTGACGGATCAAGAGAGACTTGACCGATATATGGCGTCAAAGAACGGTCACGTCAAGGCATTCACAGTAGCTCTCCGCGTTCTTATCATCACCCTGTGATGACATCGCGGCTGCAATCACCCTCCGCTCTCGGCGCACGGGCCGCCGCCTCGCTCGCCCGCGACCTGGTGCGGGCCGGCCGTCCGGAGGAGGCCCTCGCAGTGTTGGATCAGGCGTTGGATCAGGCGTTGAATCAGGCGTTGAATCAGGCGTTGGATCAGGCGCTGCATCAGGCGCCGGGTCAAGCGCCGGATCGGTCCTCGGGCCAGGCCTTGGACCGGTCCCCGGACCGGGCCCGGGCGTCCGCACGGGCGCCGGACGGGGCGTCCCGCCGTCCGGACGGCCACGACGACGACGGCGGCGCGGACGGCACGCCGCCGGACGAGCCCGCGATCGGGCCGGCGCTCCTCACCCGGATCGCGACGCTCAACTTCGGCCTCGGCCGCGTCGACGAGGCCGACGGGGAGCTGGCCGCCGCCCGGCGCCGGGTGCGCGACCCGGGTCTGCTCGCCGCGCTCATCGCCCAGCAGGGCTACCACCTCGCCGCGCGCGGCGAGTGCCGCAAGGCCCTCGCCGTGCTCGACGCCGCGCCCCCGGCGAGGCCGGCGGCGCCCGCGCATCCGATCGCGGTCGCGGCGAGGGCGACCGCGCTCACCCAGCTCGGCCGCTGCCGGCAGGCCGCCGCCCTGTGCGACGCGGCCCTGGAGGCGGGCGTGCCGCCCGGGATGCCGCCGGTGATCCCCGAGCCGCTGCCGGCGCTGCGCGCCGCCCGGCAGGCCGCGCTGCTGCTCGCCGGGGACGCCGCCGCGGCCCGGGCCGGCCTCGCCGAGGCCGTGCACGGCGAGCCGCCGCCGCCCGCGGCCGAGCGGGCGCCACTCGAGCTCTGCCTCGCCCAGGCGGAGCGCACCCTGGGCGCGATCGGGGCGGCGACCCGGCTCGCCCGGTCGGCCGAGTCCGCGCTCGCGGGCACCTGGCTGCACGCCGCCGCCACCGGTGAGCTCGCCCACCTCGCCGCGCTCCGCGGCGACCTCGCCGAGGCCGAGGAGGCGCTCGCCGCGGCGCGCCGGGCCGCGTCCCCCGCGGCCCGCCTCGACGGGTTCTGGGCCGAGCTCGCCGAGCCGTGGGTGGTCGCGCTGCGAAACGGCCAGGCGGCGGGCGCCGCGGCCGCGCTCGCCGCGGCCGGGCGGGCCCGCGCCGCCGGCGCGCACGGCTTCGAGCTGCTCGCGCTGCACGCCGTGGTACGGCTCCACCCGCCGCGCCCGTGGGCCTGCCGCGCCCGCGCCCACCCCCCCCCGGCCCTCCCCCCGCCCTCTGGGGCGCCCCCGCGGACGGCGCCGCACCCCACA
>QGUZ01000043.1 GCA_003242605.1 Actinomycetota bacterium
CGCCCACTCGACGCCCTCACTCATCCGCACAGATCTGGATATTAACTGTCCAGAATCTTCATCGGCAACCGCCCGCGTCGCGCAGGCGGCGTCCGCCGCCCGCTCAGGCGGGGATTCAGGCGGGGATTCAGGCGGGGATACGGTGCGGCACCGGGGCCGGGACGACCTGCTCGGCCCAGATGATCTTGCCGGTGGGGGTCTGCCGGGTGCCCCACCGGTCGGCGAGCTGGGCGACGAGGAGCAGGCCGCGGCCGCCCTCGTCCATCGCCCGGGCGCGGCGCAGGTGCGGCGCGGTGTTGCTGGAGTCGGACACCTCGCAGATCAGCGTGCGGTCGTAGATGAGCCGCAGCTGGATCGGCGGGGCCGCGTGCCGGATCGCGTTGGTGATGAGCTCGCTCACCAGCAGCTCGGTGATGCAGGCGGCCTCCCCCAGCCCCCACTCCTCGACCTGCTCGACCGCGAGCTTGCGCGCGGTGGCGACCATCGCCGGGTCGGCGTCGATGTCCCAGGTCGCGACCCGGTCGAGCCGCCGGGTGCGGGCGATGAGCAGCGCGACGTCGTCGGTCGGGTGGTCCGGCAGCAGCGCGGCGAGCACGTCGTCCGCGGTGACCTCCGGCGAGGGGTCGGCGCCCGCGATCACCCGGCGCAGCCGCTCCTGGCCCACCTCGATGTCGTCGCTGCGGGACTCGATGAGCCCGTCGGTGTAGAGCACGAGCAGGCTGCCCTCGGGGAGCTGGATCTCGGCCGACTCGAACGGCAGGCCGCCCAGGCCGAGCGGCGGCCCGGCCGGCACGTCCGGGAAGTACGCCTTGCCGTCCGGGGTGACCACCGCGGGCACCGGGTGGCCGGCCCGGGCGAGCGTCACGGTGCGGGCGATCGGGTCGTACACCGCGTAGACGCAGCTCGCGCCGAGGTCGACGCCGACCTCGTCCCGGTCGCCCGCCGAGCCCTCCGCGGACAGCCGGGCCACCAGGTCGTCGAGCCGGGTGAGCAGCTCGTCCGGGGGCAGGTCGACGTCGGCGAGGGTGCGTACGGCGGTGCGCAGCCGGCCCATCGTCGCCGAGGCGCGCAGGCCGTGGCCGACCACGTCGCCGACGACGAGCGCGACCCGGGCGCCGGAGAGCGGGATCACGTCGAACCAGTCGCCGCCGACCCCCGCGTGGCTGCCGGTGGGCAGGTAGCGGGTGGCGACCTCCACCGCGGACTGCTCGGGCAGCCGCTGCGGCAGCAGGCTGCGCTGCAGCGCCACCGCGGTCGCCCGCTCGCGGCTGTACCGGCGGGCGTTGTCGACCGCGTAGGCGGCGCGCGAGGTGAGCTCCTCGGCAAGGAACAGGTCGTCGCTGGTGAACGGCTCGGGGTGGGTGAGCCGGGCGAAGTGCACCAGGCCGAGGGTGACGCCACGGGCGCGCATCGGCACGAGCATCACCGAGTAGAACCCGTACTCGCGCACCCGGGCGGCCCGCGCCGGGTCCTCGCTCATCCAGCGCTGGAACTCGGGGTCGTCGTGGCCGGTGAGCATCGGCACCCCGGCGGCGAGCGCGCGGGCCGGCGGGGAGTAGTCCGGGTACAGGGCCATCTCCCCCAGCTCGATCGCGGCCTCGGGCACGGCCTCCCGGATCGACCGGTGGGCCACCCGGCGCAGCGGCACCCGGTTGGGGAACGCTCCAGGCCCGGGCTCGTCGCCGCGCAGCACCGAGTCGAGCAGGTCCACCGCGGCGAAGTCGGCGAACCGCGGCACCACGAGGTCGGTCAGCTCGCGGACCGTGCGGGTGACGTCGAGGGTGGTGCCGATGCTCGTGCTCGCCTCGTTGAGCAGCAGCAGCCGCTGCCGGGTCCAGTACTGCTCGGTGAAGTCGAGCGCGCCGACCTGGACCCCGATCACCTGCCCGTCCTCGTCCTTGAGCGGCGAGACGTAGACGGTCCAGGCGTGCTCGCGGGTCTCCCCCGGCACCCGGCGGAAGGTGTGCAGCACCTGGGCCTCGCCACTGTCGATCACCTGGCGCGCCCGCCGCTCCATCGCGTCGTATTGGGGCCCTTTGAGCACGTCGGTGAGCCTGCGCCCGATGAGGTCCTCGGGCGTGATGTTGAACAAGCGGGCCATGTGATCGCTGATCCGCAGGCAGATCAGGTCCTTGTCGTGTACGGCGAGCGCGAACGGCGACTGCGCGAACGCCAAACGGAACAGCGCATCGCTCGAACGGGTATCCGCCTGATGCTCCACCGCCGCCGCCTTCGCCGTCGTTGTCCTCATCGTCGCCGCAGGTCAGATGATATGTACTCTAACCGAAGCGTCACAGGACGTACCCTTTGGCCATGGTCAGGGCGAACGACGCCGTCGCCGCGGCGCTGCAGGAGTACGCCGAGCTGTTCGCGCTCGACGGCGGCGACGCCTTCCGGGTGCGCAGCTACCAGCGGGCGGCGAAGGCGATCGCCGGCCACCCGGAGGAGATCACCGCGGAGAACGTGCGCGCCGTCCCCGGCGTCGGCGAGGCGATCGCCCGCAAGGTGGAGGAGTTCCTGCGCCGGGGCGCCTTCCGGCAGCTCGACGAGCTGCGCGCCCGGGTGCCGGAGGGGGTGCGGCGGCTGGTCCGCGTGCCGTCGCTCGGCCCGAAGACCGCGCTCGTGCTCTACCACGAGTACGGCATCGGCTCGCCGGAGGAGCTCGCCGAGGCGATCCGCGCCGGGCGGCTGACCGGCCGCAAGGGGTTCGGCCCGAAGACGCTGGCGAACCTGCTCAGCGGCGTGGAACGGCTGCTCGAGGCGGGCTCACGCACGCACCTGGGGGTCGCCACCGGGCTCGCCGAGCGGGTGGCCGCCGCGCTGCGCGCGGCGCCGGGCGCCGGGCGCGTCGCGGTCGCCGGGGCGCTGCGCCGTGGCGTGGAGACGATCGCCGAGGTCGAGCTGCTCGCCACCGCCGCCGACCCGGCCGCGCTCGTCGCCGTGCTGCGCGGCCTGCCGTACCTCGCCGAGGTGGCCGAGGAGGGGCCGGGGATCGTGGCGGCGCGCGCCGCGGACGGGCCCCGGGTGCGGCTGCACCTGACCGCGGCGGAGGCGTGGGGCGCCGCCCTGCTGGCCGCGACCGGGTCCGCCGCCCACCTGGCGCGGCTGCGCGCGCTCGCCGCCGGGCGCGGCCGGACGCTCACCGAACGCGGCCTGTTCGACGGCGAGCGCAGGGTCGCGGGCGCGACCGAGGAGGAGGTCTACGCGGCGCTCGGCCTGCCGTGGGTGCCGCCCGAGCTGCGGGAGGACGCCGGGGAGGTCGAGGCGGCGCTGCGCGGCGAGCTCCCCCGCCTGGTGACCCTCGAGGATTTGCGCGGCGACCTGCACACCCACACCGACCTCACCGACGGGGTCGCGTCCCTGGAGGAGATGGCGGCCGCGGCCGCCGGGCGCGGCCACGCCTACTACGCGGTGACCGACCACGCGCCGGATCTGGTGATGCAGCGCATGACCCTGGAGAAGGCGCTGGCCCAGCGGGAACGGCTGCGCCGGCTGCAGGCGGCCCACCCCGGCATGCGGCTGCTGCACGGCACCGAGCTCAACATCGGGCCGGACGGCTCGGTGGACTGGCCGGCGGAGGTCCTCGCCGGCTTCGACGTGTGCGTGGCGTCGGTGCACTCGCATTTCACCCAGTCCCCCAAGGAGCTGACCCGGCGGCTGGTCGCCGCGTGTGAGAACCCGGGGGTGCACGTGATCGGGCACCCCACGACCCGGAAGATCGGCAAGCGGCCGCCGATCGAGCCCGACTGGGACACGGTGTTCGCCGCCGCGGCCCGCACCGGGACCGCGATGGAGATCGACTCCTATCCCGACCGCGCCGACCTGCCGTCCGACCTGGTACGGCTGGCGCGGCGGCACGGCGTGAAGTTCGCGATCGACAGCGACGCGCACGCCGTACCGCACCTGGCCTACCAGCGGTTCGGCGTCGGCATCGCCCGGCGGGCCGGGCTCACCCCCGACGATGTGATCAACTGCTGGCCGCTGGAGCGGCTGCTGGAGTTCCTGCGGTCCGGCTAGCCCCGCGACCCGAGCCGTGGAACGGGAAGCCCCGCGGGCACGGGCGCCGGGGCGCGGCCGGCGGCGTACCCGCGGGGACGGGTCCCGGCGCCCACCGGGGCCCGTCGCCGGGCGCCCGGTGGGCGGCATCCAGGGTGGGTGGGGGTGCGGGGATCGGGTCTCAGTGGGAGATGGCCTTCTCGGCGCCCGCGCCGGTGAGCGAGCGGACCTCGATCTCGGCGAACTTCTGGGCGTTGTACTCCTTGCTCAGGATCGTGCCGAGGTAGCCGCAGAGGAACCCGAGCGGGATGGAGACGATGCCCGGGTTCTCCAGCGGGAACCAGGCGAAGTTCGCGTCCGGGAAGAGCGAGGTCGGCTTGCCGGAGCCGACCGGCGAGAAGATCACCAGGACCACGGCCGAGATGAGGCCGCCGTAGATCGCCGAGACGGCGCCCGTGGTGTTGAACCGCTTCCAGAACAGGCTGTAGAGGATCGCCGGGAGGTTGCCGGAGGCGGCCACCGCGAACGCCAGGGCGACGAGGAACGCCACGTTCAGGCCCTGGGCGAGGATGCCGAGGCCGATCGAGACGATGCCGATGACGAAGGCGGCGATCCGCGCGACGACCATCTCCTGCCGCTCGGTGACCTGGCCGCGCTTGAACACGTGCGCGTACAGGTCGTGGGCGAAGGAGGAGGACGAGGCGAGGGTGAGGCCGGCGACCACGGCGAGGATCGTGGCGAAGGCGACCGCGGAGATCACCGCCAGGAGCACGGTGCCGCCGATCTCACCGAGGATCATCTCGCCGACCGCCTGGGCGAGCTGCGGCGCCGCGGTGTTGCCGGCCGCGTTCTGCTCGCGGATCGCGTCGCTGCCCACCAGGGCGGCGGCGCCGAAGCCGAGCACGAGGGTGAACAGGTAGAAGACACCGATGAGGCCGATGCCCCAGTTCACCGACTTGCGGGCTTCCTTGGCGTTGGGAACGGTGTAGAAGCGGATGAGGATGTGCGGCAGACCGGCGGTGCCGAGCACGAGCGCCAGGCCGAGGCTGATCAGGTCGAGCTTGCCCGCCAGGCCCTGCTCCTCCGTGCCGTACCGCAGGCCCGGCTGCAGGAACGCGTCGGCCTGGCCGCTCTGCTCGGCGGCGGTGCCCATGAGGCCGGAGAGGTTGAAGCCGTACTTGCCGAGCACGAGCAGGGTGATCAGGCCCGCGCCGCCCATGAGCAGCACGGCCTTGATGATTTGGACCCAGGTGGTGCCCTTCATGCCGCCGAACACCACGTAGACGATCATCAGCAGGCCGACCACCACGATCGTGCCGGCCTTCGCGGCCTCGCCCTCGATGCCGAGCAGCAGGCCCACCAGCGCACCGGCGCCGACCATCTGGGCGAGCAGGTAGAAGATCGAGACCGTGATCGTGGAGACGCCGGCCGCGGTGCGCACCGGGCGGGGGCTCATCCGGAAGGCGAGCACGTCCGCCATGGTGAACTTGCCGGAGTTACGCATGAGCTCGGCGACGAGCAGCAGCGCCACGAGCCAGGCGACCAGGAAGCCGATGGAGTAGAGGAAGCCGTCGTAGCCGTAGAGGGCGATCATGCCGGCGATGCCGAGGAACGAGGCCGCCGACATGTAGTCGCCGCCGATCGCGAGGCCGTTCTGCACGCCGCTGAACGAACGGCCGCCCGCGTAGAAGTCCGCCGCGGTCCTGGTGTGCTTGCTCGCCCAGTAGGTGACGCCGAGTGTCGCGGCGACGAAGAGCAGGAACAGAACGATGGACAGAGCCTGCTGGTTCACGAGTTCTTCCCCTCGACCTCATTCCGGAGCTCTTCGGCGAGCGGGTCCAGCTTCGCCGCCGCGTGCCGCGAGTAGGCCCACGCGATCAGGAACGTGGAGACGAACTGGAGAAGGCCGAAGATCATCGCCACGTTGATGTTGCCGAGCACCTTCGCGGCCATGAAGTCACGCGCGAAGCCCGACAGCAGCACGTAGAGCAGGTACCACGCCAGGAAGGCGATGGTCATCGGGAAGGTCCAGCTCCGGAACTTCTTGCGCAGCTCCTGGAACCGGGGACTCGCCTGTACCTGTTCGTAGATCGTCCTCTCTTGATGCCTGGTGGTCACGGCGCCTCCTACGGCTGTGATCTGGATCACGGATAACGTAGGAGTGTTCCGTCCACCCTTTCGAGACCGCAAGCAGCAACAATCGGCAAGTCGTCGGCCTGTCGCGGCGGACTGAAAATCGCTGCGGTGAGTGGTAGCAATTTTGCGGTGAGCGGTCATGCGGACCGCGGGCGCCAGTCGCCGCGATCGACGTTCAGCGTCTCCGGGGTGTGCAGCCGGACCATGGTCCGGGCGACGCCGAGCGGCACCTTCCGCGGGGTGAGCAGCGACACCACGATCATCACGAGGAACGCGATCGGCACCGTCCACGCGGCCGGCTGGGCGAGCAGCGCGCCCGTCCATCCGTCGTACGGCCCGCCGAGGATCGTGGCCACCACCGCGGCCCCGGCGAGGCCGCCGCCGACGAGCAGCCCGGCCATCGCCCCGGCCGTGGTGAGCCGCCGCCACCAGATGCCGAGCACGAGCAGCGGGCAGAACGACGAGGCGGCGACCGCGAACGCGAGCCCCACCACGTCGGCGACCGCGAGCGCCCGGGCCGTGATCGCGAGGATCAGCGGCGCGATCACGGCGAGCACCGTGGCGATGCGGAACGAGCGCACCCCGCCGCCGAGGATGTCCTGGCCGAGCACCCCGGCGACGGACACGGTGAGCCCCGAGGAGGTGGACAGGAACGCGGCGAACGCGCCCGCGGCGACGAGCGCGGTGAGCAGCTCGCCCAGCACTCCCCCGACCAGCCGCCCGGGCAGCGTGAGCACCACCGCGTCGGTCCGGCCGGTCATCAGCAGCTCGGGCGTGTAGAGCCGGCCGAGCGCGCCGTACACGGCCGGGAGCAGGTAGAACGCGCCGAGCAGGGCGAGCACGGCGAGCGTGGTGCGGCGGGCGGCCCGGCCGTCGGGGTTGGTGTAGAAGCGCACCAGCACGTGCGGCAGCCCCATGGTGCCGAGGAAGGTGGCGAGGATGAGCGAGTAGGTGGCGTACACCGGGTGGTCCCGGCCCTGCAGCGGCATCGCCCAGTCCTCGTCGTCGAGCACCGGCAGGCTCTCCATGTGCGGCACCTTCGCCCCGGCCGGGAAGGTGACCTTGGCGTCGTGCCGGATGTCGTGGGTGCCCGGCTCGAGGGTGAGCGGCCCGCCCACCCGGCGGCCGTCGATCACGCCCTCGGCGCTCACCGTCACCGGCTCGCTCACCTTCACCCGCACGTCGCTCGGGAAGCTCACCGTGGTGCGGTCGCGGAAGACCGGCGGCCCGTCCTCGACCCGCGGGCGGCCGTCGGCGTTCCACGCCAGCAGCAGGAAGATGAGCGGCACGGCGAGCGCGGTCAGCTTCAGCCAGTACTGGAAGGCTTGGACGAAGGTGATCGACCGCATGCCGCCGGAGAGCACGTTCACCGCGACCACGACGGCCACCAGCACCCCGCCCACCCACACCGGCGCGCCGGTGACGCCGCGCAGCACCAGCCCGGCGCTCTGGAACTGCGGCATCAGGTACAGCCAGCCGATCAGCACCACGAGCACGCTCGCCGTACGGCGGACCGTCATCGACTCCAGCCGCGCCTCGGCGAAGTCGGGCAGCGTGTAGGCGCCGGAGCGGCGCAGCGGCGCCGAGACGAGCACGAGCAGCACCAGGTAGCCGCCGGTCCAGCCGACCGGCAGCCACAGCAGGTCCGCCCCGTGCGCGAGGATGAGCCCGGCGATCCCGAGGAACGAGGCGCCGGACAGGTACTCCCCGCCGATCGCCGAAGCGTTCCACAGCGGGGAGACCGTGCGCGAGGCGACGTAGAAGTCCGACGTGGTCCGGGACAGCCGGATGCCGAACGCGCCGATGAGGACCGTCGCCACGACCACCAGCAGGACGGCGACGACGCCGTACGCGGAGCTCATGGAAGGTCCGTCACCACCACCGCTGCGTCACCGCCGGTCGACCAGGTCGGCGAAGTCACGCTCGTTCCGCTCGGCGCTGCGCACATAGAAGTATCCGGCGAGCGTGAACAACGGGTAGATGAGCCCGCCGAGCAGCAGCCACGGCAGCGGCACGCCGAGCACCTCGACCACGCGCAGCGGCGGCACGAGCAGGAACAGCAGCGGCAGGCCGCACACCACGCAGCCGAGCAGCGAGCACACGAACAGCCCGAGGCGCAGCTGGGTGCGCACCAGCGAGCGCATGTACACCTCGCCGAGCTTGGTCTGCTCGTCGATCTCCCGGGTGAGCGGGTAGCGGGGCCGCCGGACCGCGATCGTGCGCGGGCTCGTCACCACCTGGCGGCGGGGCCGCTCGGCGGCGCGCCGTTCCGACGCCAGGAGCCGCTCGAAGGCGCGCCGGTCGGGCCGGTCCGCGGAACGGGGGTTCACTCGCCCCGCCCCGGTCGCGCCCGGCGGACCAGCAGGTCGCGCAGCTGCCGGGTGTGCCGGCGGCTCACCGGGATCTCGGTGTCCCCGATGCGCACGGTGCACCGCCCGGAGCCGAGGTGCAGCTCGTCGATGTGCTTGAGCGAGACGAGGTGGCTGCGGTGCACGCGGACGAAGCCGGCGTTCGCCCACCGGTCCTCGAGCACGGCGAGCGGGATGCGGACCAGGTGGCTGCCGGTGGAGGTGTGCAGCCGGGCGTAGTCGCCCTGGGCCTCCACGTAGCGCACGTCGGAGCTCGACACGAATCGGGTCACACCGCCCAGCTCGACCGGGATGGTGTCGGCCTCCACCGGGGAACGGCCCTGCCGGTCGGGATCGGCCGCCTCGCGCGTGGCGGCCCACACCCGCCGGACCGCCTCGGCGAGGCGCTCCGGCCGTACCGGTTTGAGCAGGTAGTCCTCGGCCTTGATCTCGAAGGCGTCGACGGCGTGCTCCTCGTAGGCGGTCACGAACACCACCCGGGGCGGCCGGGCGAACTGGGCGAGCAGCCTGCCGAGCACCACCCCGTCGAGGCCGCGCATGCGGATGTCGAGGAACACCGCCTCGATCGGCCGCCCTTCCGCCAGCGCCCGATCGAGCAGCCGCAGCGCAGAGGCCCCGTCACGGGCGGTGAGCACCTCCCCGATCCGGTCATCCGCACGCAGCAGGTACGCCAGGTCCTCCAGGGCGGGCTGTTCATCATCGACCGCGAGGACTCGAAGGCCGACCACTCTTCACTCCCTACTGCCAACCGCGAATGCCAACGAGCGTGATGAATCCGACATGCAATGTCAACGGTCGCAGCCGAGGCTGTCCACCTGTAACCGGCTTTCTTCGCGGCACCGGTACATGATCGTGTAAAGCGCGCGAAGCCGTTACAGGCGGCCGACACACCCCGAAAGCCCTCGGGAGAGGCGGTGCGCGGGCATCGCGTCAGGGGCGGCGCGAGCCCGCTGCGGCCGCGCGCGGTACGGCCGGGCACGCGTACGGCCAGGCGGCGGCGGGGCGGCGCCGCGCCCGGCCGGGGTGCCTGCGCCCGGCGACGGGACGGCCCTCGCCACTCCCCGCCGCGCCGCCGGGGACCGCCGTGGGAGGTCCGGGAGCGCCTCGGCGGCACGCAACGGGAACGCGATCGTGATCACGGCCCCGCATCACCCGCGCCCATATGCGCCAAAACTCGCAATATTGCTCGGCGAGCGAGAGTTGATCATGAAATGCCACCCCGGTCGATCGCAATCCCGGAGCACACCGGAAATCACGTGGACCTGCCTCGCACCGGCCCGCCCGGGCGATGGAGCGCGGGGTTCGCGCCACGGCGACACGTCCACCCGCGTGCGGCGCGGCATACGTGGCGCCCGCCGTACGCCCGCGGACCGCCTGAGCGGCGGAGACGCCCGCCCGGCCGCCGGCCGCGGCGGCCCCGCCTCGCCCGCCGCCCCGGCCCGGGCGAATCGTCCGGCTCCGCCGGTGAAAACGCATCCGGCGCGCGTCCCCCGGCGTGAGGGCAGGGCGGTTTGATCGCCGCTCTCGGCCACGCACATCCCCGGGTTATCTCCGCACCAACAGCTGTATTCACTAAGCACGATAAGTCGCAGTAAATACGCCCGAACATGGGCGTGCCGTCCGGCCGGGAACCCGCCCTTCCGGCCGGACGGCACCGCGCGGGTCAGCGGACCGAGACACCCGGGTGGTACTTGGGCACGCGCACGTTCACCTTCGTCCCCGCGCCGATGCCGGTCTCGACGACGAGGCCGTACTCGTCGCCGTAGACCTGGCGGAGCCGCTCGTCCACGTTGCCGAGGCCGACCCCGCCGGAGCCGGAGCGCTCCTCGGGGTCGCCGGCGAGGATGCGCCGCAGCCGTTCCGGGTCCATGCCGATGCCGTCGTCCTCGACGCTGATGTGGCACTCCGACCCCGCGTCCTCGGCGATGATCGTGATCCGGCCGACGCCGTCCTTGCTCTCCAGGCCGTGCCGTACCGCGTTCTCCACCAGGGGCTGCAGGCACAGGAACGGCAGGGCGACCGGGAGCACCTCGGGGGCGATGCGCAGCGTCACCTGAAGCTGGTCGCCGAACCGGGCGCGCTCCAGCATGAGGTAGCGGTCGATCGAGCGCAGCTCCTCGGCGAGCGTGGTGAACTCGCCGTGCCTCCGGAAGGAGTAGCGGGTGAAGTCGGCGAACTCGATCAGCAGCTCGCGGGCCCGCTCCGGGTCGGTGCGCACGAACGAGGCGATCGTGGTGAGCGAGTTGTAGATGAAGTGCGGCGAGATCTGCGCCCGCAGCGCGCGCACCTCCGCCTCCATGAGCAGGGTGCGGGAACGGTCCAGCTCGGCGAGCTCGAGCTGGACGTCGACCCAGTTCGCCACCTCCTGGGTGGCCCGCACCAGGCCCGCCGAGGCGTGGTCGCCGTACGCGGCGAGCGAGCCGACCACCCGGTCGTCGGTGGTGAGCGGCACCACCACCGCGTACCGGATCGGGCACTCGGGCACGTCGCAGGTGATCACGTCCGGGCCGAGCACCTGCGTGCGGCCGTCCTTCAGCGTGTTCTGCGCGTGGCGGAACGCGTCCGCGGCATGGTGATCCCCCACCCCCTCGTAGACGAGGAGCTCCTCGCTGGAGGTGATCGCGATCGCGGGCGAGCCGAGCAGCTCGCGCAGGTGCCGCGAGGACTTCATCGCACCCGCCCTGGTGAGGCCGGCGCGCAGCGGCGGCGCGGCGAGCGACGCGGTGTGCAGGGTCTCGAACGTCGCCCGCTCCGCCCGCGTGCTGCCCAAGTCGCGCCGGCCCCGCAGAACCTGCCACAACACCAGTCCGGGGACGCCCACGAGGGCGGCCACTACCAGAACCAGCACCACGGGCTCCACGGTGCCGGAGCCTACTCCTCGAACCGCTCGAACGGGATCGTCCGCTTGTGTCCGTTCCGTACGGCCGGCCGGGCGGGCGCCCGTCCGGCGGGCGGGCGGCGACCCGGCGGCGCCGCACCCTCACCCCGCACCCTCACCCCGCACCCTCACGCGCGCACCCTCGCGCCGCGGCCACCCGTCCGGCGGCGCCTCCCCGGACGGCCCCCCGGGGCGATTGGCCCGGCTTTCGCGGGGTAGTCGGCCCCTGCCGAGGACCGCGCCGGGTGCGGCGCACCCGCGCGGCGCGCGTGAGAGGCCGCAAGATGACCGAGAACGAACCGATCCGCCGGGACGATTCCGGCAAAGGCCGGTTGGGGGCGGGCGAGGTCGGGGTCCACCGCAGCCCCGTCACCGAGCCGCTCGTCGATCCGGGGTACTCCCGGAACATCGCGCCGCTGCGGTTCTGGGGCTTCGAGATCGCCCAGGAGCGGTACACCGGCCGGGAGCTCATCCCCGAGGAGGACGAGCAGGAGGCCCGGGCCCGCGCCGAAACCCCGGCCGCGGGCGGCCCCGCCCGGGAGACGGGTGGACCGGCGGCGCCCGGCACGGCCGGCGCGCCCGAGGCCGGGACCGGGGGACACCACCGGCGGAAGGGGTCGCTGCTCGCGGGCCTCGCCGTCCTCGTGCTCGTGCTGCGCCGCATGCGGCGGGCGCGGCGGCGGCGCGCCGTACCCCGCGGGCGCTGATCGGCCGCACCGCGGCGAGCGCGCCGGGTAGGGTCGTCGGGTGGCCGAACGGGAGCAGTGCACGTTCTGCGCGATCGTCCGGGGCGACCGGCCCGGGCACGCGGTGTTCGGCGACGAGGTGGCCGTGGGCTTCCTCGACGCCCGCCCGGTGTTCAAGGGACACGTGCTGCTGGTGCCGCGCGCGCACGTCGAGACCCTCACCGACCTCCCGGCCGAGCTGGTCGGGCCGTTCTTCCAGCGGGTCCGGGCCGTGGCGGGCGCGGTGGAGCGCGGCCTCGCCGCGGGCGGCACGTTCGTGGCGATGAACAACAGGATCAGCCAGAGCGTGCCGCACCTGCACGTGCACATCGTGCCCCGCAACCGCAAGGACGGCCTGCGCGGCTTCTTCTGGCCGCGCACCCGCTACCACGACGCGGCCGAGGCCGAGTCGTACGCCGCGCGCATCCGCGCCGCCCTGGCGCCCGGCGCCGCGGCGCCCGCTCCCCCGGCCGCCGGGTGAGCCGGGCCGGTCAGGTGTCGACGAAGTCCGGCGGCACCATGACCCGCAGCCCGTTGCGGATGCTGCGCAGCCGCAGCGGGGTGATCTGGCGGACCTCGCCGTCCACGTCCGCGAGCATCGGCGGGTCGATCTCCACGAGCATCTCGCGGCCGGTGACGAACGGCCCGCCCGCCAGGCTCTGCCAGCGGCCCGTGGTCGCCCGGATCAGCGTCTCCGCCAGCAGCCGCAGCCGCTTGCCCGAGCCGAGCTGGTAGGCGGCGAGCGTGTGGTTGTCGATGCTGATGTCCCGGGCGATCTGCCACCCGCCGTGGAACCGGCCGTTGGCGATGTTGAGCTGGTGGGTGAGCACCTCGTGGCGGCGGCCGTCCACGGTGATCACGGCGCGGAACGGCCGGTGCCGGGGCAGGATGGTGAGCGCGGTCAGCGGGTAGGCCGCGCGGCCGAGCGCCCGCTTGAGCCACGGCCGCACGGTCGCGGCCACCTCGACCGAGACCCCGAAGCTGGTGAGGTTGGCGAACGGCCGGTCCCCGGCCATGCCGAGGTCGACGTCGGCCACCTTGCCCACCCGGAACACCCGGATCGCCCTCGCCAGGCCGAGCGGCAGCCCGAGGCTGCGGGCGAAGTTGTTGGTGGTGCCGAGCGGGAGCACCCCGAGGGCGGCGTCGGTGCCGGGGACGTGCTTGACCGCCTCGCTCAGCGTGCCGTCGCCCCCGCCCACGATGAGCAGGTCGGGGTTGAGCGCGAGCGCGGTCTCGATCGTGTCCGGGAGCCGCCGCGGGTCCATCACCGCGAACGCGCCGAGCGGCCGGAAGCCCTCGGCGTGCAGCAGCCGCATCGCCGCCAGGTACTTGCGCCGTCCGCGCCGGGAGTGGGTGTTCACGACGAGGGCGACCCGCCTGTCCTTGCGGATCGCCGCGGTGTGCTCCTCCTTGCTCCGTAATCCGCTCACCCTCGCCAGCCCTGCCTTCTCGACGCCTGTCGCGGACACGGTGCGCCGTCGTCGGCCCGCCGTGCGGCGGGCCGGTGTCCGTACGGTCATCGTAGGTCGCGGCGGGCCCGGGTGGTCAGGGCGATGATCGATTCATCCGGTCCGGCCGGCCCCAGCGCAGGTCGAAGGCGGGCCGCTCGGAGCGGATCTGCGGCAGGCGGACGAAGTTGTGCCGCGGCGGCGGGCAGGAGGTGACCCACTCCAGCGAGTTGCCGAACCCCCACGGGTCGTCGGCGGTCACCCGCCGCCCGCGCCGTGCCGTACGCCACACGTTGTAGAGGAACGGCAGCGTGGACAGGCCGAGCAGGAACGCCCCGGCCGAGGAGACGAGGTTGAGCGTGGTGAACCCGTCGGCCGGGGAGTAGTCGGCGTACCGGCGGGGCATGCCGGCCGCGCCGAGCAGGTGCTGGACGAAGAAGGTGAGGTGGAACCCGGTGAACAGCATCCAGAAGTGCACCTTGCCGAGCCGGTCGCCGAGCATCTTGCCGGTGAGCTTGGGCCACCAGAAGTAGAAGCCGGCGAACATCGCGAACACCACGGTGCCGAACAGCACGTAGTGGAAGTGCGCCACCACGAAGTAGCTGTCGTGCACGTGGAAGTCGAGCGGCGGCGAGGCGAGGATCACGCCGGTGAGCCCGCCGAGCAGGAACGTGACGAGGAACCCGATCGCGAACAGCATCGGGGTCTCGAAGGTGAGGTGGCCGCGCCACATCGTGCCGGTCCAGTTGAAGAACTTCACCCCGGTCGGCACCGCGATGAGGAAGCTGAGCAGGGAGAAGAACGGCAGCAGCACCTGGCCGGTGGGGAACATGTGGTGGGCCCACACCGTCATCGACAGCGCGGCGATCGCGATCGTCGCGCCGACCAGCCCGGTGTACCCGAAGATCGGCTTGCGGCTGAACACCGGGATCACCTCGGTGATGATGCCGAAGAACGGCAGCGCCACCACGTACACCTCGGGGTGGCCGAAGAACCAGAACAGGTGCTGGTAGAGGATCGGCCCGCCGTTCGCCGGGTCGTAGATGTGGGTGCCGAGCCTGCGGTCGGCCTCGAGGGCGAGCAGCGCGGCGGCGAGCACCGGGAACGCCATCAGCACCATGATGCTGGTGAGCAGCACGTTCCAGGTGAAGATCGGCATGCGGAACATGGTCATGCCGGGCGCCCGCATGCGGATGATCGTGGTGATGAAGTTCACCGCGCCGAGGATCGTGCCGACGCCGGCGAGCACCAGGCCCATGATCCACAAATCGCCGCCGACGCCCGGGGAGTACGTCGCCAGCGACAGCGTGGTGTACCCGGTCCAGCCGAAGGACGCGGCGCCGTCGCCGGTGAGGAACCCGCCGAGCGTGATCAGCCCGCCGAACAGGAACAGCCAGTAGCTCGCCATGTTCAGCCGGGGGAACGCCACGTCCGGCGCGCCGATCTGCAGCGGCATGATCGCGTTGGCGAAGCCGGCGAACAGCGGGGTGGCGAACAGCAGCAGCATCAGCGTGCCGTGCATGGTGAACATCTGGTTGTACTGCTCGGCCGTGACGAACTGCAGGCCCGGCTGCGCCAGCTCCGCCCGGACCACCAGGGCCATCAGCCCGGCGATCAGGAAGAACCCGAACGAGGTGATGAGGTACAGGTTCCCGACCACCTTGTGGTCGGTGGACGACAGCCAGTGGGCGACCGCCCCCGGGCGGCGCCGCCCGCGCACCTCGGCCCGGCCCGGCGGCCGTTCCACCGTGGTCACGACGCTCCTCCCCGCATACCTCCGCGCCGTTCCCAGGCAGCCGTCGGGCAAACCGCGGATCCCATGTATCAGGACGCCGCCTGCCCGCTCTGTATGAACGGATCACCTGGGCGGGGTGCTGCCGGGGCGGTGCGGGCCGGCCGAAGAGGCGGTCGGCCGGCCGCGCCGTCCCGGCACACCCACACGCGGTGCCCACGCGACCGGAATCCACACCCCCGGAAATGCGCGTGGGCACCGCACCCGCCGCCGCGGCGACGCGTGGCGGCGGCACGGCGTCCGGCCGCCGCCGGAACCGGTTCCGCCGAAGTCGCCGCGGGGGCCTTCGACGGAGCCGGACGGGGCGGGCGGGCCCGCGGCGGGCGGACGGGCCGGCGCGCTTCCCCGGCGCCGGATTTCCGCCCGGGGTGGTCCGCGCGGGGCGCGGGTCCGTCGTCTGGGGGCTAGGAGGGGGCCAGATGACGGTCTCGCGCCCCGCCCCGTGGCCCCGGTGCACCTCTCGCGAACCCCGAGGCGGTCTCTCCCCACGCCGGGCGCGACGGCCGGCGGCGGCCGTCAGACCGCGCCCATCACGGTGAACGCCCAGCCGGTGGCGCGGTGCAGCGGGTCGTCGCCCACGGCCCGCCGCGCGTCGCGCATCGCCTCGGCGAGGGTCACCCCCGACAGCAGCCGCTCGTGCAGCGCGAGCATGAGCGGCACCACCGCCTCGTCGTTCACCGGGACCAGGCAGGCGGCGAGCCCCGCGGTGCCGAGCGGGAACAGGGCCGCGGCGAGCCCGAGCAGCTCGTCCGCGCCCACCGGGGCGAGCCGGCCCGAGTCGCAGCTCGGCAGGATGAGCCGGTACGGCGCGCGGCGCAGCCGTTCCAGGTCGTGCACGGTGAGCGGGCCGTCGGCCATGCGCAGCGAGGAGAACAGCGGGCTGTCCGCGCGGAACTCGCCGTGCGCGGCGATGTGCGCGAGCCAGGCCCCGTCGATCGCCTCGAGCACCCGGCCCGCCCGCGCGGCGTCGTCCCGCAGCATCCGGGCCCGGATGCCCTCGCCCGCGGCGGGCCCGGCGTACAGGTCGACGAGGCCCGGCAGCTCGGCGGCCCCGGTGCGCAGCCCGGGGCCGGCGACGAGCACGACGTCCCGCTGCGGCGGCGGGGCAACGGCCCGGGCGGCGAGCCAGGACACGGCCGACGGGCAGACGGTCACCGCGGCGTCGCGCAGCGCGGGCAGCAGCGTCCACGGCACGCCGTGCAGCCGGCCCGGCGGGACCACCACGATCGGGCCGTCGCCGAGCAGCCGGGCGGCCGGGCCGAGCAGGATCTCCTCCAGCCGGGCCGCGGTCGCGTCGAGCACCGCCATGCGGTGGCCGGCCCGCCCGCCGAACGCGAACCGGTGCAGCAGCGAGCGGGCGTGCTCGACCTCGCCGACCGCGTCGGCGAGCGTGCCCGCGGCGAACCGCTGCACCCGGCCGGCGGCGCACACCAGCACGTGCAGCCGCCCCGCCACGTTGACGATCTCCACCAGGGTGGTGTGCCGGCCCAGCGCGGCGAGCAGCTCACCGGGGTCGAAGCGGCGGGCGCTCACGCCCGCGGCCCCGGGCACCCGCAGGGTGCGGGCGCGGATCGCGCGCTCGAGCCGCCGCTGCTCCCGCTCGAGCGCGGCCACCGGCGCGCCGGAGGCCCGGGCCCGCTCCAGCCGCCCGGTGATCTCCCGGAACGCGGTGAGCTCGCCGCTCAGCTCCTGGTCCTCGGGCGGCGAGACCGGGGGCACCGCGAGCGCGGTCGCCCGCCACCGCTCGCTCCACGCGAGCAGGTCCCGGGACGGCCGCCCGGTCTCCAGGCAGACCTGCTGGGCGAGCGCGGCGAGCTCGGCGCCCCGGGCGGCGGCGAGCGCGCGCGGCTCGGCCGCGCCGAGGGTGAGCCGGTGCTCGTCGAGCAGGTCGAGCCCGCGGCGGCAGGCGTGCAGCACGCGCCGCGGGTTCCCGGCGGCCTGCGCCCGCAGCGCCTCGGCGAGCCAGCCTTCGGCGCGGGCCATCGCCGGGCCACGCAGCCGCCCGCGGGCCGCCTCGGCGAGGTGCCGCTCGGCCCGGGACCGGCGGCCGAGCGCGAGCGCGGCGCGCCCGGCGAGCAGGTGGGCGCGCACCGACTCGGGCGAGCGCAGCGCGGCGAGCCGTTCGGCGACCGCGGCCGCGTCGGCGACGAGCCGGCCGGAGACCATCCCGGCCGCGAACCGGGCCTGGAGCAGCACGAGCCGGGCGTGCGCCCGCCACCAGTCGCGTTTCTGCCGGGCGAACAGCCGGGCGGCCTGGCCCGCCCGCACGATCGCGCTGCCCGGGTCGTCGGCGGCGAGCGCGGCCCGGGCGGCGATGAGCAGCAGCTCGGCCCGCTGGGTGGCCTGGCCGAGCACCCCCTCGATGCGGGCGATCGCCTCGTCGGCCTCGGCGAGCGCGTCCCGGGCGAGGCCGGCGGCGAGCAGCACCCCGCACCGGTAGAGGGCCAGGTCCGGCATGTGGGTGCCGAGCGCGGCGAACCGCCGGGCCGCCTCGTCCAGGTGGGCGAGCGCCGCGGGCAGGTCGCCGAACCGGTAGGCGGCGAGCCCGCGGTTCTGCACCGCGACCGCGATGTCGTGCTCCTGGTCGGTGGTGGCGAACAGCTCCTCGGCGGCGCGGAAGTCGGCGTCGGCCTGCTTCATCGCGCCGAGCGCGAGGCCGATCAGCGCGCGCAGGGTGAGCGCCCGCGCCGTCCAGATCGTGTCGCCGAGGGCCCGCAGGATCGGCACGGCGGCGCGCAGGTCGGCGAGTGCCTCCTGGTAGCGGCCGAGGATCGCGAGCGCCCCGCCGCGCCGGAACAGCACGTGCGCGGCGGTCTTCCCGGTCGACCTGGCGGCGGCCTCGTCGAGCCGGCGCAGCCCCAGCCGGGTACGGCCGGCCTTCACGTGGGCGACGCCGAGGGTGGCGAGCACGTCGGCCTCCCGGTCGACGGACCGCGACCGCCGCGCGTACCGCAGTGCCAGCTTCAGGTGCCGGAACGCCTCGGCCGAGTCCCCGAAGTCGCGGTGGTAGATGCCGAGCACCTGGTGGGCGATCGACGCGTCATAGGGGGGCGGGGAGGTGGCGAGCAGCGCGCCGGCCGCGGCGACCGCCTCCTTCGGGCGGGCGAAGACCATGTCCGGCAGGTCGCCAGGCACGGGGAGAGATGGTAGACGCGACGTGCCGGGGTGTCCACGCTCGGTCACCGGAATGCCGAACGGGCATCGAGTGTATCAATGGCCTCACCGGTGACTCTAAGCAAGCGAACATCGACCATCACGGAAGGCCAATCTAATGACGACACCGCCCCCCGAAGGCGATCATCCGGGCGCCGCCCGGTTCTGGGAGCAGCTGCGGCTGGTGCGGGAGGCCGGCATCGACGTCGAGGTGGGCCCGCCCGGGGTGGAGCCCGGCTCCGGCCGCCTGCCCGAGTACGTCTACGAGCGCGGCCACCTGCTCGTGCGCGACCGGGCGGTCGCCGACGTGAACACGCTGATCCCCGGCGCGGAGGTGGTCGGCAGCCCGGTGCCGGGCGTGACCAAGGTGCGCGTCTTTGACCCGGTGCCGGAGGTGATGGCCCGCGTCGACGCCCGCATGGGGCCGCGCCGGGCCGAGATCGCCCCGAACCACCTGGTGTTCATCACCGGGGTGAACCTCTGCCCCGGCGACGAGCCCGCCCCCGTGCCCGCCGACGCGGCGCCGGTCCCGCCGCCCGCGGACGGCTCGGCCGGCGCGGGCGTCTCGGTGCTGGTGATCGACACCGGCCTGGTCCGCGAGGCCGAGGACCCCGGCTACCTCGCCCGGCACCCGTGGCTCTCCGGCGTCACCGCGACCGGCGGATACGACGCCTCCCCGGCGACTGGCCGGATCCACGCCTACACCGGGCACGGCACGTTCGTCGCCGGCGTGCTGCGCTGCGTCGCCCCGGGCGCGGCGGTGCAGGTGTCGAACGCGCTCGCCGGCGCGGGCGCGATCCTGGAGGACCGGCTCGGCCAGGTGCTGCTCGACGCGCTGCCGCAGGACGGGCCCTGGCCCGACGTGATCAGCCTCTCCGCGGGGGCGAAGACGTGGGACGACCGGCCGCCGCTCGGCCTGCAGCCGTTCATCGACCGGCTCGCCGCGGGCTCCGGGACCGTTCTCGTCGCCGCCGCGGGCAACCACGGCGAGAGCGCGCCGTTCTGGCCGGCCGCCTACGCCGGTACGGCGGGCGGGCGGTCCGCGCCGACGCCGGGCGTGGTCGCGGTGGGCGCGCTGCGCGACCCGGCGCACGGGGTGGGCCGGGCCTGCTTCAGCAACCACGGGGACTGGGTGACCGTGTACGCGCCCGGCGAGCGGCTGGTCAACGCCTACCTCGACGGCGTGTACGAGTACCTGCACTCGTCGACCGCGTCCTGCCGGTACGCGTCCCCGGCGTTGTATCCGGACTGCACCTGCGTCTCGCCGGCCCGCTCCGGGTCGCTGTCCGGCGCGGACCCGGCCGACCAGGAGAAGTTCGCGGGCATGGCCGCGTGGAGCGGGACGTCGTTCGCCACCCCGATCGTGGCCGGGCGGATCGCGGCGCTCACCGAGCGCGTCCACCGCGAGACGGGGGTGCGGGACGCCCGGGCCGCCGCGGCGCGCCTGGTCGCCTCGCTGCGGGAGGTGACGGACGCCTCGGACGGCCTGCCGCTCCGGGTGCTGCCGTAGCGGCGGCCCGGCACGCGCTCCGGCCGCGGGGTTCCTGGCAGCGGCACCCCGCCACGGCGTCCCGGCACGGCGCCCGGCCGGGCGGCGGGCGGCGCGGCGGCGGCTTTCACGGGTGACCGTCCCGTGCCGCGGGCGTGACGGCCCCGGTGACGTGCCGCCATGCCGCGGTCCCGCCGCGGCGGCCGGCCGCGGGGTTCTGCCGTCCCGGTCATCCGGGCTGCGGGCGGCGCGGATCGGGCCGTACGATGAGCATCCCGCCTTCGAGGACATCCGGTTGTGGACAGCGATTCGCTCAGCGGCCCGATCAGTGACCCGTTGCCCGAACCGGGCACGATCGGCGGCCCTGCCGACCGTGCCGTCGAAGGGACCATCGAGGACGCCCGCGCCCGGGCGCCCGCGGCCCCCGGCGGTGCCGGCACCGCCGGCGCGGCGGCCGGCGGCCCGGGTGGTTCCGGCGACCCGGCGGACGGCGTGACCGAGGACGCGGCCGAGGAGGAGCGTGACGCCGTGGCAGCGGAGGAGCCCGACGGCGACCCGTCCTGCGGACCGGAGGGCGGCGCGGTCAGCGCGCTCGTGAACGCCGCCGCCCGCGGCGACGCCACCGCGTGGGAGGCGCTCGTCGAGCGGTTTTCTCCGCTGGTGTGGTCGGTCATCCGGGCGCACCGCCTCTCCGAGGCCGACGTCGAGGACGTCTGGCAGATCACCTGGTTCCGGTTGACCGCGAACCTGCAGAAGATCAAGGATCCGGAGCGGGTGGGCTCGTGGCTGGCGAGCACGGCGCGGCACGAGGCGCTGCGCGCCCTCCGGTGGAGCCGCCGGGTGACGCCGGTCGACGACGTGGACACGGTGTCCCCCTGGGTGAACCACCACTCCCCCGAGCAGGCGATGCTCGAGTCGGAGCGGGCCGCCGCCGAGGCCGACCGGCTGCGCCGGCTCGGGGAGGCGTTCGAGCGGCTGTCCGAGCGGTGCCGGCGGCTGCTCCGCCTGCTCATGGCGACCCCGCCGCCGAGCTACAGCGAGATCTCCGAGGCGCTCGGCATGCCGGTGGGCAGCATCGGGCCGACGCGCGCCCGCTGTCTCGACTGCCTGCGCCGGGCGATGGGCGGCGAGGAAGGGCGGCACCGGCGCCGGTAGGGACGTTGCGCACGAGAGCACACGGGGGAGGGTCCGTGATGTCGGATGACCGGTCCGGGCTGGAGGAGGAGCTGCGCGACCTGGCGCGCCTCCTCGACCCGGTCCCCGAGCACCTGGTCCGCCAGGCGGTGTCCGCCTACGCCTGGCACACCGTCGACGCGGAGCCGGCCGAGCTGACCTTCGACTCGTTCGCCCCCGAGCAGGCCGCCCTGGTGCGCGGCCCGCGCGGGCCCCGGCTGCTCACGTTCGAGGCGCCCACCCTCACCGTCGAGATCGAGATCACCGAGTGCGGGGACACGCGGCGCCTCACCGGGCGGATCAGCCCGCCCCGCCGCGCCGGGATCGAGGTGCGCCGCCCGGACCGCCGCCTGCACGTCGAGACCGACGAGCTGGGCCGGTTCGGCTGCGACGGGCTGTCCGCCGGGCCGCTCGGGCTGCGCTGCAGCACGGCGGAGCAGACCGTGGTCACCGACTGGGTGGCGATCTAGCCCGGCGGGCGGCCCGGCCCGCCGCGGGCGCCCGGGCGGTACGACCGGCGCCGCACGGCCCGCGTCCGGCTGCGCGTTCCGCCGCGCCCGAATCCCGGCGAATCCCGACACCGAGCGTCGAACGGTGTCATTCCACCGAACGGCAGGTCTCAAGTTAAGAACGTCCCGCGGACACCAGGGATCACACTGGTAGCGTTCTGCCGCAAGAAGGAAATTTTGCCGGTGACTTCAGGGGGAACGTGGTGACGCAGCCGCTCACGGCGGACGACCCGCGCAGCCTGGGGGTGTATGAGCTGCTCGGGCGCCTGGGCGAGGGCGCGCAGGGCATCGTCTATCTGGGCCGCAGCCCGGCGGGCGAACAGGTGGCGATCAAACTGCTCCATGCGAGCCTCGCCGCTGATCCGCAGGCGCGTGAGCGGTTCCTGCGGGAGGTCTCGGTCGCCCAGCGGGTGGCCCGGTTCTGCACGGCCGCGGTGCTCCACGCCGACGTGGAGGGCAGCCGGCCGTACGTGGTGAGCGAGTACATCGCCGGCCCGTCGCTGCGCACGCTCGTCGAGCGCGAGGGGCCGCGCCGCGGGGCCGCCCTCGAGCGTCTGGCGATCAGCACCGCCACGGCGCTCGCCGCGATCCACCGGGCGGGCGTGCTCCACCGCGACTTCAAGCCCGCGAACGTGCTCATCGGGCCCGAGGGCCCGGTGGTGATCGACTTCGGCATCGCCCGTGCGCTCGACATCCCGGGGGCCACGCGCACGGGCATGGCGGTCGGCACGCCGGCGTACATCGCGCCGGAGGTGCTCGCCGGGCAGCCGGCCACGCCCGCGTCGGACGTGTTCTCCTGGGGCGTCACGATGGTGTACGCCGCGACCGCGCGGCCCGCCTTCGGCGACGACTCCATCCCGACCGTGATGCACCGGATCCTCTACGAGGAGCCGGACCTGTCGCTCATGGAGCCGCCGCTGCGCGACCTGGTCGCCGCCTGCCTGGCGAAGGACCCGGCGCAGCGGCCCACGGCCGAGCAGCTCGTCACCGCGCTCACCGGGCAGCCCGCGCCGCCGCCCCCGGTCGCCCCGCCGCCGCCCCGGCAGCCGCAGCAGCCCGCGGCGCGGCCCAGCGGGATGACCGTCGGCATCATCGCGGCGGGCGTCGGCACCCTGCTGCTCGCCGCCGGGGCCGTGGTGGTCACGCAGGCCTACAACAAGGGCCCGTTCGCGCCTGCGCACACGCCCGCGGCCGCGCAGGCGGCGCAGAGCAGCACGCCGGCGCCCACGCCCACGCCGACGCTCCAGCCGGCGACCGCCGTACCGGCGCGGGAGTCCGTGTCGCCGACGCCGCGCAGGCGCCGCACCCGCACGCCGATCCCGCAGACGCAGCCGACGCTGCCGCCGATGCCCACCGTCACCGTGACGGTGAAGCCCACCCCGAGCAAGGCCTCGCCGACGCGGTCGCGGCGGCCGACGCAGCGGCCCACGCCCAAGCGGACGACGCGGCCGCCGTCCCCGTCGCAGAAGCCGGAGCCGACGCCGACCAAGAGCTATCCGCCGGGCTCGACGCCGAACCCGTACAGCCCGGCGGGCGTGTGCGGCAGCGGCTTCACGGTGCTGGCCAGCCACTCGCACGGCAACGGCGGCACCACGTACCTGCTCTACAACGCCAAGCAGGGCACCAAGTGCGTGGTGACCATGGGCGACCTGGTGATCCCCGCCAAGGTCTTCATGAAGGCGGAGCTCACCGTCAAGGGCGGGACGTACGCGGTGGACAGCGGCACGTACACCGCCTACGCCGGCCCGGTGCGCCTCGCCGCGAAGGGCAAGTGCGTCATGTGGGGCGGCACCTACGGCACCAAGAGCTGGCAGAGCCAGTGGGGTGCCTGCAACTGACGGCGGGCCGGGCGCTCGCGGACGCGTGATCCGGTCGCCGTACCGGGGTACGGTGACGGCGCCGGGCGCACGGCCCCGCGCCCGGCGGCCGGCGCGGGCGGCGGCCCGCCCGCGGCGTCGGGCCGGGGCGGCCGCGCGAGGGAGGAGGCGAGCGTTCGATGAGCCCACTGGTGCACGTCGCGGAGCGGGACGCGGTCGCGACGATCACCCTCGACTCGCCGCACAACCGCAACGCGCTCTCCCGGGCGCTGCTCGCCGAGCTGTCCGCGGCCCTCGACCGGGTCATCGCCGAGCCCGCGGTCCGGGTGATCGTGCTCACCGGCGCCGGGCCGGTGTTCTGCTCGGGCGCCGACCTGAAGGAGCAGACCGGCGGCGGCGCGCCGGTGACCGAGGCGCTCCCCCACGTGCTCACCACGATCTGGGAGAGCCCCAAGCCGGTGATCTGCCGGTTGAACGGCACGGCCCGCGCGGGCGGCCTCGGCCTGGTGACCGCCTGCGACTTCGCGATCGCCCCGGACACCACGACGTTCGCGTTCAGCGAGGTCCGGCTCGGCGTGGTGCCCGCCATGGTCGCGGTGACCGCACTGCGCCGCCTCGACCAGCGCGCCGCAGCCGAGTACTTCCTCACCGGTGAGGTGTTCGACGCCCGCCGCGCCGTGGAGATCGGGCTGCTCACCCGCGCGGTGCCCGCCGAGGAGCTCGACGCGACCGTGGCGCACTACGCCGACATGCTGCGCCGCGGCGGCCCCGAGGCGCTCGCCATCACCAAGCGGCTCGTCCGGACCGTGCCCGCCCTCCCCTTCGCGGAGGGCCTGCGCGAGATGAGCAGGCTCTCGGCCGAGCGGTTCACCTCGGCCGAGGGCCAGGAGGGCATCCGTGCCTTCCGCGAGAAGCGCGACCCGGCCTGGTACTGAGGCCGGTCACGGCCGGGCGCGGCCCTAGGCCACCGGCGGCGTCGCGGCGGCGTCCCGGACGAGCAGCGCGGCCTGCACCCGGTTCTCGCAGCCGAGCTTGGCGAGCACCCGGCTGACGTACGTCTTCACGCTCGACTCGGTCATGGCGAGGCGGGCGGCGATCGCCGCGTTGGACAGCCCTTCGGCGAGGAGCGCCGCGACCCGGTGCTCGGCGGGGGCGAGCGCGGCGAGCCGTTCGGCCGCGGCGCGGCGGCGCGCGCTCTCCGCCGGTGCGAGCATGCCGAGCACGGTGCGGGTCACCGGCGGGGACAGGTAGGCGTCGCCGTCGTGGGCGGCGCGGACCGCGCGGATCAGCTCGTCGGGGGCGCAGTTCTTCAGCACGAAGCCGGACGCGCCCGCGCCCAGCGCCCGGCGCACGTTCGGCTCGTCACCGAACGAGGTGAGGATGACCACCCGCACCGCGGGCACGCGGCGGCGCAGCTCCGCGAGCGCGGTCAGGCCGTCCATGCCCGGCATGCGGATGTCGAGCAGCGCGACGTCCACCCGGTGGCGCAGCGCCGCGTCCACGGCGGCCCGGCCGTCGGCGGCCTCGGCCACGACCGCGATGCCGGGGGCGGACTCCAGCACGGCGCGGATCCCCGCGGTCATCAGCGGCTCGTCCTCGGCGATCAGCACCCGGATCATCCCGGCACCCCCAGCACCATGGCGCCGGGCAGCACCACGAACAGCAGCGCGGCGATCGCCGCGGCGACCGGCCGCGGCGAGCCGTACGGCCGCAGGCCGGCGAGCCGGTGGCGGGCGGGCGCGGGCCCGCCGTCCGGCACGTGGCCGCCGCCGGGTACGGCGGCGCCGTCCCGGGCGGCGGGGGAGGGGGCGGGGGGGGGGGGCGGGGGCGGGGCGGGGGGGGGGGGGGGGGGGAGCG
>QGUZ01000580.1 GCA_003242605.1 Actinomycetota bacterium
TGGTGGATCCGGCAGGCGATCACCCGGGCCATGGCCGACCAGGCGCGCACCATCCGCATCCCGGTGCACATGGTCGAGGTGATCAACAAGCTCGCCCGGGTGCAGCGGCAGATGCTGCAGGACCTCGGCCGCGAGCCGACTCCGGAGGAGCTCGCCAAGGAGCTCGACATGACCCCGGAGAAGGTCGTCGAGGTCCAGAAGTACGGCCGCGAGCCGATCTCGCTGCACACTCCGCTCGGCGAGGAGGGCGACAGCGAGTTCGGCGACCTCATCGAGGACTCCGAGGCGATCGTGCCGGCGGACGCGGTGAGCTTCACCCTGCTCCAGGAGCAGCTCCACTCGGTGCTCGACACGCTGTCGGAGCGCGAGGCGGGCGTGGTCTCGATGCGCTTCGGCCTCACCGACGGCCAGCCGAAGACGCTGGACGAGATCGGCAAGGTCTACGGCGTGACCCGCGAGCGCATCCGGCAGATCGAGTCGAAGACCATGTCGAAGCTGCGCCACCCGTCGCGTTCGCAGGTGCTGCGCGACTACCTCGACTAGTTCGCCGTCCCGGCTCGGCACCCGCCACCGGCGTGGTGCCGGGCCGGTCGTTCGGCGCCCTCCCACTCCGATGGCGGCACACGGGTGCCCGGTGCCGCCGCATGCCCACGATCGGACACGTTGCGGGACGATACGGATACGCCTCGTCATCACCGGCGGCCGCCGCCGGCCGCGGCGGTGCGGGTGGAAC
This sequence comes from Actinomycetota bacterium, assembly GCA_003242605.1. Taxonomy (GTDB): domain Bacteria; phylum Actinomycetota; class Actinomycetes; order Streptosporangiales; family Streptosporangiaceae; genus Thermopolyspora. The sequence goes on from QGUZ01000580.1 coordinate 734, forward strand.
GGTCGAAACCGGGATCACGGGCCGCCGCGGGACGGCGCCCGCCGGGCCGCAGGCCGGATGCCCGCTCGGGCTCAGGACGGTTCCGGGCGGCGGGGCGGCACGACGGCCGGGCGTGCCGGTCGGCGGGGAAGGTGAGGCCTCCGATGCCTGGGCGTGCCTCTGGGATCCCTGAGAAGGCCGCAGACGGCCGTGTACGGCCGTACGTCAGGGAAAGAGGGGAAGAACCCGACACCGGGTCCACCGGCGCTCACAGGGCCACTGAGAGCCTTCGCCGGTGTTCCGCCCGGCCGGGGAACGGGGAAGGCGTCCCCGCCATCGCGCACGCACGCCGTACCACCGGGTCGCGCCGGGGGTGGCGCGCGCACCGCGGGACGGGGAACCGGCCGGGGTCGGTTCCGGTGTCCGGGTACGCCCACGAGGACCGCCGGGTCACCCCATCGGTCCTCGCCGGGAGAACACGCCCCGCGCCCCGCTCACGCCGGGCGTGACCGGACGCGAGGCGTCACTGCGGACGGCCGGCCGGGCGGCGGCCCGACCGCGCCGCCGGTCGGTTAACGCTTGCCGCTCGTGGACGACGTCTCGTGCAGCCGGGCCGACTCGTCCTGGATCTCGGCGCCCTTGGCGCGGAGCGCCGCAGCGTGCTGACGTCCGTGGTGAGCGCAGAACAGCAGCTCACCGCCGACCGGCAGGATCGCGCGAATGTACGCCTGGGCGCCGCAACGGTCGCACCGGTCAAGCGCCGTCAGCGGCTTGGTGGGGGCAAGAGCTCCAGTCACGTATCGCCTTTCGGGTCATTCCCCACTGCCGTGGGGGACTCGGCGTCAGTCACTTG
>QGUZ01000327.1 GCA_003242605.1 Actinomycetota bacterium
TCGCGCACACCGCATCAGCGTTCGGCTGACGGGTCCCTTCGCCGTGCACAACCGCCTCCTCGCCGCTACAACGCCGACAATAGCGGGTTTCCCGGGCCCAGTGGCAGCCTTACTTTCACGGCAAAACAGACCAAAGTTGACCATTTGGTAAGGAAACGCCCGGGTCGTACCGCCTTCATCGTGTGGATGACCGCGTGTAATCTCACCCGGCGTCGCCGGTACGAAGTCGGGGGCACGTCGCTCACCCCCCGGACGCGACCGCCCGCGGGCTCGCGCGCAGCGCCTGCGCCGAGGCGTACAGGCACACCGCCGCGGCGGTGGCGAGGTTGAGGCTCTCGGCGCGCCCGTAGATGGGCACGCGCACCACCTCGTCGGCGAGGGCGAGCACCTCGTCGGGCAGTCCCCACGCCTCGTTGCCGAAGATCCACGCCGTGGGGTGGCTCAGGTCCACGTCGTTGAGCATCGTCGTGCCCGCGCCGTCCGCGGCGAGCACGCGCAGCCCGGCCGCGCGCATGTGGGCCACGGCGTCGTGCACGTTCACCCCGATCGCGACCGGGAGGTGGAACAGGCTTCCGGCGCCGGCCCGCACGCACTTGCCGTTGTACGGGTCGACGGATGCGTCGGTGAACACCACCGCGTCGGCGCCGGCCGCGTCCGCGGTGCGCAGCACGGTCCCGGCGTTCCCCGGGTCGCGCACGTGGGCCATGACGGCCACCAGCCGCGCGCCCGGGCCCACCGCCTCGGCCAGCGGGACGTGGACGAACCGGCAGACCGCGAGCAGCCCCTGCGGGGTCACCGTCTGCGCCAGCTCGGCCATCACCTCGCCGCTGACGCTGAGGACCGGGATGCCCGCCCGTACCGCCTGCTCGACGATGTCCGCGTGCCGGGCCCGCGCCTCGGCGGTGACGAACATCTCGGTGACCACGCCGCCGAGCGCCACGGCCTCGCGTACCGCCTGCGGTCCCTCGGCGAGGAACGCGCGGTCCCGTTCCCGGAAGGCGCGCTTGGCGAGCCGCCGCGCCGCCTTCACCCTGGGCGATCTGATGCTCGTCAGTTCCGGACCGGCTGCCATCTCACCCCCTTCGACTCCCTACCGAAAGGTACCGGTTGTTCGCCCCGCGGCCGGAATCGCGCGCGGGAAAAAACAAACCGTCCACCCCGCGGCCGAAATCCGCAAGGTGGACGGTAGGGCATGTGCGGTCGCGCGTCAGCCCGCCACCGGGGCGTTGACGTCGCCGGGCAGGGCCTTGCGCGCGGTCTCGACGAGCACCGCGAAGGCCGCGCTGTCGCTCACCGCCAGGTCGGCGAGGATCTTCCGGTCGACCTCCACCCCGGCGAGCTTGAGACCCTGGATGAACCGGTTATAGGTCATGCCGTTCTGCCGGGCCGCGGCGTTGATCCGCTGGATCCACAGCCGGCGGAACGCGCCCTTCCTGTCCTTGCGGTCGCGGTAGGCGTAGGTCAGCGAGTGGAGCATCTGCTCCTTGGCCTTGCGGTAGAGCCGCGACCTCTGGCCCCGGTAGCCCTTCGCCCGCTCGAGAACGACCCTGCGCTTCTTCCTGGCGTTGAGCGCCCTCTTCACGCGTGCCATGATCAGTCTCCCCGGGGTTGGTTACTTGGCGAGCAGCTTCTTGACGCGCTTGACGTCGGCGTCGGCGATGACGATCTCGGACTTGAGACGACGTGTCAGCGTCGAAGGCTTGTGCTCGTTGTAGTGGGCGCGGTTGGCGCGGCGGCGCATGATCTTGCCGGATCCGGTCAACCGGAACCTCTTCTTCGTGCCGCTGTGCGTCTTCATCTTCGGCATGTCAGCCGTCTCTCCCTCGTTCGTCGTGCCGCCGGCCGGGCGGGCCCCGCCCGGCTGAAGGACGGCACACCCCCGATGCCCATGCCCGAGGAGGGGCTGGGCAGCTGCCCGGTCCGGCTTTGCCCTATTTTGGGCCGCCCGAAAAGGCTCGGGCGGCCCGATCTACCATCGCGCGGCCACTACTTCCGCGGTGCCGACTTAAGCGCCGTCGTTCCGCCGCGCGCGTGCAGCCGCGCGCTCGGCCCTGGCCTCGGCCTTCTTCTTGTGCGGCCCGATCACCATGATCATGTTCCGGCCGTCCTGCTTCGGCTGGGACTCGACGAAGCCCAGCTCCTGGACGTCCTCGGCGAGGCGCTGCAGGAGGCGGTACCCCAGCTCCGGCCGGGACTGCTCACGGCCACGGAACATGATGGTGACCTTGACCTTGTCCCCCGCCTTCAGGAACCGCACGACGTGACCCTTCTTGGTCTCGTAGTCGTGCGGGTCGATCTTCGGTCGGAGCTTGATCTCCTTGACGACCGTCTGTGCCTGGTTCCGGCGCGCCTCCCGGGCCTTCATGGCGGACTCGTACTTGTACTTGCCGTAGTCCATGAGCTTGCACACGGGCGGACGCGCCGTGGCCGCGACCTCGACCAGGTCGAGATCGGCCTCCTGGGCGAGCTTCAGGGCATCCTGGATCGAGACGATGCCGACCTGCTCGCCGTTCGGGCCGACGAGGCGAACCTCAGGCACACGGATGCGTTCGTTGATGCGGGGCTCGGCGCTGATGGGACCTCCTACGGTTGTGCTCCTCGGCCGCCCCCTCGGACGGCCGCCACACTGCTTGATCGTGCCGGGGACCCTCCGCGGAAGCGAAAAGCCCCGCACGACGCGCATGCGGGGCCACCGAGCTCACGGACCGGAGCTCTCCCGGCTTCACCGGGCCATCGTCGCCGACGGGCCGGAAAAGTCCGGCGTGATCCTTGACCCGCCCGCCTTCGGCGGGCCAGGTGGGAGGAGGACCTCCGCTTGCGCGTCCGGCAGGCGTGCCGGACCGATCAAGCAGTCACAATACCACAACACCGCGCGACCACAGAATCTTCCAGTTTGCCGGAAAGGTTACGATTCAGCGGCCGAACGGCGGGCGAGCTCGGCCTCCCCGGCCGCCCGCATCGCCTCGACCGGCACGTCGGCGCGCCCGGTCATCAGCTCCACCTGGCGCACCGCCTGGTGCAGCAGCATCGCCAGCCCGCCGACCACCGTGCCGCCGCGCGCGGCCACGGCGCGGGCGAGCGCGGTCGGCCAGGGCGCGTAGACCACGTCGAGCACGGCCGGCACGCCGGCGAGCCGGGGCGCGAGCGGGTCGGCCGCGCCCGCGGGCAGCGTGGAGATCACCAGCTCGGCGTCCGGGTCGAACCGGTCGAGGGTGCGCACCTCGATCGCGACGCCGAGCCGCTTGGCCGCCGCCAGCACGCCGCCGGCCCGGGCGACCTCGCGCACCCAGATCACGGCCTTGTCGAGGCCGAGCTCGCGCAGCGCGGCCACGGCCGAGGCCGCGGTGGCGCCGCCGCCGATGATCGCGGCCGAGCCGGGCGCGGTCACCCCGGCCTCGCGCAGCGCCGCCACGATGCCGTACACGTCGGTGTTGTCGCCGTGCCGGGCGCCGTCCCGCAGCACCACCGTGTTCGCCCCGCCGACCTGCTCGGCGAGCGGGGTGACCGTGTCGAGCAGCGGCAGCACGGCCCGCTTCAGCGGCATGGTCAGCGACAGGCCCCGCCAGGAGGAGTCGAGCCCCTCGAGGAACGCGGCGAGGCCGGTCTCGTCGCACTCGAACCGGTCGTAGTGCCAGTCGTCGAGGCCGAGCGCCCGGTACGCCGCGCGGTGCAGCACCGGCGAGAGCGAGTGGGCGATCGGCGAGCCGAGCACCGCGGCCCGGTTCCGGATCTCCGCCATCAGCCCGCCCCCCGGTTGCGGTTGTACTCGGCCACGTTCTTCTCGTGCTCGGCCTGCGAGTCGGTGAACTTGGTGATGCCCCGCTTGGGATCGACGGTGACGAAGAACAGCCAGTTGCCCTTCGCCGGGTTGAGCGCGGCCTCGATCGCGTCGTCGCCCGGGTTGCAGATCGGCCCGGGCGGCAGGCCCGAGTGCTTGTAGGTGTTGTACGGCGAGTCGTCGGCCCGGTCGGCCTCGCTGGCGTGCAGGCCGAACTTGCCCACGCCGTACAGCACCGTGCTGTCCATCTGCAGCGGCATCGGCCGCTTCAGGCGGTTGTAGATGACCCGGGCCACCTTGGCCATGTCGCTCTTCTTACCGGACTCGGCCTGCACGATGCTCGCGATCGTGATGATCTCGTGCGGGGTCATGCCGAGCCGTTTCGCCCCGGCCACCAGGTCGTTCTGCTCGGCCGCGACGCGGAACCGGTCCACCATCTCGGTGAGGATGTCCTGCGGGCTCTTGGTCGGCGAGATCTCGTAGGTGGCCGGGAACGCGTACCCTTCCAGGCTCTTGGCGTACGACGGCAGCCCGAGCGCCTTGCGGCGCTTGGCGGCCTGCTCGAACTCCTCGACCGGGCGCCCGGTGGCGGTGGCGAGGCGCTCCAGCACCTGGGAGAGCCGCAGCCCCTCGGTGATGGTGACCCGGGTGCGCAGGCGGTTGGCCGGGTCGAGGGCCTCCACGGCGTACTTGGCGGCCATCTTCCGCCGCAGCCGGTACACGCCGGGCTGCAGCGAACCGCTCTTGCCCGCGGCCGCGGCGGCCTCCGTGAACGCGCGCGTGCTCTTGATCACGTCATTGGCGAGCAGCGTCTGCGCGATCTCGGTGGCGCTCTGGCCCTCCTTGATCTCGATCGTCACCTCGCCGGTCCCCTGGCCGGTGTAGTCGTCGGGGACCAGAAGGTCGTTGAGCCACTGGTAGGCGTAGTACCCGCCCCCGCCGATGATGCCGACGACGATCGCGATGGCGAGCAGCGAGGCGACGAAGCCCTTGCGCCGGGTGCGGCGGCGCCTGCGGCGGGCACGGGGGGGGGCGGTTCGCGACGGTCCGCTCGGCCGCCGGCGATACGACCCGTCGTCGCCGGTGCCGAGCAGGGCGTCCATGTCGAGATCGTTCATAGGTGCGCTGGCCAATCTCCCCGTTTGTCCCGTCCGGCGTCAAGCGAAGTCCCGAATTCGTGATCTTCATCGGGACCGGGCGGCGGAGGGATGAACCGCCCGCACGAGCCGGACGTTGCTCCCTGTGTGCGTCATCGCCCGCGCGGGAACATCGGCGGCACTCCCGGTCCTCAGGGTGACCAGGGAGCATCTCTGCGAGTCTTCCCGGGATACCACGATCTCACTCGTTTCTTGCAGGGAGGTTCCCTGGAGTGTACGCCGTGCGGGTCCACAAGGAGGGACGTTTCCCCAGATACGCGGTTTTTCTGGGGCAAAGCGCGCACCATGTGGCGCTGCCGCGCCCCACTGCGGTGAAAACAACGGTCGCCGGCGCGGGCCCACGGGCGGGCGCGGCGGTGCGTGCGGGCGGGCCCGCGCGCCCGCGGCCGGATCCGTACGGCCCCGCCACACATCCCGGGGCCGCGGGGCCCCCCCCCCGGGGGGGGGCGGCCAATACGGCCGGGCGCCCGGGGCACAAGGGCGCGCCCGGGTCTATTAACACAGTCGACAGGGCCGCAAAAAAGAAGGATAGATGG
>QGUZ01000328.1 GCA_003242605.1 Actinomycetota bacterium
CGGCCACGCCGTGCATCCTCGCCGCGGCCCGCGCCGTGGAGGCGGCCCTAGCCCAGGTACGGCAGGCCGGTGCCGGCCAGGAAATGGCCGATCCGCAGCCGCATTGACCGGTCCATCGGCAAGCCCGCGACCTGGTCGCGAGGCACCCAGCGCACCTCGGAGGACTCGCTGCTCGGCGTGGGCTCGCCTTCGACGGCCCGGGCGGTGAGCACGATGGAGAACTCCTGGCGGGCCTCGCCGTTGCTGGTGTAGAAGATCACATGCTTGGGGTCGGTGTAGATGCCGACCAGTCCGGTGATCTCACATGTGACCCCGGTCTCCTCGAGGGTCTCCCGTACGGCCGCCTGCGGCAGCGACTCGCCCAGGTCGATCGCCCCGCCGGGGACGGCCCAGTTGCCGTTATCCGAGCGGCGGATCATCAGGATGTCCCCCGCATCGTTGGTGACGACCACGTTCACCGACGGCACCAGGCTGTTCGGTGCGGGGGCGTCAGGGTCGTCGTAGTAGTCGATCCGGCGCGCCACGGGTCACGACTCTACTGGGCGGGCCTTCTCCCAGACCCGTTCGAAGCTGCTGACGTAGGTGGTGACCATGTCGCCGCCGGCCACCTTCCGCAGGTGCAGCACGGGGGCATTGGCCGCGGGCGTGCCGTACACGTGGGTGTTGATGAGAAGCTGATCGTCCCCGCGGTAGATCGAGTTGTACAGCACGGTCCGGTGCAGGCGGATCTCGACGTTGTCCTGGCCGTGGATCGGCTGGTACAGGACGAGGGCGTTGCGGATCTTGGCGGCCATGCCCTCGTCGATGCCCTCATCGGCGCCGCGCTGGGCGACCTCAAGGCTGTCGGGGTCGCCGAGCAGGATCCGCACCCGCACCCCGGCGGCGGCCTTCTCCCCGAGCATGCGCACGATGCCCGCGTCGTCGGCGAGGAACAACCCGGCGTAGACGAGGATGCCGATCTCGGCCTTGGCCTGGGCGAACAGGCGTCCCCACGCGTCCCGGGGGACGGCCCAGCGGTGCGGGTAGATTGTGACGATCTCGCTTTCCGACGCCGAGGCCACCTGTTCCCGGGTCAGCGCCTCCGGCCACAGGTAACTCTCGTCCACGCCCAGGAAGGCCGCGACCGCGTACCGGTGCCTGCGGTACGGTGAGCGGCCTTTGGTGATCCACCGCTCGACCGTCTTGGGGTCCACCTGGACGGCGGCTGCCAGATCGGCGATGCTGACCCCGCGTTCCAGCAGGACCGCGCGTAGCCGCTCGTTGGCCATCTCACCTGCCAGTCAGGACGTCCGGGGACGTCGCAATGGTAAGCCGGACGTCTTGCACCTGTCCCGTCGTGTAGTGATCTCGTCCTGCCCTCCTGCCGCACTCTCGGTGTCACAACCCGACACCGACAGTGACGAAAGGAGAAAGAATCATGATCAACGCGACGAACACCCCACCGGAGGAGCCGACCGGCTGCGCGTGCGGCGCGCTTGCCGAGGAGGGGCAGACCCGCTGCCGTAAGTGCCTGGCCCGTAGTCGGTGGCGCAGGCGGCAGACCGCACGACGTATGGCCGGCAAGCGCCGCAGCATCACCAGGCGTCCCCCGCACGATCGGCCCGGCGCGGCCACGGTGGGGGTGATCTGGTCATGACCGCGCTGCTGATCGCCATCCTGATCGTGACCGCGGGGGCGATCGCCGGTTTCGCGATGATCGTCGTCGGCATCAGGCGGGACGACAAGGCGATGAGCCGCGGCGCGGCCTCCCCGGTGTGCTCGGCCCGGATCGCCCGCCGCGTCACCGGGTTGCGCGTGTGGAAGGACGACGGCCCTAGCTCCCGGACTGCTCAGACAAGCGCGCTTCGACCCGTGCCAGGCGCTGCGACAGCTCCGCTACAGCGGTGCGCAGCTCGGTGATCTCACTGGCCAGGTCTCTCGCCGGAGCGTCCTCGCGTCCGTTGCTCTCGCGGACGAAGACGCCCTTGCCCTGCTGGCCGATGAGCAGGCCCTCGTTCCGCAAGATCCCCACCGCCATCTTCACCACGCTCAGCGAGACGTCGTAGTGGGCGGCGAGCTGGGCGGTCGACGGCAGTGGCGCGCCGGGTGGCAGCGACCCGCCGCGGATCTGCTCCCGCAGATCGTCGGCGATCTGGAGGTAAGCGGGCCGCCCCGTCTTCTTGACCATCACCTCTATCACACCACGAGAAGACGACCAAGCCAACCCGGAAGCCATTGACAACCAGGTCAACCAGGTTAACTATGTTGTTCCTGCGAGTTCGTAAGGAGGTCCCATCTCATGCGCACCATCCCGATCCCGGTCGATGCGACCAAGCTGCAGTTCGTCTGCGTCCGCGCGCCTCGCCCGCGCGTGCTCAACGCCGAGACCGGCGAGGTCAAGACCGACAAGGACGGCAACGCCGTCTATGAGCTCGTCGTGTCGGTGGAGGACGCTTTCGGCCGCATCGAGCTCGTCAAGGTCGCCACCTCCGGCGAACCCCGCGTCACCGTGGGGCAGGAGGTCACCCCGATCGGCCTGGTCGGCTACGTCTGGGAGACGTCCCGCGGCGGTCAGGCCCGCTGGGGGATCAGCTACCGGGCCGCGTCGATCGTCCCCGCCGCCGAGGTGGCCGCCCATGCGTGACCTGTGGTGGGTGGTGCCTGGTGGCCTGGCCGCCGTGGCGGGTGGGCTGTGGGCCTGGCACCGCCTGCACTACCGGTCGTTCTGGCTGCTGATCGGCTTCCCGATCACCGCGATCACGGTCTGGGCGACCTGGCGCAAGGTCGCCCTCGGCTGCGGGCTGACCAAGAAGCGGCATCGCTTCTGGTTCACCACCGTCCCGAGCCTGGTCGCCTCGACCGGGATCGTGAAGGTACGGCGGCGCTTCCAACGGGTCGCGGTCGATGTCCGGCCGTGGATGTGGCTGCCCCGTCCCACCGCGCACGGGTGGCGCGTGACCGTGCACACCCTTGAGGGTCAGGTCCCCGCCGACTACGCCCAGGCGGCCGAACGGCTCGCCCACTCCTGGGGCGTGCACGCGGTCCGTGTCTCCTCCCCGCGACCAGGGCGGGTCGTGCTGGCCGCCACCGTGCGCGACCCGCTCGTCCGCCTCGACCAGCTCCCACCATCCAAGGAGCTGCTGAAGGTCAACGTGGGACGCCTGGAGATCGGCGAGCCGTGGACGATCGACTTCCGCACCGTCCCGCACTGGATCAACGCCGGCGCCACCCAATCCGGCAAGTCCAACCTCGCCAATGCCCTGCTCGCCGGGCTCGCCCCGCAACCGGTCGCCCTTGTCGGCATCGACCTCAAAGGCGGGGTCGAGTTCACCCCGTACGCGCCCCGGCTGTCCGCGCTGGCCACCACGAGGGCGGAGAGCGTGACGGTGCTGGATGACCTGGTCGCGCTCATGACGGACCGGATGGGGCTGTGCCGTACCGCTGGGGCCCGCACCATCTGGCAACTGCCCCCAGGGGCGCGGCCGGTCCCGGTCGTGGTGCTGGTGGATGAGCTGGCCGAGCTGTACCTGATGGCCGACAAGAGCGAAAAGGACGAGATCGCCCGCATCTCCACAGCGCTGCTGCGCATAGCCCAGCTCGGCCGTGCCTTCGGCATCTACCTGTTCCTGTCCGGGCAGCGGATCGGCTCCGATCTCGGCCCCGGCGTCACCGCGCTTCGGGCCCAGTGCTCGGGGCGGATCTGCCACCGGGTCAACGATCCGGAGACCGCGACCATGACCCTCGGGGATCTCGACCCCGCCGCGCTGGCCTCCGCCCGGGCTATCCCCGCCGAAACCCCCGGTGTGGCGATCGTCGCCGGCCAGGACGGCCAATGGTATCGCGCCCGCTCCTACCACGTCCGCGAGCAGACCGCCGAACACGCCGCCCGCACCTGGGCACATCTCGCCCCTGACTGGGGCGAGATCACCCAGCCCGCCCGCGCCGCCAGGGCGGGTGCGCCGGATCTGCCCGAACTGCTGTCCGCCTGAGCCACACGAAGGAAGGGAGGCCAGCGATGCGACGCCTCGCCGTATGGCTGCTCGACTCCGGGCCGGTCCTCGTCCTGGCCGTGATCGCGGGTGCCGGATCGTTCACCCACATCCGCGCCACCGCCATCGAGCACGGGCAGACCGGCTGGATGTCCTGGGCGGTGGCCGTCTGCGTCGACCTCACCTGCGTCATGGCCGCCCGCGAACGCCAAAGAGACAAGAGAACCGGCCGCCTGCCCAACGGCAAGGTCTCCTGGCCGACGCTCGTGCTGGCCGGCGGGATCGTCCTGTCCCTCGCCGCCAACCTCCACCAAGCCGAACCGACCGTCTGGGGCTGGATCACCGCGGCGACCCCCGCCGGGGCGTTCCTCATCGCGGTCTCGATGCTGGAACGCCGCGCCTCCGGCCCACGTCCTGAGGCATCCCCGGCCGTCCTGGCCTCGGTCCCGGTGGCTGCGTCGCCGTCCTCGGCCACGTCGGCGGCCATCGTGCCGTCCTCGGCGACCGTCTCGGACCGGCCGGCTCGGGGCGACTCGTCCTCGCCTGTTCCCGGCTCGTCCTCTCCGGCCGACCGCTCGTCCTCTGTCACCGCGAGCGAGGACGGACAGAACGGCGAGATGGGACCGTCCTCGGCGCTGCTCGCCTTCGCCCGGCGGGTGGCCGAGGAACACCAGGCCAAACACGGCAAGCCGATCACCCGAGACCTGCTACGCGCCCGACTGGGCGTATCCGATCAGCTCGCCGCCGACCTGCTGCGCACCCTTTGCGCGATGTCCGAACCCGCCTAGCGAAAGGAGATCATCGATGACCGATCAGCACCGCCGCGCCGTCATCGCCGGGCTGCGCGATCTGGCCGACTTCCTCCAGGCCAACCCTGCCATCCCCGTCCCGCACGGCTCGATACACGTGACCTACGTCCCCGAGCGAGCGGCCGACGCGGACATGTGCGCGGAGATCGACCGCATCGCCGCACTGCTCAATACCCCGATCGACTCCCGGTTGCTGGCGCGCGGCCACTACGTGACCGGCCTCGACTTCGGACCGGTCCGCTACGAGGCCGTGGCGATCTTCGCCGAAGCACGCGCCCGATTCGAAGCCCTCGACTCCTACGCCGGATGCGTCACCCCCAACACCACGGGCGGCGACCCGGCGCGGTCCGCCTGACGCAATGCCTATGGGTGCCCCCGGCCTGGCCGTACATCCGCCAAGACGCCTGCCAGGTCGGGGGCCATCCCCTCTCACCCCCTAGCGAGCGAAAGGAGGTCTCCATCGTGCCCGATTCCGTCAGCAACGCGCACGCGATCCGCGGCGCGATCACCCGCCTGAACGACCCGCACTTCGCCCGGTGGGCCGACCAGATCCGCCGGGCGGGCGGCTGCCGCCAACCGATCCACCTACGCGGCACAGTCGAGCACTACGACCGTGCCACCGGCCGACTTCTGCACCGCTACAGCACCAGCCGTGAGCCCGACGGTGTGCTCCGCGTTCCGTGCAAGAC
>QGUZ01000329.1 GCA_003242605.1 Actinomycetota bacterium
AACCGCACGGTGGCGGCGAACTCCTGCTCGGCCTCCGCGATCGGGCAGCCGCGCGGCGCCACCTCCTCGCCCACCCGGTCGAGGGCGAACACCGCCGACTCGCCCTCGTGCAGCTTGACCTGCGCGACCACGTCGCCGCCGACGGCCTCCATCGGGGCGGACCCGGTCAGGGCGAGCGTGAGGTCGGGGGACTCGAACACCGCGCGGTCGGCGTGCAGGCGCAGGGTGTGCCGCTGCAGGCCGTACCCGAAGCGCGGGGCCACCCGGACCCGGAACGGCAGCGTGCCGCGCACGCAGATCACCCGGCGGATCAGCCGGTGCCGCCGCGCCTCGCGCGGGTCGTCGACGATCGGCATGAAGTCCTGGACCTCGCCGACGCCCTGCTCCGAGTAGAAGCGGGTGATCAGGATCCCGGTGTCCGGGAAGTAGAACTGCTTGGTACGGCTCGGCACGTCGGCGGCGAGCTCGAACGACCCGCCCCGGCCGGCGTCGAGGAGCGCGCCGAACACGCTCGGGGAGTCGAACCGGGGACAGCAGTACCAGTCGATCGTGCCGTCCGTGCCGACGAGCGCCGCGGTGTGCAGGTCGCCGATGAGCCCGTGCTCGGAGATGGGCAGATAGCGGTCGCGGGCCGGGGAGCGGCCCTCGGTGATCACGGCGGTCCTCCCTTCCCCGCCCCCACGCTAGGGGGCCGCGCCACGAGCGGAGGTCTGCCGCCGGTCAAGAAATTCCAGGTTGTCCGGAATCCCGGTTCGGCCGGGTGTGGTGGGGCGGCAGGGGCTCGCCCTCCTGAGCGGCAGGCGGGTCGCACGGGCGGCGGGGCCGTGTGCCGCTGGCGTGATCCGGCTTTCTCGAAGGTGGCCGCGGCGGGCCGCCGGACGCCGCGGTTTCGGCATGTCGAAGGCGATCGTGCCTGCCACGGTCCCGGCGCAGACCGCATCCTCACCGCTGTCGGCGCCGTGAGGACGCGCACCCCGCGCGCGGCCCGTCTCCTGCTCGCCGTAGCCGCGCAGGTTCGCCGGCGACGACGCGGGGCCGCGGGGCGGCCCGCCGGTGCCGTGCGGTTCAGCCGGCCGGGCAGGGGTGGTCGGCGTGGCGGTTCGGGGAGCAGCAGACCACCCCGCAGGTGAGGAAGCGGCCGCCGGTCAGCCAGAACCCCCACTGCACGTCGACGCCGCCCTCGAGCGAGGCGCGGGCGAGCTCGAGGCGGAAGTCGAGGCCGATCGCGGCCTCCGCGTGCGGGGAGTGGAACGACGGCTCCGCCGCCTTGTAGCGCTCGGCGAGCCAATCGAGCGCGTCGTCCACCTTGGTGAAGGTGGCGTCGATGCGGCGGGCGGGCTTGAGCAGCCAGTCGCAGGTGCGCATCGGGGGCAGGGGAGAGGCGATGAACGGCGCCGGATCCTCGGGCGGGGGAGGGATGCGCCGCTCGGCCTCGTTGCGGAGGTCCTCGCCCATGCCCGTCCAGAGATAGCAGTGCAGGTGCATCGAAGCTCCCTACGTGTGAGAGATCCCTGCCCGCGCGGCGGCGGGCGGGAAACCCCACGCAGTGGTTCCTCGAAGTCCCGATGGCTCCGCTTCCATGGTGGCCGCGCCCCCGGCCGCGCCATCCGCGCCACACGGGGCCGGGCTTCTCCGCGCCGTCAGGGCCGCCCGCGCCCACGCCGACGGGCCACGCACCGGCCTACCGCCGGTCGGGCCGCGTCTCGGCCGGGTGAGGTCCACGGCCGATCTCGGTGTCGCCTTGCCTCCGGTACGTCGCCGTCCCCGCGGCGTTGGCCGGGGTGTCCGGGTTGCGGCCTGCGAGCCTCAGGGCCCGGGACGGGCGCCACCGGGTCGCAAGCCGCATATCGGGACGCCCCATTGGCGCGCCGGCAGGCCCGGCGTGGCCACGGTGGCAGGCCGCGTACACCGCTCGGTCGGGCCGGGGGAGGTCCACGGTGGCAGGCGGCCGATCTCGGTGTCGCCTCTCCTCGATGCGTCGCCGTCCCCGCGGCGTTGGCCGGGGTGTCCGGGTCTCGGCGTGCGAGCCTCAAGGCCCGCGCCACCAGGTCGCAAGGCACACGTCGGCACGCCGATCGGCGCGCCTGCCGTACCCGGGCCGCCCTCCGATGCCGGTCACGCGGCCCGCAGCGCCGCTCCGGCCGCCGCCGGTGGCGCCGCCCGATGCCGTGCCGGGCCACCGCCCCGGAGAGCGTTCTGTGATCGTTTTGTCAGCGGCCGCCGATAGCCTGCCCGGCATGCCGGAGACACCGACACTGACGAACCTCCTCGACGACGCCGCGCTCCTCTCCTACGAGCACCAGATCCACCTCGGGGAGGTGCTGGGCGAGCACAGCTGGCACTTCGACCTGCGCGAGGGGAGGTTCGAGTTCACCGGGGACAGACCGCTCGTCTGCACCGGATTCCACCTGCTCGGCACCGCCGCGCCCGGCCCGCGCTCCTGGCTGTGGGGCTGGGCGAACCCGGCTGGGTTCCCCGAGCCGGTGGTCGCCCTGTCCGCCTCGCTGCGCGACTTCGGGCGGCGGAACGGCATCGCCGAGCTCGCCGCGGCCGAGGTGCCGTTCGACGCGCTGCCCCACTCGCCCACCGAACCGGCGAACGTGGCGTACCTGATGGGCGACGCGGCGAAGGCCGTGTCCGGCAAGTGGACGTACTACAGCGGCCACGTGGGCGGCGGCACCCGCGCGGCGTTCCTCATCGAGCACCCGGACTTCGAGCTGCCCCCGCCCGAGCCGGCCAGGGTCATGCGGGTGCTCGGGGAGGGCCTCGCGTCCCTGCCGCTCAGCGACCACCGGCGCGCCCTGCACGGCTACGCCGTACGGCGCGGGCTCGAGGCCGCGTTCGCCCCCGACCGGGCCCGGCTCACCATCACCGGGCCGAACTTCGAGGTCGTCGCCGAGTTCGACGAGCAGGGCCGGGTCGCGTCCGTCGACGGCACGGCCACCGGCGGATCCGACTGATCGGGCCGCGGCGGGGGCGGGGCCGGGCTCAGTTCGGCGGCCCCGCCGACGGCCGCACGGTGATCTCCGTGACGTGCGCGTCCGGCGAGGCGGTGACCGCCGTCAGCACGGCGCGGGCCACGGACTCCGGCTTCAGGTACTTCTCCGGCTCGTACGGGCCCTGCTCCTGGGCCCGCACCCGATGCTGCATGTCGGTGTCCACCCGCCCCGGGTAGACCGTGGTCACCCGCAGCCCGCGCTCCTCCAGGCGGAGCGCGTCGGCGAACGCCCGCAGCGCGAACTTGCTCGCCGCGTACGACGCCCAGTTCGGGTTGGCCCGCTGCCCGGAACCGGAGTTGATGAGCACCACGTGCCCGCCGGCGGCGCGGAGCGCGGGCAGCAGCAGCCGGGTCAGCTCCGCGACCGCGACCACGTTCACCTCATAGGTGCGCCGCCACACCTCGGCGGGCGTCTCCTCGATCCGGCCGAGCGTCACCACCCCGGCGCTGTGCACGAGCACGTCGAGCCGGTCGATGCCGGCGACGTCGTCCGCGGTGACCTCGGTCAGCTCCACCGGCCACGGCCGGGATCCCGGCAGCTCCGCGGCCAGCCGCTCCAGCGCCTCGCGGTCGCGGCCGCCGAGCAGCAGGTCGTGGGTGGGCGCCAGGGCGCGGGCCACCGCGGCCCCCACCCCCCGGGACGCCCCGGTGATCAACGCGATCGGGCGTGCTGGCATGCCGCCCAGCCTATTCCCTCGGCGCCGGCGCACGCGGCCCGGCCCCGCCGCATGCCGTACCGGAGCGCCGCGAAGGACGGCGCGAAAACGGCGCAGAGGGCATCGCAACCGACATCTGACGAACCCCCGTGCCGGATTCCCGTTGACAGCTACTCAAGTTTGAGTACAAATTTGTACATGTCCTCGACACGGGTCCTCATCCTCGGCGTGCTGCTCGACGGTCCGCTCCACGGCTACGAGGTACGGCGCCGCCTGGAGCTGTGGGGCGCCGACCAGTGGGCGCACGTGGCGTTCGGCTCGATCTACCACGGCCTCGCCAAGATGGCCGAGGAAGGGCTGTTGCGCCGGCTGGGGGAGGGCACGGGCGGCCGGACCCGGTATGAGATCACCGAGGCCGGCCGGGCCGAGTTCATGCGGCTGCTGATGAAGCACTGGTGGGAGATCAGGCCGATCGTCGATCCCTTCCAGGTGGCCCTGACCTTCATGGACCGGCTCTCGCCCGCCGACCTCGTCGCGGCGATGGAGGGCCGGGCCGCGCAGCTGCGGGCCGCGATCGAGATGACGGAGCGGGCCATGGCGGCCAAGCGCGCCCACGGCGCGCCCCGGCATGTCGACGAGACCCTCAAGCTCAACGCCGCACAGCTCAAGGCCCAGCTCGAGTGGATCGAGGACGCCCTGCGGCGGGTCGAGAAGGGCGAGCTGCCCTAGGTCCGGGCCGCCGCAGCACCCGCCTGACGCTCCGGCGGCGGGCCGATCGCGCCCGCCGTACAGGGCATCCCGTTGCATCCCTGCGATCGGAGTCGAAATGATCATTGAGGCGCACGACCTGCGCAAGACGTTCACGGTCCGGCGCGGCCCCGGCAAGCCCGTGCAGGTCGAGGCCGTCCGCGGCATCAGCCTCACCGTCGGCGAAGGCGAGATCTTCGCCTGCCTCGGCCCCAACGGCGCCGGCAAGACGACCACGGTCCGCATGCTCGCCACGCTGATCACCCCCACCTCGGGCACCGCCCGGGTCGCCGGGTACGACGTGGTGAAACAGGCCGCCAAGGTCCGGGAGCGCATCGGCTACGTCGGCCAGTACGGCGGCATCGACGAGTTCGCCCCCGGCCGGGTGAACCTCGTCATGGCCGGGCGCCTCGCCGGGCTCTCCCGCGCCCAGGCCGCGGCGCGCGCCGACGAGCTGATGGCCGCGTTCAGCCTCACCGAGGTCGCCGACCGCCCGGTGCGCACGCTCTCCGGCGGCCAGAAGCGGCGGTTCGCGCTCGCCGTCGGCCTCGTGCACCGGCCGCCGCTCGTCTTCCTCGACGAGCCCACCACCGGCCTCGACCCGCAGAACCGCGCCACCCTCTGGGAGGAGATCCGCGCCCTGCGCGACCAGGGCACGAGCGTGCTGCTCACCACCCACTACCTCGACGAGGCCGACGCGCTGTGCGACCGGCTCGTCATCGTCGACCACGGCAGGATCGTCGCCGAGGGCACCCCGGCCGCGCTGAAGAAGGAGCTCGCCGCGGACGTCGTCACGCTCCGCGTCGACGACCCGGCCGCGGGCCGCGAGCTGCTGGAGAAGCAGCCGTACGTCACTGAGACGCAGCAGGACGGCGAGGGCCTGCGCGCCTACCTCGAGGACGGCGAGCACAACCTCCCGGCGCTGCTGCGCGCCGTGGAGAACGCCGGCCTCGCGATCCGGTCGATCGCCCTCGAGCGGGCCACGCTCGACGACGTGTTCCTCAAGTACACCGGACGCTCGCTGCGCGACGCCGCCTGAC
>QGUZ01000330.1 GCA_003242605.1 Actinomycetota bacterium
GGGGGACGGGGGGGGGGGCCGGGGGCGGGGGGGGGCGCGGGGCCCGCCGGGGGGGCCCCGCGGCGGCGGGGGTGGGGGGGGGGGGGGTCGGGGGGGGGCGGCCGGGGGCCCCGGCTGCCCCTGGCGGGCGCCGAGCGACAGGCCCGCCCGCCAGTAGCGCTGCAGGCTGAGGAACGCGATGATCAGCGGGATGATCGTCAGCAGCGAGGACGTGATCACGAGATTCTGGATGAGCGCCCCGGCCCCGGCCTGCGAGCCGAGCTTGTTCCACTGGTTGATGCCGACGGTCAGCGGATACCAGTCGGGGTCCTTCAGCATGATCAGCGGCAGGAAGTAGTTGTTCCAGATCGACACGAAGGAGAACAGCAGGACCGTCACGCTCGCCGGGGCGAGCAGCGGGAGCGCGATCCGGAAGAAGGTGCGGAACTCCCCGGCGCCGTCGATCTTCGCCGCCTCCAGCAGCCCGGTCGGCACGGCCTCGGCGGCGAACACCCACATCAGGTACAGCCCGAACGGGTTGAGGAAGGACGGGATGAGGATCGCCCACGGGGTGTTGGTGAGGCCGAGCTTGGCGAACAGCAGGAACTGCGGGATCGCCAGGGCGATGCCGGGGACCGAGATCGAGCCGAGGATGACGAAGAGGAAGACCCGCTTGCCGCGGAAGTCGAGCTTCGCCAGCGCGTACCCGCCCAGGGCGGCGAGGAACGTCGACACGGTGGCGCCCACGACGACGTAGAGCACGGTGTTGGACAGCCACCGGGCGTAGATGCCGTCCTGGTAGGTGAACACCTCGACGATGTTGTCCCACAGCGCGAACCTGCTGCCGGGGGCGAGCCCGAACGTCGACACGAAGTCGGCCTGCGTCTTGGTGGAGTTGATCACCAGCCACACCAGCGGCAGCAGGCAGTACAGGGTGAACAGGCCGGTCAGCACGGTGAGGGTGACGCTCTTGCGCGGGTTGCCCACCGTGTGCAGCCGCGGGCCGCGGCCGGTACGGCGGGCCGGCGCGGCGGCCGTGCCGGACCCGGCGCGCAGGCTACCGATCGAGTGCATTCCTCAACCCTCTGATCTGGACGGCGTAGGCGATGGCGATCGTGATCACGGCCATGACGAGCGCGAGCGCGGCCGCGTAGCCCTGCTGGGACCCGGTGAAGGCCAGGTGGTACGCGTACAGGTTCGGCGTGTAGTGGGTGGTGATGCCGCTGTTCGCGACCATCGACTGCAGGATCTGCGGCTCGTTGAACATCTGGAAGGTGCCGATGATCGAGAAGATGATCGTGACGACGAGGGTGCCGCGCAGCGCGGGCAGCTTGATCCAGCGGATGATCTGGAACTCGTTCGCCCCGTCGATCGCGGCCGCCTCGTACAGCTCGCGCGGGACGGCCTTGAGCGCCGAGTAGAAGATGAGCATGTTGAACCCGGTGAACGCCCAGGTCACCATCACGCCGATGGAGATGAGCGTGGTGTCCGGGGTGAACGGGTCGATGCTCGTGCCCAGCGCCCGGTTGAGGCTGCCGAACAGGCCGTACTTGACGCCGAGCATGAAGCCCCACATGAGGGTGGACACGATCGCCGGCACCGCGTAGGGCAGGAAGATCGTCACCCGCATGAACTTGGCGCCGTGGACGCGCATGGAGTCGAGCGCGAGCGCGACCGCCATGGCGAAGAACAGCATGATCGGCACCTGGATCAGGGTGAACCGGACGACGCGCCCCACCCCCTCCCAGAACTGCGGGTCCTGCAACAGCTTCGTGTAGTTGGCGAGGCCGACGAAGGTGTCGCCGCCGAGCAGCCGCTGCTGGAAGAGGCTGAGGTAGGCGGCGTACAGGATCGGGACGATGAACACGAGCGCGAACAGCGTCCCGAACGGGGCGATGAACGCGTACCCGGCCCACGATCGCCGCCGCTTCGGTGTCGGGTCCCGCGTCGCGCCCGCCGTGGGTTCGGCCGTGGGGGTGGTGTCGATCCGGCTCGCCACGTCCATGGTGTCCTTCCTCCGCGGTCCGGTGGTCTGCTCCCGTCCGTTCCCGGCGCCGGACCCGGCGCGCGCACGGGGCGTGCCCGTGGCGTCCGCGGTACGGCCGCCGCACGCGCGCCGGGCGGCGTGGGGCACCGGTCGGGCGCCTAGCTCACCTCAAAGCCCTGCTCGTTGCCGTACTGGACGGAGCGCTGCCGCCACTGCTCGAGGATCTCGGCGAGCGACCCCTTGCCCGAGGTGTAGTACGGGCTCGCGATGTCCTCGTAGATCGTGCGCTGCCACTCGAAGAACGGCGTGTACTGCCAGCCGCTCCCGACGATCTCCGAGGCCTCGGCGAGCACGGCGCCGGTCTTCTGGTCGCCGAAGTACTCGTTGGCCTTGCCGCGGAACTCCTCGCTCTGCAGCACCGAGAGGTTCGGCACGAACGCCCCGGCCTCGACGCGGGCCTGCACGCCCTCGCCGTGCGTGAAGTACTCGAGGAACTTGAAGGCGGCCTCCTTGTTCTGCGCCGCCTCCGGGATGCCGAACGCGCTGCCGCCGTTCTCCGAGCCGACCTTCTCGCCCTCGTTCCACTGCGGCATGAGCGCGACCCGGAAGTCACCGGCGGCCTTCGGCGCCCGCTCCGGCAGGGTCGCGGTGAGCCAGCCGCCCATGATCTGGCTGGCGAGCGTGCCGTCGTTGAGCGCCCGGTTCCACTCGTCGGACCAGCCGCGGATCTTGGTGTTGACGAGGCCCTCGTCGAGCATCTTCTGCCAGAAGGCGATCGCCCGCTGCGAGCCCTCGTCGGAGAAGTCGATCCGCACCTTGGTGCCGTCCACCTTGAACGGCCGGCCACCCGCCTGCCAGATCAGCGAGAGCAGGAAGAACGGGTCGCCGGTGTCCTGGGCGATGTAGTAGTTGTCGCCGAGCGCGCGGATCTTCTTCGCCGCCTCGTAGTACTCGTCCCACGTGGCCGGAGGCTCGTCGATGCCGGCCTTCTTGAACGTGGCCGAGTTGTAGAACATGGCCGAGGGGCCGTAGTCGGACGGCAGCGCGTACACCTTGCCGCCCACGGTCACGTGCTCCCACGCGGCCTTGACGTAGTCGTCCTTGAACCGCTCGGCGCCGAACTGCCCGAGGTCGGCCAGCTTGCCGGGGATGGCGAAGTAGGGCACGGCGAAGTACTCGAACATCACCAGGTCGGGGATGCCGGAGCCGGCCTGGATGGCGTTGTCGAGCGCCTGGTACTCGTCCTGGGACGAGCCCGCGTTGACGACCTCGACCTTGATGTTCGGGTTGGCGGCCTCGAACCCGGGGACGGCCTTCTCCACGGTGCCGTCCCAGCTCCACACGGTGATCTTCACCGGGCCGCCGTCGCCGCCACCACCGCTGCCACCGCCGTCGCCGCCGCCACCGCCGCAGGCGGCCAGAGCGAGCATCGACACGAGCGCCGCGGACAGGATTTTCGCCTTCTGGGAGAGCCGCACGAGCCTCTCCTCTCGCCTGGTTACGAAAGTGTTTCGCAACTTGTTCGGGGTGTGGTGTGACATTAAGGTGCCGGTAACGCCGTGTCAATGGGGTCGTTACAAGGAACTTGTTGCGGTTTCGGCACGGGAAAGGAGGCGTGCTAACTTCGAAAAAGTTTCGAAGCCCGGAAAGGAGCCTGGATGCCACGGCGAGGTCGTTCCGAGCGGGTCACCCTGGCCGATGTCGCGCGGCTGGCCGGGGTGTCGACGACGACCGCCTCGAAGGTCCTCAACGGCCGCAGCGACGTGGGGGCGCGCACCCGCGAGCGGGTCCTTGAGGTCATGGCCGAGCTCGGCTACCGCCCGACGACGGCGCGACACCAGAAGACCCGGGAGCGCGCGATCCTCACCGTGCTCGACTTCGTCGAGTCGCGGTACGCGGGGACCGTGCTCCAGGGCATCCTCGTGGCCGCGAACGCCGCGCAGGCCGAGCTGCTGCTGCACCTGCCGCCGGAGAAGCCGGCGGCCGTCAGCCGGCAGGCGGCGCGCACCTGGCTGGAGCAGCGGCGGGAGTCCGGCGTCGTCGGCGTGATCGTGCTCGCCGCGGCCATGCCCGACCCGGTGCTGCTCGCCGCGGAGGACGTGGAGATGCCGGTGGTGGCGATCGACCCGATCGACACCACCGAGTCCCGTGTGGTGAGCATCGGCTCGACCAACTGGGCGGGCGGCCGCTCGGCGACCGAGCACCTCATCAAGCTCGGCCACCGCAGGATCGCCTGGATCGGCGGCCCGCTCGGCTCGGCCCCGTCGGTGGAACGGTTCCACGGCTACCAGGCCGCGCTCCACTCCGCCGGGATCGAGGCGGACCGCTCGCTCGTCCGCCACGAGGCGTTCTCCTTCGACGCCGGGTTCCGGCACGCCCTCGACCTGCTCTCCCGCGACGACCGGCCGACCGGGATCGTCGCGGGCAACGACGAGATCGCCCTCGGCGTGCTCGCCGCGGCCGGGCGGCTCGGCATCGCCGTGCCGCGCGAGCTGTCGGTCACCGGGTTCGACGACACGCCGCAGACCGAGTGGACCACGCCCCGGCTCACCTCGGTGCGGCAGCCGCTCGCCGGGATGGGCCGGATGGCGGTGGAGACCGTGCTCGCCATGGCGGACGGCGTGCAGCCCGCCTCCCGGCACCTGCAGCTCGCCACCACGCTGAGCGTGCGCGACTCGACCGGCCCCGCGCCCGCGCCCTGACGTCAGCGCCGTTCGCGCAGCACGCGCTCGGCGGCGAGGCGGCCGGAGATGAGCACCGGCGGCACGCCGATGCCGGGCGCGGTGTACATGCCGGCGAGGTGCAGGCCGGGCACGCGGCGGGCGACCGGGGCGGGGCGGAACCAGGCGGTCTGGGTGAACCGCTGGTCGAGCGCGAACGGCGTGCCCGCGCTGTGGCCGCGCCGCCGCCACGCGGGCGGGTCGAGCACGACGCGGGGGCGGCCGGACAGGTCGGGGTAGCCGAGCGCGGCGAGCCGGGCGAGCAGCCGCTCCTCCAGGTACGGCCGGAGCCTCCGCCAGTCGGCGCGCAGCAGGTTGGGCGCGGGCTCGAGCACGCTGAGCACGGCCTGCCCGGGCGGCGCGGCGTCGCCGTCGCCGGCCGGGTGGGTGACGAGCAGGCTCGGGTCGGGCTGCGGCAGGCCGAGGCCGAGCGCGTCGAACGCGGCGCGCCAGGCCCGGCCGAAGTGGATCGTGTGGTGGGCCTGGCCGGGCAGCGGCCGCTCCAGGCCGGCGTGGATCACCAGGCAGGAGGGGGAGAAGCGGGGGCGGCGCAGCCGCCAGTCGGCCGCCGCCGCGGGCAGCAGGCCGCTCGCGTGTGCGGAGGGCAGGTCGCAGGCGACCACCACCTGGCGGGCGGGCCGCACCCGCCCGCCGGCGGGCCCCCCCCCGCCCCAGCCGGCCCCCGCGGGCCTCCCCCCGGGGGCCCCCCCCCCGTACCGGAACACCCGGCCCCTCTTTTCCGCGAGGCCG
>QGUZ01000581.1 GCA_003242605.1 Actinomycetota bacterium
CTACGATGTGGCGCTGTTCACCAACCTGTCGCAGGACCACCTCGACTTCCACCGCGACATGGACGAGTACTTCGCCACCAAGGCCCGGCTGTTCACCCCCGAGATGAGCCGGGTCGGGGTGGTCAACATCGACGACGACCGGGGCCGGGAGCTGACCGGCATCGCCAAGATCCCGCTCACCACGTTCTCCGCGCAGGGCGCGGCCGAGGCCGACTGGCGCGCCGTGGACGTCCGGCTCGGCGCCGACGGCAGCGCGTTCCGGGTGGTCGGCCCGGGCGGGGTGGAGGCGGACGCGACCGTGGCGCTGCCCGGCCCGTTCAACGTCGCCAACGCGCTCGGGGCGATCGTGGCGCTGGTGGAGGCGGGGCTGCCGCTGCAGACCGCGGTGCACGGCGTGGCGACGCTGCGCGGCGTGCCCGGCCGCATGGAGCGCATCCCGACCGACGGCGACTTCCAGGCGATCGTCGACTACTCGCACAAGCCCGCCGCGGTGGAGTCGGTGCTCCGCTCGCTGCGCGAGGTCACCGCGAACCGGCTCACCGTGGTGCTCGGCTGCGGCGGCGACCGCGACCGGACGAAACGCCCGCTGATGGGCGAGGCGGCCGCGCGGCTCGCCGACGTGGCGATTTTCACCAGCGACAATCCGCGCAGCGAGGACCCCCTGCGCATCCTCGCCGAGATGCTGGACGGGGCCGTGCGCGTGCCGCGGCAGGAGCGCGCTCATGTGATCATAGAGCCGGACCGCGCGCAGGCCATCGAACTGGCGATCGCACGCGCCCGTCCCGGCGACGTGGTCGTGGTGGCGGGCAAGGGCCACGAGCAGGGCCAGTACGTCGGCGGCGAGATCCTGCCCTTCGACGACCGCGAGGCCGTCGCCGCCGCGATCGCCCGGCGCCGCGGGACGGGGACGGGGCGCGGTCCGGACCCACTTCCGGCCGGATGAGCCCGGAGCAGACATATGGAGAGTAGGGAAGACTCATGATCCCCTTGCCGTTGGGGCGGATCGCCGAGATCACCGGCGGCGCGCTCACGGGCATCGCCGACCCCCACGCCGAGGTGCGCGGCCCCGTGGTGATCGACTCACGGGAGGCGGAGCCGGGGTCGTTGTTCGTGGCGCTCAAGGGCCAGAGGGTGGACGGGCACGACTTCGCCGCCCAGGCCTGCGAGGCGGGCGCCGTCGCGGTGCTCGCGGCCCGCCCGGTCGAGGCGCCCGCCGTGATCGTCGGTGACCCGGTCGCCGCGCTCGGCGCCCTCGCCGCGGCGGTGGTGGCCGAGCTGAAGGAGACGACCGTGATCGGCGTCACCGGGTCGGCGGGCAAGACCACCACCAAGGACCTGCTCGCCCGGCTCACCGCCCGCATCGGCCCGACGGTCGCCCCGGTGGGCTCGTACAACAACGAGATCGGCCACCCGCTCACCGTGCTGCGGGCCGACGCAAGCACCCGCTTCCTCGTGCTGGAGCTGAGCGCCCGCGAGGTGGGCCACATCGCCCACCTGGCGCGGATCGCGCCGCCGCACATCGGCGTGGTGCTCAACGTCGGCACCGCCCACCTC
>QGUZ01000331.1 GCA_003242605.1 Actinomycetota bacterium
GCCCACGCCGGTCTGCACCTCGTCGACGATGAACAGCGCGTCGTACTCGTGGCACAGCCGCTGCATCGCCTGGAGGAACTCCGGCCGCATGTGGTTGTCGCCGCCCTCGCCCTGGATCGGCTCGGCGATGAAGCACGCGATGTCGTGCGGGTACCGCTCGAACGCCTCGCGGGCCTGGGCGAGCGCGCGGGCCTCGGCGGCCTCGAGCTCGGCGAGGCTCCCGTAGAAGTGGGTGGCGGGCACCTCGATGCGCGGCCAGTCGAACTTGGGAAAGCGCTCGATCTTCACCGGGTCGGTGTTGGTGAGCGAGAGCGTGTAGCCGCTGCGGCCGTGGAAGGCGCGGGTCAGGTGGAGCACCTTGGTGCCGAGCTCCGGTGACCGGCCCGCCGCCTCGTTGCGCCGGCTCTTCCAGTCGAACGCGCACTTCAGCGCGTTCTCCACGGCGAGCGCGCCGCCCTCGACGAAGAACAGGTGCGGCAGCTCGGGGTCGCCGAGCACCCGGCTGAAGGTCGCCACGAACTCGGCGAAGTGGGTGGTGTAGACGTCGGAGTTCGCCGGCTTGTTCGCGGCGACGCGGCCCAGCTCGGCGAGGAACTCCGGGTCGTCCCGGAACGGGTTGATCCCCAGCGGGGCGGACGCGAAGAACGTGTAGAAGTCCAGGTACCGGCGGCCGGTCCGGGCGTCGACGATCCAGGACCCCGCGCTGCGCTCCAGGTCGAGCACGAAGTCGAAACCGTCGACGAGCAGATGCCGGTCGAGCACCTTGTGCACCTCGCCGGGAGCGATCCGTTCCATTCCCCCTCCTCCTCCGACGCCAGCATTTTCTCTTTGATTCCATGCTATCCACAAGAAGTCCTTTCGCTCAAAGTTCGCTATCGAAGAAGATCTTTTGCCTTCGTCACATTCGCGAAGCCCGGCGGGCGGGCCGTGGGGGCGGCGTGCGCCACCGCGTGGGACGGCGCCGCCGCGCGGGCGCGTACTTTGGTGTCGGAGACGTCGGACGCGAGCGGGAGGGCACCGTGGGGCGCAGGCGCAGGACGGAGCTACCACCCGAGCCGGGGCGCTATCCGGTGTCCTTCGGCGAGGTGGAGCTGCTGCGGGACGCCGACCGGCCGGGTGGCTGGCTGCTGATGATGAGCGGGGTGCCGCAGTCGTACGTCGACCTCGACGACCCCACCTACCTCGACTTCGAGTACGTCCGGCTCATGGCCGCGGTGATCGACACGCTCGCCGCGGGGCCGCTCGACGCGGTGCACGTCGGCGGGGGCGCGTGCACGCTCCCCCGGTACGTCGCCGCCACCCGGCCGGGCTCCCGGCAGATCGTGATCGAGCCGGACGGCGCCCTGGTGGAGCTGGTGCGGGAACGGCTCGGCCTGCGCTCGGTGCCCGGGCTGAAGGTGCGGGTCACCGACGGGCGCACCGGCGCGGCGAACCTGCGCGACGCCTCGGCCGACCTGATCGTGCTCGACGCGTTCAGCGGGGCGACGATGCCGCTCGACCTCGCCACCGCCGAGTACATGGCCGAGCTCGCCCGGGTGCTGCGGCCGTCCGGCACGCTGCTCGTCAACACCGCCGACGGCAAAGGGCTGGCGTTCGCCCGCCGCGTCGCGGCCACCGTGCACGGCCCGTTCCGGCACGCGGTGCTGCTCGCCGACCCGGGGGTGATGCGCGGCCGCCGGTTCGGCAACCTGATCCTCGCCGCCTCCGACGCGGCGTTCGACACCGACCGCCTGGTGCGGACGGCCGCCTCGGGCATGCCCCGGGCGCGGTGCCTGCACGGCCGGGCGTTCACCGACTTCGTCGCGGGGGCCGCGCCGCTGCGCGACGGCGAACCGGTCGCGGTCCCGGTGCCGCCGTCGTCGATCTTCGCCTAGCGCCCGGCGGCGCCCTGCGTCAGCGGGCGAGGGCGGCGAGCTCGGCGAGCACCAGGCGCTCGGCGTCGTCCCGGCTCAGCCGGTCCGGGTAGAGCAGCAGGTGCACGCTGAGGCCGTCGACGAGGGCGAGCAGCCGCTGGGCGACGGCGTCGAGATCCTCCGGGCGCGGCGAGACGTGCCTCCCCGCACGCCCGCCGGCCGCGTCGCCCGTTTCGTCGTCGGCCGGCTCCCGCTCCGGTACGGCCTGCCGGTTCGCGGCCCGCGGCCTGCCCTTCGCGGCGATCTCCTCGAGCACCTCGGACGGCGGGGTGCGGGGCAGGGTGATCTCCCCGGCCTCGTGGGCCTCGGCGAGGTGGCGCCGGATCGCCGCGCGGAGCTTGGCGTGCTCCCGCCGCTGCACGTCGGCGAGATGCTCGGCGGTGAGGCCCCGGCTCCAGAAGTCGATCTCCAGGCGGGTCTCGCGGGTACGCTCGGCGTCGAGCGGGAGGCTGTCGAGCAGCAGCTCGCGCAGCGCGGCGAGGCCGCGCACGCCCGCGGTCCGCTCCCGGCGGCGCCGCCGTACCCGCTCGTGGGAGTGGCGCAGCAGCGAGGAGAGGATGTCGTCCTTGTCGGCGAAGTAGTGGGTGAGCGCGCCGCTGGAGCAGCCCGCCTCCCGCGCGATGTTCCGGGTGGTCGCCGCCTCGATGCCGTCGCGCACGATCACTCTTCGGGCGGCCGCGAGGACCTCCAGCCGCCGTTGCTGATGGTCGACGCTTCTGGCCATCGGAACCCCCAGGCCGCCAGTCTATTGACTCTCCCTTTACTTTCGCTGTCTACTACGGAGCACTGGTTATGAGCCCTGCTCACATTTGATCGGTCGCGGAGGCCCTTATGCCGCAGACGCGCGTAGGCCCGGTCGCGGCCGTCGGCGTGCACATCGTCGACGTGCTGGCGCGGCCGGTGGAGTACATCCCCGAGGGCCAGGACACGGTGCTGGTCGAGCAGATCCGCCTCACCGCGGCCGGGTCCGCCGCCGGGACCGCCGTCGACCTCGTCCGGCTCGGCGCCGAGGTGAGCTGCCACGGCGCGATCGGCGACGACGAGCTGGGCGACTTCCTGCTCGCCGTGCTCGGCCGGCACGGCGTCGACACCTCCGGGCTGGCCCGCCGCGCCGGGGAGCAGACCGCGGCGTCGATCCTGCCGATCCGGCCGGACGGCGGGCGGCCGAGCTTCCACGTGCCGGGCGCGAACCTCACCGTCACCCCCGCCGACGTCGCGCCCGAGGCGGTGCTGCGGGCCAAGGCGGTGCACCTGGGCGGCGTGGACGTGACGTTCGGCCTCAACGACCCCGGCTTCCTCGCGCTGCTCGACCGGGCGCGGGCCGGCGGCGCCGTGGTCACGATGGACCCGCTGTCGAACCTGCCCGACCTGCTCACCGCGGCGAAGGCGTTCTTGCCGCACGTCGACTACGTGCTGCCGAACCTGGAGCAGGCGCTCGCGATGACCGGCGCCGCCGACGCCGAGGGCGCGGCCGAGGCGCTGCTCGCCGCGGGGGCGCGCGGCGCGCTGATCACGCTCGGCGGCGACGGCAGCCTCATCGCCACCGCCGACGGCGTGCGGGAGCGGATCCCGGCGCTGCAGGTGCCGGTCCGCGACACCACCGGCTGCGGCGACGCGTACTGCGCCGGATTCATCGTCGGCCTGCTGCACGGGCGCGACGTGGTCACCGCCGCCGCCTGGGGCACCGCCGCCGCGGCGAAGACCGCGACCGGCCTCGGCTCCGACGCCGGGATCGTCGACCTCGACGACACCCTCGCGCTGCTCGGCGGGCCCGCGGCGTCCTGAGGCGGGCCGGACGGGCGAGGACCGCAGACCAAGGACCGCACACGGAAGGAGCGGCAGGCATGACGGCATCCGACGCCGAGCTGCGCGAGCGCGCGGCCCGGGTCATCCCCGGCGGCATGTACGGCCACCTCAACGCGGCGCTGCACGGGCCGGCGTACCCCCAGTTCTTCGTGCGCGGCGAGGGCTGCCGGCAGTGGGACGCCGACGGGCGCGAGTACATCGACCTCATGTGCAGCTGGGGGCCGATCGTGCTCGGCCACCGCCACCCGAAGGTGGAGCAGGCCGCGGCCCGCCAGCTCGCCCAGGGCGACTGCCTCAACGGGCCGGGCCCGATCATGGTGGAGCTCGCCGAGCTGCTCGTCGGCCTCGTGCCGAGCGCGGACTGGGCGATGTTCTCCAAGAACGGCACCGACGCCACCACCCAGGCGCTCATGGTGGCCCGCGCCGCCACCGGGCGGACCAAGGTGCTCAAGGCGCACGGCGCGTACCACGGCGCCGACCCCTGGTGCACGCCGAGCCCGGCCGGGACCACCCCGAACGAGCGGGCCGACCTGATCGAGTTCACCTACAACGACCTGGCGAGCGCCGAGGAGGCCGCGGCGCGGGCCGGCGGCGACGTGGCCGCGATCATCGTCACCCCGTTCAAGCACGACGCGTTCGAGGACCAGGAGCCCGCCGATCCGGAGTTCGCACGGGGCATCCGGGCGCTCGCCGACCGGATCGGCGCCGCGCTCGTCATCGACGACGTGCGCGCCGGCTTCCGGCTCGACCTGCGCGGCTCCTGGGAGCGGTACGGCGTGCGGCCGGATCTGACCGCGTGGAGCAAGGCGATGGGCAACGGCTATGCGATCGCGGCGGTGACCGGCACCGACGCGCTGCGCGACGCGGCCACCACGCTGTACTCGACCGGCTCGTTCTGGTTCTCCGCGGTGGCCATGGCCGCGGCGAAGGCGACGATCGAGACGCTGCGCGACGAGGACGGCATCGCGGCGATGGAGCACGCCGGGCGGCTGCTCCGCGAGGGCCTGGCGGAGCAGGCGCGGGCGCACGGCTTCACGGTCCGCCAGACCGGGCCGGTGCAGATCCCCTGGCTGAGCTTCGCGGGGGACACCACCCTGGAGAAGGGCATGTACTTCGCGGCCGCGTGCCTGCGCCACGGGGTGTACCTGCACCCGTGGCACAACTGGTTCCTGTCCGCGGCGCACACCGACAAGGACATCGAGCGGGCGCTGGAGGGCACCGACCGGGCCTTCGCCGAGACCCGCGCGCACTTCGGCGACGGCTGACGCGGCGCCCGGCCGGGGAGCGGCGGGACACCGCGGCGACACCGCGCTCGCCCAGGGCCGACACCGCGATCACCCGCGCTCCCCAGCGCTCAGCCAGCGCCGGCACAGCGCCGGAACACACGGCCGCAGGACACGGCCTGAACACAGAGCCGGAACGGGTTCAGGGGGACATGCGGGGCGGCCGACGCGGGCGGCCCCGCACATCGCCGTGCCCGCCGCGGACGGGCAGGTCGCGGCGCGTCGGCGGGACGGCCACAGGTCTATCACGGCTTGGAGCGTCCCTCTTGACGCTCCGCGCGGGGCGGACGTACGTTCCTCCAAACGAATAGGAAAGTTTCCTAATTGATCCGCCCCCTGGGAGGGTTGGCATGTCCCACACCGCCGACACGCCGGGCGCCATCACCCGGCGGCAGCTCTTCCGCCGCATCGGCCTCACCGCGCTCGCC
>QGUZ01000044.1 GCA_003242605.1 Actinomycetota bacterium
CCGAGCGCGGCGAGCCGCAGCAGCGTCCACGGCCGCAGCATCGACCGCAGGCGCGCGGTGTCGGCGTCGACGAACGCGGGCCACGCCAGCGCGAACAGCTCGCCCAGCCGCCGCCGGTAGGCGAGGTAGCGGCCCGCCGCGGCCGGGCCGCACAGCTCGCGCACCCGCTCGGCCATCACCTCGGCCTCGGGCACCACGTCGAGGTGGGAGCCGTCGGGGAAGGCGAGCCGGTAGGCCGGGTCGAGCCGCCGCAGCGGCAGCCACGCGGCGAGCTCCTCGCCCGCCTCGCCGAACAGGCCGGCGAGCACCTCGGGCATGGTGAGCACGGTCGGGCCCGCGTCGAACCGGTACGGCCCGGCCCGCTCGACGGCGCAGCAGCCACCGGGGCCGTCGGCGGCCTCGACCACGGTGACCTCCCGCCCGGCGGCGGTGAGCCGTACCGCGGCGGCGAGCCCGGCGAGCCCGGCCCCGACGACCACGACGGGGCCGCCCCGGCCGGTCACGCGCGACCCCCGGCGAGCGGGCCGGGCCGGGCGGCGGCGCCGACCGGCGGTCTGACCAGCGGCCGGACGAGCGACCTGACGAGCGACCTGACGAGCGGCCGGACGAGCGGCAGGGCCGGGCGGCCGGCGGCGGCCCCGGTCCGGCATGACGGCGGTTTCGGGCGGCACGGCGACATCTCGGACCTCCGGCGTTCCCCCGATTGGACGGTGCCGTGCCGGTACGTGCCCGCTCGCGCCGCCGCCAGTCACATCGCGGCGGGTCAGCGCAGCCAGGCCGCGGTGTCGGTGGGAAGCCGGTCGTCCTCGAGCGGGCCGCTGGTGAGCAGGACCTCGGTGTGCGGCGGCAGCGGCACCGGGGCGGGGGAGAGGTTGACCACGCAGGTGAGGCCGGAGTCGCGGGTGAACGCGAGCACCTGCGGGCCGAGGTCGCGCCAGGTGAGCGTGCCGTCGCCGAGCAGCCGCCGCCGGATGCGCAGCGCGTTCCGGTACAGGGTGAGCATCGAGCCGAGGTCGCCGGTCTGCGCCTCCACGGTGAGCTTGCGCCACTCCTCCGGCTGCGGCAGCCACGGCCGCCCGGCGCCGAACCCGAACGGCGGCTCCTCCCCGGACCACGGCAGCGGCACCCGGCAGCCGTCCCGGCCGGGCACGGTGTACCCCGACCGCCGCCAGATCGGGTCCTGGCGCAGCTCGCCGGGGATGTCGTCCACCTCGGGCAGGCCGAGTTCCTCGCCCTGGTAGATATAGACGCTGCCGGGCAGCGCCATGGCGAGCAGCGCGGCGGCGCGGGCCCGCCGGTAGCCGAGCTCGAGGTCGCTCGGGACGCCGTCCCGCCGGTTCGCGTGGTCCCAGGAGGTGTCCTCCCGGCCGTACCGGGTGACCACGCGGGCCACGTCGTGGTTGGACAGCACCCAGGTCGGCGGGGCGCCCAGCGGGGTGTGGGTGGCGAGGGTGCGCTCGATCACCGCGCGCAGCCTATCCGGGTCCCACGGGCAGGCGAGGAAGTCGAAGTTGAACGCGGTGTGCAGCTCGTCGGGCCGCAGGTAGCGGGCGAGCCGCTCCTGGTCGGGCAGCCACACCTCGCCGATGAGCACCCGCCCGCCGTACTCGTCGCTGATCCGCCGCCAGCTCCGGTAGATCTCGTGCACCTCGTCGAGGTCGGTGTACTCGCCGCGCAGGTCGGCGGGCTTGGCGAGCAGCGCGGCCGAGTCGATGCGGATGCCGTCGACGCCGCGGTCGAACCAGAACCGCAGCACGTCGTGGAACTCGGCGTGCACCTCGGGGTTGGTCCAGTTGAAGTCGGGCTGCTCCGGGGCGAACAGGTGCAGGTACCACTGCCCGTCGGGCACCTGGGTCCAGGCCGGCCCGCCGAAGATCGACTGCCACTCGCCGGGCTCGTCGCGGAACCAGAATCGGGCGCGCTCCGGGGAGCCGGGCCCGGCGGCGAGCGCCTGCTTGAACCACGCGCTCTCGGTCGAGCTGTGGTTCGGCACCACGTCGATGATCACGCGGATGCCCGCCTCGTGGGCCTCGGCGATGAAGCGCTCGGCCTCGGCGAGCGTGCCGAACACCGGGTCGATGTCCCGGTAGTCGGCGACGTCGTAGCCGCCGTCGGCGAGCGGCGAGGGGTACCAGGGGGTGATCCACACGGCGTCCACGCCGAGCTCGGTGAGGTACGGCAGGCGGGAGCGCAGCCCGGCCAGGTCGCCGATGCCGTCGCCGTTGCCGTCGGCGAAGCTGCGCAGGTAGATCTGGTAGATCGCGGCTCCCCGCCACCACGTTTCGGACATGCGGAAGGTGACTCCTTGTCGGATCGGTCGGGACGTCGGTGCGAAGGGGGGCGACGGGTCAGCCCTTGAGGCCGCCCGCGGTGAGCCCGGCCATGATGTGCCGCTGGAACAGGAAGAAGACGATGATCGACGGGATGCTCGCGATCGTCAGGCCGGCCAGGATCGCGTTCTGGCCGACCGCGCCGGCGGTCTGCGACAGGCCGACGCTGATCGTCATCTTCTCGCTGTCCGGCAGCACGAGCAGCGGCAGCACGAAGTCCCGGTAGACGTTGACGATGGTGAAGATCGAGACCACGCCGAGGATGGGCCGGGAGACCGGGATCACCACCGACCACAGGATGCGCACCGGCCCGGCGCCGTCGAGCGACGCGGCCTCGAGCAGCTCGCGCGGGATCGAGTCGAAGAACCGCTTGAGCAGCAGGATGTTGAACCCGTTCGCCGCGGCCGGGAACCACAGCGCCCACGGCGTGTTGAGCAGGTGCCAGCCGAGGATCGGCACGTCGACGATGGTCAGGTAGAGGGGGATGAGCACGACCATCGGCGGGATCATCAGCGTGGCGAGCATGCCGCCGAGGATCACGTTCCCGAAGATCGGCCGCAGCCGCGACAGCGCGTACGCCGCGGAGACGTCCACCGCCATCACGAACAGCCAGCCGCCCACCGCGTAGAAGCTGGTGTTCCACAGCAGCAGCCCGATGTCGAACAGCTCCCACGCCTCGAGGAAGGCGTCGAGCGACGGCTCGGCCGGGAACAGCGTCGGCGGCATCCGGGCGATCTCCTCGCCCGTCTTCATCGCGCCCGTCGCCATCCAGTACAGCGGGAACACGAAGACGAGCGTGAAGACCACGACCACGGCGACGAGCACGGTCCAGTACACGAACCGGCCCCACGGCGTGCTGAGGGCGAGCGGCGAGATGATCGCGCGCGTCCGCGGCTCGACCCGGCGGGGCCGGCGCCGGCCGCGGGCGGGCCCGTCTCCCCGGGCAGGGGCGGCCGGCCGGTCCAGGGTGAGGTTCGGCATCGCTTCCCCCTCAGCGCGTGTTGTCGCGGGTGAGCCGGAGCTGGACGGCGGCGAAGACGAGCAACACGATCATGAGCATCATGCCGAGGGCGCCGCCCGCGCCGTAGTTGCCGCCGTACACGAAGGCGTACTGGTACATCAGGTAGGCGACGGTGACGGTGGCGTTCTCCGGGCCGCCGCCGGTGAGCATGTACGGCTCGATGAACACCTGCATCGTCGCCACGATCTGGAGCATGAGCATCAGCAGCAGGATCAGCCGGGTCTGCGGGATCGTGACGTGCCGGATCTTGGCGAACACGCCCGCGCCGTCGAGCTCGGCCGCCTCGTACAGCTCCGGCGGGATGTTCTGCAGCGCCGCCAGGTAGATGAGCGTGGCGGTGCCCATGTTCATCCACGTGGACACCAGCACCAGCGAGATCAGCGCGGTGTCCGCCGAGTCGAGCCAGGCGAGCGGCGGCAGGCGGAGGAAGTCCAGGATCTGGTTGAACAGGCCCGGCCCCGGGTCGAGCAGCCAGCGGAACAGCAGCACGCTGACGATCGGCGGCAGCATCACCGGCAGGTAGACCACGAACCGCAGGTACGCCCGGGCGTGCCGCAGCTCGTTGAGCAGCAGCGCGACCGCGAACGGCACGGCGTAGCCGCACAGCAGCGCGAGCAGGGTGAACGCGATCGTGTTCCACCAGGCCTGGCCGAACGCCGGGTCCCGGATCACGGTGCGGAAGTTCTCCAGCCCCACCCACTCCGGCGGATCGATCAGGTTGGTCCGCTGGAAGGCGAGGATGAACTCCCGCACCATCGGGTACCAGGCGAACAGCGTGAAGCAGAACAGCGCGCCGCACATGAACCCGTAGGCGGTGAGGTTGCGCCGCACCGCCTGGCCGAGCCGGGTGCGGCCGAGCCGGGACGGGCCCGGGGACGGGCCGAGCCGCCACCCCGGCCGGGGGCCGGGCCCCTCCGGCGCGCGCCGGTCGGGGCCCGTCGTCGCGATCCCGGTCGCCACGGTCCGCTCAGCCATTGCTCGCCAGGATCGTGTTCGCCTTCGCCTCGGCGTCGGCGAGCAGCCTGTCGATGTCGGCGTCGCGGCGGCTCAGCACGGCCGACATGGCCACGTCGAGCACCGCGTACAGCTCCTGCGCCTTCGGCGGCTCCATCTTCGGCGGGATCGTGGCCGAGGCCTCCACGTACGGCCGGTAGTTCGCCACCGGCACCACGGCGTTCTCCTCCCGGGCCTGCTGGATCGCCTTGCCGGTGGGCGAGTCGCCGTACACGTCGTTGTCGGGGATGCCGACCGGGTTGCCGATCGCCTTGCCGCGGGCGAAGTCGAACCGGCCCTTGCCGACGGTGTTGAACTGGAAGTCGATCCACTTCATGCCGGCGCGGGCCTGCTCGGGGGTGGCCTTGGGGTTGATGAAGTACGCCTCGCCGCCGCTGAGCGCGGCCTTCGCCTCGGGGATGCCGGTGATGCCGTAGTCGGCGTAGTCGCCGTCGAACTTCTGCACCACGTCGGTGATGACGTCGGGCGCGCCGAGCATCATGCCGACCTTGCCGCCGCCCATCGCCATCATGAGCGACTCCCAGCCGTTGTAGAGCTTGGCGCCCATGCTGTCGTCCACCCAGCGCATGTCGTGGAGGTACTGCAGCACCTGCTTGCCGATGGGCGAGTTGAACGCGGCCTTCCTGCCGTCGGGGGTGACCATCTCGCCGCCCCGGGCGTAGACGTGCATGGTGAAGTGCCAGCCGCCGGTGTTGCCGCCGGAGTACTCGCCGAAGCCGACGTAGTCCGGGCCGAGCGCGGCGATCTTCTTGGCCGCCTCGCGGACCTCCGCCCAGGTCTTCGGCGGGGCGTCCGGGTCGAGGCCGGCCTGCTTGAACAGCCTGCGGTTGTAGACCAGACCGACGCTGTAGTGCACGTTCGGCACGCCGTACACCCGGCCGTCCCGGGTGACCAGCTCCTTGACGTCCTCGCGCAGGTCCTTCCAGTTCTTGATCTCGTCGAGGTACGGGGTGATGTCGAGGGCCTGCCGCTTGCCGATCACCTCGTCGTAGTTGGTGACCGGGACCATGAACACGGTCTCCATCTGGCCGCCGGCGAGCTTGGGCCCGAAGGTCTTGGGGTCGAAGCAGGGCTGCTGGTCGGTGCTCTTGACGATCACGCCCGGGTTCGCCTTCTGGAACTCGGCGACGTCGTCGTCCCACGCCTTGCGGTTCTCCGGGGCGGACTTCGCCGGCTGGCAGGCGACGGTGATCTGCACCTGCCCGCTCCCGGCGGTCTCCGCCGGTTCGCCGCCGCCGCACCCCGCCGTGCTCACGCCCAGCCCTGCCGCCAGGAGCAATCCCGCGGTCCTGCGAAAGCCCGATCTGCGCATCGTCTGGCCCTTCTTCCACGCTCGATGGCCGGTGGGGCGCCCCGCCGTGTGGCGTCGAGCATAGACATGCGAACAGATCGCCGCAATATCCGAATTGTGTAGCGCAAGATTACAACTGAATCACGTCAAGACTTTCGAGTCGGCGGGGTGATCGCGGGCGGTACGTGGGCTGATGTCCGACCAACGGCACCGCCACGCTGCGGCGACGTCCTCGGATCGCTGGTTGCGCAAGCTGGTGAAAGCGCCCGCAACTGCTTGCGTTGGCTTGCGGTGAAATGACGTCATGATCTGCAAGCGGCGTTACGGCCGGACCGTGCCGATGAACCCGGTGCCACCTGGGACTTCTCGGAGCCGCGGGGGCCGTGTCCTGAGTCGGACATTTGCGTAATCCAGTCAAAACATTGCAGTTATCTGTCGATCATCTTATGGTTCAGCCACCCCCGGCCCGAGAGGGAGCAGATCATGAGGCACAGATCGGCCGTCCTCCCCCTGATCGCGGCGCTCGCCGCCGTCCTGCTCGCCGCCGGCCTGCCGGTGCCCCCGGCCGTGGCCGCCGCGCACGCCGCCGCGAGGGCCAACCTCGCGGCGGGCAAGCCGGTCACCGCGTCGAGCACCCAGCCCGGCTACCCGGCGGGCAACGCCACCGACGGCGACCAGGGCAGCTACTGGGAGAGCGCAAGCGGCGCCTTCCCGCAGTGGATCCAGGTCGACCTCGGCCGCGCGGCCGAGGTGACCGAGCTGGTGCTGCGGCTCCCCGCCCACTGGGAGAGCCGCACCCAGACGATCGAGGTGCGCGGCAGCACCGACGGCGCGTCGTTCACCCGGCTCGCCGCCCCGGCCGCGCGCCTGTTCAACCCGTCCGCCACGATCACCTTCGACGCGGCCACGGTGCGCCACATCCGGCTGGAGATCACCGCGAACACCGGCTGGCCCGCCGGCCAGCTCGCCGAGCTCGAGGTGTACGGCCCCGGCCAGGACCCGGACCCCGGCCCCGGGGACGGCGCCGACCTCGCCCTCGGCAAGCCGATCGAGGCGTCCTCGCACACGTGGATCTACGTCCCCGGCAACGCCAACGACGGCGACGTGACCACGTACTGGGAGGGCGACGGCCACCCGAGCACGCTCACCGTCGCGCTCGGCGCGAACGCCGACCTCAGCTCGATCGTGCTCAGGCTCAACCCCGACCCGGCCTGGGCGCGGCGCACCCAGACCATCGAGGTGCTCGGCCGCCCCCAGAGCGGCGGCTCGTTCACCACGCTGGTCCCGGCCACCGACTACACCTTCGACCCCGCCACCGGCAACACCGTGCGCATCCCGGTGACCGGCCGGGCCGCCGACGTGCGCCTGCGGTTCACCGCGAACACCGGCGCCCCCGGCGGGCAGGTCGCCGAGTTCCAGGTGTTCGGCGAGCCCGCGCCGAACCCGGACCTCACCGTCACCGCGGTCTCCTGGACGCCCGCGAACCCCACCGAGACCGACGAGATCACCCTGTCGGCGACCGTGCGCAACGCCGGGGACGTCGCCTCCGGCGCCACCACGGTGACCTTCCGCCTCGGCGAGGAGACCGTCGGCACCGCCGACGTCGGCGAGCTCGCCCCGGGCGCCACGGCCACCGTCACCCGGAAGATCGGCCCCCACGACGCGGGCGAGCACACCGTCACCGCGGTCGTCGACGAGGCGAACAAGGTGATCGAGCGCGACGAGGGCAACAACGCCCACACCGCGCCCTCCCCGCTGGTGGTCCGCCCGGTGGACGGCTCCGACCTGATCGCCGCCGCGGTCTCCTGGACCCCCGCCAACCCGGCCGCGGGCGACGAGGTCACCTTCACCGTGACGCTGCACAACCAGGGCACCGCGGCCACCGCGGGCGGGACGCACGGCATCACGCTCACCGTGCTCGACTCCGGCGGCGACACGGTCACGACGCTCACCGGCGGCCACACCGGCGTGATCGCCCCCGGCGCCACCACCGCCCCGGTCACGCTGAGCGGCACCTGGACCGCCGCCGACGGGGAGTACACGGTCCGCACCACGGTCGCGGCCGACGCGAACGAGCCGCCGGTCAAGCGGGACGACAACACCCGCACCGACCGGCTGTTCGTCGGGCGCGGCGCGCGCATGCCGTACGACATGTACGAGGCCGAGGACGCGGTCATCGGCGGCGGGGCGGCCGTGGTCGGCCCCAACCGGAAGATCGGCGACCTCGCGGGCGAGGCGTCCGGGCGGCGCGCGGTGACCCTCAACACCACCGGCGCCTACGTCGAGTTCACCGCCAAGGCCCCGGCCAACACCCTCGTCGTGCGGTTCTCCATCCCGGACGCGCCGGGCGGCGGCGGCATCGACGCCACGCTCAACGTCTACGTCAACGGGACCTTCCACAAGGCGCTCGAGCTCACCTCCAAGTACGCCTGGCTCTACGGCGACGAGGCGAGCCCGAGCAACTCGCCGTCCGCCGGCCCGCCGCGGCACATCTACGACGAGGCGCACCTCATGCTCGACACCACCGTGCCGGCGGGCGGCAGGATCCGGCTGCAGAAGGACCCGGCCAACACCACCACGTACGCGATCGACTTCATCAACCTGGAGAAGGCCGAGCCGATCGCGAACCCCGACCCGGACCGCTACGCCGTACCGGCCGGGTTCACCCAGCAGGACGTGCAGGACGCGCTCGACCGGGCCCGCCAGGACCCCGATCTCGAGGGCGTCTACCTGCCGCCGGGCGACTACCGCACGACCGGCAAGTTCCAGGTGTACGGCAAGGCCGTCAAGGTGATCGGCGCCGGGCCGTGGTTCACCCGGTTCCACTCGCCGGCCGACCAGGAGAACACCGACGTGGGCTGGCGGATCGACCCCACGGCGAACGGGTCGGCGTTCGCGAACTTCGCCCACTTCGGCAACTACACGCAGCGGATCGACGGGCCCGGCAAGATCTTCGACATGGCGAACGTGTCCCGGATCACGATCGACAACCTCTGGGTCGAGCACCAGGTGTGCCTCTACTGGGGCAGCCACGTCGACCATGTGACGATCAAGAACTCGCGGATCCGGAACATGTTCGCCGACGGCGGCAACTTCACCAACGGCAGCACGGACAACCTGGTCAGCAACGTCGAGGCCCGGGCCACCGGAGACGACGGCTTCGCGCTGTTCGCCGCCACCGACAACGTCGACGCCGACCAGTCCGGCAACGTGCTGGAGAACCTCACCGTCCTCCTCACCTGGCGGGCCGCGGGCGTCGCCGTCTACGGCGGGCAGAACAACACCGTCCGCAACGTCTACATCGCCGACACGCTCACCTACCCCGGAATCACGATCAGCTCGCTCGACTTCGGGTACCCGATGCGCGGCTTCGGCCCCGGCGTCACCCGGTTCGAGAACATCTCGATCGTCCGCGCGGGCGGCCACTTCTGGGGCGCGCAGACGTTCCCGGCGCTGTGGGTCTACTCGGCGCAGCGGCCGTTCCGGGCGATCCGGGTGAGCAACGTGGACATCGTCGACCCGACGTACCACGGGATCATGTTCCAGACGTTCTACAAGGACGGCGTGGCGCAGAACCCGATCACCGACATCGAGTTCAGCGACGTCACGATCTCCGGGGCAAGGAAGAGCGGCGACGAGTTCGACCACAAGTCTGGGTTCGGCATCTGGGTCAACGAGCTGCCCGAGCCGGATCAGGGTCCCGCGGTCGGCGAGGCCGTCTTCCGCAACCTCACCCTGAGGGACAACCACACCGACATCCGCAACATCACCACCACGTTCACGCTCCACCTGGAGTGACCGGACCGGCGTGACCATGGCGGCGCCTTCCCCGCGGCCGCGCCCGCGGGGAAGGCGCAGCCCGCGTCCGGCGCGGAGCGGCTTGTCCAGGGTGATCGGGAGGTCGCGGACGCGTCTCCCCGGTGGCGTGGAGCGCCGCGTCCGCGATCGCCGCGGCGGCCCCGGTCGTGCACGGCCCGCCGAGGCCCGTCCCGCCCCTCGGGCGGATCGTCCACCGGGGCGAACCCCACGTCGATCTCCGCCGGCGTTCACCGGCACGGGGGTACCCCCGAGCCGACGCTCCGCGCGTCGCGGCGGCCCGCCCCGCCCACCGCGGCGCGCGCCCGGTCGATGCCGAAGGCCGTCGAGCCGGCTCGACCGGAGCCTCCGCAGGTGTACGGCACGAGCGCGGGCGGGCACGCTAGGCCGTGCGGGCGGGCCGGCGCCGCGGGCGGCTAGGCGGGCACCCGGGCGCGGGCCGGGCCGGTCGAGCCGCGCACCACGAGCTCGGGCTCGAACAGCAGCTCCTCGGCGGTGACCGAGGCGCCGTCGATCTGGTTGACCAGCAGGGTGACCGCGGTGCGGCCGATCGCCTCGATCGGCTGGCGCACGGTGGTGAGCGGCGGGTGCGTGCAGTTCATGAACGCCGAGTCGTCGAAGCCGACCACCGACACGTCCTCCGGCACCGACATGCCGAGGCGGCGCACCGCGCGCACCGCGCCGAGGGCGAGCACGTCGCTGGCGCAGATGATGCCGGTGATGCCGCGCCGTACCAGCCGGGTCGCCACCGCCTGCCCGCCCTCGAGCGAGAACAGGGTGCGCTCGATCGCGTCCGGCTCGGCGGGCAGCCCGGCGCGCCTGGCCTCGGCGAGGAACGCGTTGAGCTTGCGGCGGGACGGCACGTGGTCCTCGGGGCCGAGCACGATGCCGATGCGCTCGTGGCCGAGCGCGACCAGGTGCCGGTACGCCTGCTCCACCGCCACCTGGTCGTCGGTGGACACGCAGGGGAAGCCGAGCCCCTCGGTGGCCGCGTTCACCAGCACGACCGGCAGCCGCAGCTTCAGCAGCCGGTGGTAGTGGTCGTGCGGCGCGTCCTCCTCGGCGTAGTGGCCGCCCGCGAACACCACGCCGGAGACCTGCCGCTCCAGCAGCATCTCGATGTAGTCGGCCTCGGACAGCCCGCCCGCGGTGCGGGTGCACAGCACCGGGGTGAACCCGCGCTGGGCGAGCGCGCCGCCGACGACCTCGGCGAGCGCGGGGAAGATCGGGTTGCCGAGCTCGGGGAGCACCAGCCCGACCAGGCGGGCGCGTTCGCCGCGGAGCTGGGTGGGCCGCTCGTAGCCGAGCACGTCGAGCGCGGTGAGCACCGCCTGCCTCGTCGCCTCGGAGACGCCCGGCTTGCCGTTGAGCACCCGGCTCACCGTGGCCTCGCTCACGCCGACCTTCTTGGCCACCTCGGCCAGGCGGCGCGTGGTGGTGCGGCCCGACGTCCGATTTTCCGTCACGCCGCAAGCATACGGCAGGATCACGCAAGCCGCTTGCGACGGTTGTCGGTCAAGTGACGTGCGGCGTCGCCGTCAACCCGCGCCGGACCGGGGCGGGCCCGGGCGCGGGTCCGGCCTGACGGCTCCGGCCGGGCTGCGCCGCCCTACGCCGCTCGCCGGGGATCGCCCGCCGCCGCGCCGTGCGGAATCGGCGGGCCGCGGACATGAAAAACCGGGCCACGTCATCGATCGCGTGACCCGGATGGATGAATGTGGTGGGCGATACTGGGATTGAACCAGTGACCTCTACCGTGTCAAGGTAGCGCTCTCCCACTGAGCTAATCGCCCTTGGAGAGGTGGAGACGGGAATCGAACCCGTGTACGCGGCTTTGCAGGCCGCTGCCTCATCCACTCGGCCACTCCACCGAGGGAGGCCCGATCAGCGCTAACCGAAAGACCTCTCCGAGCGGACGACGGGATTCGAACCCGCGACCCTCACCTTGGCAAGGTGATGCTCTACCAACTGAGCCACGTCCGCATGTCGCCCGCGGGGGGTTCGCCCTGCGGTGACTCTGAAACTCTAGCGGGTTTTCCGGTGTGGTGCCTACTCCATATGCCGGGCGGCGGGCGCGAGCCTCGGGGCGTCACCGGCCGGGGCCGGTCAGCGCAGCACGGGAAGCGCCCGTACCAGGCGGGTCCGCGCCCACCATCCGCCCAGGCCGAGGGTGTCCCCCGCGTGGGACAGGGCGAGCGCGATCAGGACGAGCGCGTACACGATGTGGTGGTCGAGGAACGGGTGGGCCTCCACCGGCAGCCCGGCGAGGTAGATCAGCACCAGCAGGGCGGCGCCGCAGGCCGCGGCGAGGCGCATCGCGATG
The DNA here is from genome assembly GCA_003242605.1 of Actinomycetota bacterium. Lineage (GTDB taxonomy): Bacteria > Actinomycetota > Actinomycetes > Streptosporangiales > Streptosporangiaceae > Thermopolyspora. The sequence goes on from QGUZ01000044.1 coordinate 11,796, forward strand.
CCGAGCAGCAGGGCGATGCCGACCCCGGCCGTGCCGATCATGAACAGCCAGTCCGCGTACGGCCGGCCCGCCATGGCGTGGAACAGCCCGGCGAACGGCCCCTCCGCCGTGGCGAGGTAGCCGCGGGTCGGGGAGCCGCCGTTGAGCCAGGCGTGCGAGCTCGCGACCGGCAGGCCCAGACCGGCGAGGCGGTCGGCGAAGACCCACAGGAAGATCAGGCCCATCACGACGCGGAGCGCCGCCCAGGTCACCCGGGCGGCGAGCAGCGGGTCGGGCTTGCGCCGGGTCCCGGCCCGGCGGCGCGGACGGCGCGGCACCTCCGGCGACCGGACCGCCGCCGGACGGGTGGGGTCGGTCCCCGGGTAGGGCAGATAGGGCGGGAGCATCTGGGCGGCGGGGACGCCGACCATGCCGGTGGCGAGCGCGCCGCCCGCGGAGCGGGGCAGGTCGAGCCGCCGTGCCCCGGCCGCGCCGTGGCCGGCCGGTTCCTCGTCGGGCGCGCCCCCGAACGCGCCCGGGGCGTACGGTGCCGCGCCGCGGGCGCGGCCGCTTGGATCGTGTGCCGGTGCGTGCGCAGGCTCTGCCTGCCACGCCTCCCTTTGTGTCGCCATGACGCTTTCCCCCGATCATCACGGTTGTGCCGGGGATCATGCCCATGACGTGCGGATTCTATGTACGGCGAGCGAAGCCGGCGGTCCGTCCGGAGCCCATGGCCGGGGCGGGCCCCGGTGACCGGAAGGTGACTGGCTCAGGTAGAAATGACCGGGTGGGGACGACGCTGAAGATCGGGCCGCTGGAGGTGTGGCCCCCGGTCGTGCTCGCGCCCATGGCCGGGATCACCAACTCCGCGTTCCGCACCCTCTGCCGCGAGCAGGGCGGCGGGCTGTTCGTGTCCGAGATGATCACGAGCCGGGCGCTGGTGGAGCGCGACCGCAAGACGCTGCGGATGATCCGGTTCGGGCCGGGGGAGACCCCGCGGAGCGTGCAGCTCTACGGCATCGACCCCAAGGTCGTCGGCGAGGCCGCGCGCATCCTCTCCGGCGAGGGGCTCGCCGACCACATCGACCTCAACTTCGGCTGCCCCGCGCCCAAGGTGACCCGGCGCGGCGGGGGAGCGGCCCTGCCGTACAAGCGGGAGCTGTTCCGCCGCATCGTGCGGGCGGCGGTCGAGGGCGCCGGGCCGCTGCCGGTCACGGTGAAGATGCGCACCGGCATCGACGACGACCACCTCACCTACCTCGACGCGGGCCGCATCGCCGCCGAGGAGGGCGTGGCCGCGATCGCGCTGCACGGCCGTACCGCGCTGCAGCACTACGGCGGCGAGGCGGACTGGTCGGCGATCGCCCGGCTGAAGGAGGCGGTGCCGCAGGTCCCGGTGCTCGGCAACGGCGACATCTGGAGCGCCGAGGACGCGCTGCGCATGGTGCGCGAGACCGGCTGCGACGGCGTCGTGGTCGGCCGCGGCTGCCTCGGCCGCCCCTGGCTGTTCCGCGACCTGACCGAGGCGTTCAACGGCTCGCCGCGGCGCGCCCGGCCCACGCTCGGCGAGGTGGCCGCGACCATGCGCCGCCACGCCGCGCTGCTCTGCGAGCACCTCGGCGACGAGCGGCAGGGCGTGGCCGACTTCCGCAAGCACGTCTCCTGGTACCTGAAGGGGTTCGTGGTGGGCGGCGAGCTGCGGCGCGCGATCGCCATGGTCTCCACGCTCGCCGAGCTCGAGGAGCTCACCGCGCGGCTCGACCCCGACCAGCCGTGGCCGGAGGCCGCCGAGGGCCCGCGCGGCCGGGCGAACCCGCGCAGCCGGGTCCCGCTGCCGGAGGGCTGGCTCGACGACCCCTACGACGTCGCGGTGCCCGACGCGGCCGCGGAGAGCGACACCTCGGGCGGCTGAGCGGCCCCGGGCGCGCCGCCCCGCCCGGCCCGCCGGTGCGCCGGGCCGGGCCACCGATGCCGGGCCCGCCGGGCCGGGAGGCACCGGCTCGGCGGACGGCGCCGCGGGGCGCGCGCGTCAGTCGAGGCGGTCGAAGGCGGTGACGCGGATGACCGCGCGGCCCTCCTCGTCGGAGGCGGCCAGGTCGACCTCGGCGGAGATGCCCCAATCGTGGTTCCCCTCGGGGTCGTCGATGATCTGCCGGACCCGCCACACGCCGGGCTCGTCGGTGTCGATGATCAGCAGGTTCGGGCCGCGCGCGTCCGGGCCGGTGAGGATCTCGTCGTGCTCCTCGTAGTAGGCGTCGAGGGCCGCGGTCCAATCGATGTCCGGGGCGAGCTCGGCGAGCTCCTCCTCCTTCTCCAGCGCGGCGAGCTCGACGAGGCGGAACATCGCGTTGCGCACGAGCACCCGGAACGCCCGCTGGTTCGCGGTGACCGGCTTGGGCTTCTCCTCGATCTCCTCGCTCTCCTCCAGCGCCTCGTCGGGGTTCTGCAGCTTCTCCCACTCGTCGATGAGGCTGGAGTCGACCTGCCGCACCATCTCGCCGAGCCACTCGATCAGGTCCTGCAGGTCGTCGGTCTTGTAGTGCTCGGGCACGGTGCGGTCGAGCGTGCGGTAGGCGTCGGCGAGGTAGCGCAGCACCGTGCCCTCGGCGCGGGCCAGCTCGTAGTACTGCACGTACTCGCTGAAGTTCATCGCCCGCTCGTACATGTCGCGGACGATCGACTTGGGGCTCACCGTGTAGTCGCCCACCCACGGGTGGCCGCGCCGGTAGGTCTCGTACGCGGAGAACAGCAGGTCCTCCAGCGGCATCGGGTAGGTGATCTCCGCGAGCCGCTCCATGCGCTCCTCGTACTCGATGCCCTCGGCCTTCATCTCCGCGATCGCCTCGGCGCGGGCCTTGTTCAGCTGGGCCTGCAGGATCGGCCGCGGGTCGTCGAGGATCGACTCGATGATCGAGACGATGTCGAGCGCGTAGGTGGGGGACTCCGGGTCGAGCAGCTCGAACGCGGCGAGGGCGAACGTCGACAGGTTCTGGTTGAGCGCGAACTCGGGCTGCAGGTCGACGGTGAGCCGGGCCCGCCGGCCGTGCTCGTCCGGCTCGGGCAGCTGCTCGACCACGCCGCCGGCGAGCAGCGAGCGGTAGATCGCGATCGCGTGGCTGATGTGCCGCCGCTGCGCCTTGCGGTCCTCGTGGTTGTCGGTGAGCAGCCGCTTCATCGCCTGGAAGCAGTCCCCCGGCCGGTTGATCACGTTGAGCAGCATCGCGTTGCTCACCTTGAACCGGGAGACCAGCGGCTCCGGCTCGGCCTGCCGCAGCCGGTTGAACGTCTCCTCGCTCCAGTTGACGAACCCCTCGGGCGGTTTCTTGCGCACCACCTTGCGCCGCTTCTTGGGGTCGTCCCCGGCCTTCGCCAGCGCCCGCTCGTTCTCGATCACGTGCTCGGGGGCCTGGCAGACCACGTACCCGGCGGTGTCGAACCCGGCCCGGCCCGCGCGCCCGGCGATCTGGTGGAACTCGCGGGCGGTGAGCAGCCGCACCCGCCTGCCGTCGAACTTGCTCAGCGCGGTGAACAGCACGGTCCGGATCGGCACGTTCACGCCGACGCCGAGGGTGTCGGTGCCGCAGATCACCTTGAGCAGGCCGGCCTGGGCGAGCCGCTCCACCAGGCGGCGGTACTTCGGCAGCATGCCCGCGTGGTGCACGCCGATGCCGTGCCGTACCAGGCGGGACAGCGCCCGGCCGAACCGGGTGGTGAACCGGAAGCCGCCGATCATCTCGGCGATCGCGGCCTTCTCCTCCTTGGTGCACATGTTGATGCTCATCAGCGCCTGCGCCCGCTCCATCGCGGACGCCTGCGTGAAGTGCACCACGTAGATCGGGGCCTGCTTCGCCTCGAGCAGCTCCTCGAGGGTCTCGTGCAGCGGCGTGGTCCGGTAGGAGAAGTACAGCGGCACCGGCCGCTCCGCCGAGCGGATCGTGGTGGTGGGCCGCCCGGTCCGCCGGGTCAGGTCCTTCTCGAACCGGGTCATGTCGCCGAGCGTCGCCGACATGAGGATGAACTGCGCGTGCGGCAGCTCGATCAGCGGCACCTGCCAGGCCCACCCGCGGTCCGGGTCGGAGTAGAAGTGGAACTCGTCCATCACGACCTGGTCGACGTCGGCCTCCTCGCCGTCGCGCAGCGCGATGTTGGCGAGGATCTCCGCGGTGCAGCAGATGATCGGCGCGGACGAGTTCACCGACGCGTCGCCGGTCATCATGCCGACGTTCTCGCTGCCGAAGATCGAGCACAGGTCGAAGAACTTCTCCGACACCAGCGCCTTGATCGGCGCGGTGTAGAAGCTGCGGCGGCCCTCCGCGAGCGCGGCGAAGTGCGCCCCCGCCGCCACCAGGCTCTTGCCCGACCCGGTCGGCGTGGCGAGGATCAGGTTGTTGCCGCTGACGACCTCGATCAGGGCCTCCTCCTGCGTCGGGTACAGCGTCAGCCCCCGCTCGGCGTTCCACTCGACGAAGGCCTCGTAGATCGAGTCGGGGTCGGTCTCTGCAGGAAGGTGCTCTAGGAGGGTCACGCCCTCCATACTGCCGAAGACGCCCGACATGGTCGAAACGCACGGGGGTGAAAGGCGCGGGCGGCGGCCCGGCCTATCCTGCTCGGGTGGCGACGACCTCACCGACCCCCGCCTCCGCCGCCGACCTGGCCGCCGCGTGGCGGCGCCTCGTGCCGGACTCGCCGGCCTCCCGGGCCGTGGGCGCCGAGCTGCTCGCCCGGTGGGCGGAGCCGCACCGCCGCTACCACACCCTCGACCACCTGCGCGCCGTGCTCGCCGCGGTGGACCGCCTCGCCCATCTCGCCGCCGACGCCGACGCGGTGCGGCTCGCCGCCTGGTTCCACGACGCGGTCTACGAGGGCCGGGCGGGGTGGGACGAGGAGCGCAGCGCCCAGCTCGCCCTCGCCCTGCTGCCGCGGTGCGGGGTGCCGCCGGGCCGGGTGGCGGAGGCCGCCCGGCTGGTCCGGCTCACCGCCGCGCACGCGCCCGAGCCCGGCGACCGGGACGGCGCGGTGCTGTGCGACGCCGACCTGGCGATCCTCGCCGCGCCCCCGGACGGGTACGCCGCCTACGCCGCGGCGGTGCGCGAGGAGTACCGGCACGTGCCGGACGCGGCGTTCGCGGCGGGCCGCGCCGGGGTGCTGTCCCGGCTGCTCGCCATGCCGCGGCTGTTCCGCACGCCCGTCGCCCGCGAGCTGTGGGAGGAGCGGGCGCGGGCGAACCTCGCCGCCGAGCTAGCCCGGCTGGCGGAGCCGGCGCCGCCGCAGCCCGGCGGCGGTGAGCCGCCGGACGAGCTCGCGTGAGCTCACCGGCTCGGCGCCCAGCGCGATCGCCCGCGCGTAGGCGGTCTCCGGCACGTCGTAGTGGTCACGGTCGAACGCCCGCCGGGGCGCGCCGAGCCGCGCGGCGAACTCGTGCAGCTCCTCCAGCGAGCAGTCGCTGACCAGATGCGACCACAGCAGCCCGCGCGGGCCCGGCCAGTTCGGCGGGTCGATCAGCACGGCCATGCCGGGACCTCCTCGCCACGCTCCTGAGCCGGGCGGGGTCGGCCCGGCGGCCACATCGTAGCGGCGGGCGGCCGGGCTCCCGCGGCCCGGCCGTACCCCGTCACAGGCCGAGGTCGTCGAGCTCCTTGTGCAGCGCGGCGCGGGACGGCGGCGGCTGGAAGGCGCCGGGACGGGGGTTCCCCGGGGGAACGCTCCCGGGCGGCACACTGCCGGGCGGGACGCTGCCGGGGGACACCGGGCCGGGAGACACTCTGCCGGGAGGCACTGTGCCGGGCAGGTCGCCCGGCCGTGCCGTACCGGCGGGCGGCGAGGCCGCGGCGGCACGGCGGCGCTCCCGGAACAGCCAGCCGCCGAGGATGCCGCCGGCGAACCCGAACAGGTGGGCCTGCCAGCCCACCCCCTCCTGGGGCAGCAGCCCGGCGAACTGGTAGGCGAAGCAGAGCGCCATCACCACGCCGATGACGATGTCGATGAGATGGCGGTCGAAGGCCCCGCGGACCAGGATGTAGCCGAAGTACCCGAACACGATGCCGCTCGCGCCCGCCCCGACCGTGCCCGGGCTCGCGGTGAACCACGCCCCGAGCCCGCTCGCCACCGCGATCAGCCCGGTGACGCCGAGGAACCTGCGCACCCCCCGGTAGGCGGCGAGGAAGCCGAAGATGAACAGCGGGCCCGAGTTGCCCTGGATGTGCGACCAGCTCCAGTGCAGGAACGGCGCGGTGAGGATGCCGGTCAGGCCGTCGGTGTCCCAGGACCGCACACCGAACCGCTGGCTGAGCTCGTAGCTAGCCCGGCTGGCGGAGCCGGCGCCGCCGCAGCCCGGCGGCGGTGAGCCGCCGGACGAGCTCGCGTGAGCTCACCGGCTCGGCGCCCAGCGCGATCGCCCGCGCGTAGGCGGTCTCCGGCACGTCGTAGTGGTCACGGTCGAACGCCCGCCGGGGCGCGCCGAGCCGCGCGGCGAACTCGTGCAGCTCCTCCAGCGAGCAGTCGCTGACCAGATGCGACCACAGCAGCCCGCGCGGGCCCGGCCAGTTCGGCGGGTCGATCAGCACGGCCATGCCGGGACCTCCTCGCCACGCTCCTGAGCCGGGCGGGGTCGGCCCGGCGGCCACATCGTAGCGGCGGGCGGCCGGGCTCCCGCGGCCCGGCCGTACCCCGTCACAGGCCGAGGTCGTCGAGCTCCTTGTGCAGCGCGGCGCGGGACGGCGGCGGCTGGAAGGCGCCGGGACGGGGGTTCCCCGGGGGAACGCTCCCGGGCGGCACACTGCCGGGCGGGACGCTGCCGGGGGACACCGGGCCGGGAGACACTCTGCCGGGAGGCACTGTGCCGGGCAGGTCGCCCGGCCGTGCCGTACCGGCGGGCGGCGAGGCCGCGGCGGCACGGCGGCGCTCCCGGAACAGCCAGCCGCCGAGGATGCCGCCGGCGAACCCGAACAGGTGGGCCTGCCAGCCCACCCCCTCCTGGGGCAGCAGCCCGGCGAACTGGTAGGCGAAGCAGAGCGCCATCACCACGCCGATGACGATGTCGATGAGATGGCGGTCGAAGGCCCCGCGGACCAGGATGTAGCCGAAGTACCCGAACACGATGCCGCTCGCGCCCGCCCCGACCGTGCCCGGGCTCGCGGTGAACCACGCCCCGAGCCCGCTCGCCACCGCGATCAGCCCGGTGACGCCGAGGAACCTGCGCACCCCCCGGTAGGCGGCGAGGAAGCCGAAGATGAACAGCGGGCCCGAGTTGCCCTGGATGTGCGACCAGCTCCAGTGCAGGAACGGCGCGGTGAGGATGCCGGTCAGGCCGTCGGTGTCCCAGGACCGCACACCGAACCGCTGGCTGAGCTCGTACCCGGTCAGCCAGTTGACGATCTGGAGCGCCCAGATCACCGCGAGGAAGCCGACCATGACCCAGAACGCCTTCCGGGCCTCGGCGACCATGATCTCGGCGGTGCGGCCTTTCTCCATCCTTTCCTCCCCTGGTGGCCCCCTGCCGAGACGATAGCGGGATCGGGTGAACGGTAGGAAGCGCGCGAACGGGGACCTCGCCGTGCGGCGAGGCCCCCCGCCGGGCCGGAGCCGCCGCCCCGTCAGACGCGTTCGAGGATCACGACCGGGATCTCGCGGTCGGTGTTCTTCTGGTACTCCGCGTAGTCCGGCCACACCTCGACCATGTACGGCCACAGCTCGGCCCGCTCCTCGGGCGTGGCCGTGCGCGCGTTCGCCTCGAACCTGTCGGCGCGTACCTGGACCTTGACCCGCGGGTTGGCCTGCAGGTTGAGATACCAGTCCGGGTGCTCGGGAGCGCCGGCCTTGGAGGCGACCACGACGTAGACGTCGCCGTGCTTGCGGTAGATGAGGGGCGTGGTGTGCTCCTTGCCGGTGACCCGGCCGGTGGTGGTGAGCAGCAGGACGGTGGTGCCGCGCTCCCAGTCGTGCCCCTCCCGGCCGTCGGTCTCCTGGTAGCGCCGGACGTGCTCCTTGCCGAACAGCATCGCATCACTCCCGTGGTCGTCGACGGCGGGCCCGTCGCCCGCCCTCACGACGATGATCCCTCTCCGCGGCGGCTTGCGCGGACCGTGGTTCTTTACCCACACCGGCGGTGTTGCGAATGGCAAAGGCAGTGGATGGTGCGGTTATCGTTAGGCGTGCTCAGCGAAAACACCGCCCATCGCGGCGACCCGCTGGTCGCCGTCACGCTGCCCGATCCCGCACGCTCGGTCGTCGCCATCCCCCCGCCGGGCGACGGCCCCGGCCACTGGTCCGGTGCGCCCAGCGCGGTGCTCGCCGACGGCGAGATCTACCTGGCGTTCCGGCTGCGCCGCCCGGTCGGGAAGGGGCGGGGTTACGCGGTGGTGGTCGCCCGCTCGGCCGACGGCCTGCGGTTCGAGCCGCTGCTCACGATCACCAAGGAGCAGATGGACGCCGAGTCGCTGGAGCGCCCCCGGCTGCTGCGCACCCCGGACGGCGTCTGGCGGCTCTACCTGAGCTGCGCCACCTACGGCAGCAAGCACTGGCGCGTGGAGCTGCTCGAGGCCGGCGACCCGGCCGGGTTCGACCCGCGGCAGACCCGGGTGGTGCTGCCCGGGGACGCCAAGACCGCGGTGAAGGACCCGGTGATCGTCCACCACGACGGCCTGTGGCACCTGTGGGCCTCCTGCCACCCGCTCGCCGACCCCGACGAGGCCGACCAGATGGTGACCGACTACGCCACCAGCGCCGACGGCGTCGAGTGGTCCTGGCACGGCACCGCGCTCGACCGCCGCGAGGGCTGCTGGGACGCCCGCGGCGTGCGGGTGAGCGCCGTGCAGTTCGTCGGCGAGGGGGACGAGCGCAGCGTGGTCGCCTACTACGACGGCCGGGCGAGCGCGGCGGAGAACTACGAGGAGCGCACCGGCGTGGCGATCGGCGCCGACCCGGCCGCGCTCACCGCGCTCGGCACCGCGCCGAAGGCGGTCTCGCCGTACGGCGCGGGCGGGCTGCGCTACCTGGAGATCCTCCCGCTGCCCGACGGGCGGCGCCGCCTCTACTACGAGATGACGCGCCCCGACGGCGCCCACGAGCTCCGCACCGAGCTGCGCTGATCCTCGGCTCGCCGCGGGCGGGCCGGCACCGGACGCGCGCGGTCACCCGGCCTCGGCGCTGGGGCGCGGACGCCCGTTGCGCGCCTGGCGCTGGCCCGCCGGGCGGGCGCCGACGAGGCCGCCGGACCGCTCCCGGGGCCGCAGCCAGTCGCTGAAGTCGGCGCCGGTGACCTCCTGGAGCAGGCGGATGTCGTCGGCGAAGTAGCCGATGAGGGCCTGCCGCTGCGCCCAGGTGAGCGGCTGGCGGGGGCGGGCCCGCCGCTGCAGGCGCTGCTCGAGCGCGTCGGACACGGCGGCGCCGATCCGGCCGGGCACGCGGGCGCTGACGCGCTGCGCCGCGGAGAGCAGCCGGTGGCCGAGCGTCGGCTCCGGGTGCGCGGTCACGTTCTCCCGCGGGATCTCGGTGACCAGGCCGGGGGTGACGCCGAGGAACGGGAAGATCCGGTCGAGCGTCTCGGCGGGCCGGTCCACCAGGTCGCGATAGCGGAACACGAGCACCTGCTCGCGGGGGAACAGCCGGTACAGGTGCTCGAGCTGCTCGCCGTACCGGCCGAGGCGCACGTAGTGCCAGAACGGCGCCCAGCCGGCGGCGATGCGCTTCTCCTCCTCGGCGCAGGCCCGCACCACGTCGCCGATCGGCTCCAGGCCGGCCGACCACAGGTGGGTCCAGTTGGAGTGCGCGCGCTCGACCGGGTCGCGCAGGATCGCGATCAGCCGCGCGTGCGGGATGAGCTCGCGGATGCGCCGCTGGGCCGCCCGGTCGTAGAGGTAGAACGGCGTGGACTCGCCGCACAGCGCGCCCTTCGGCGCGCCCGCGAACAGCGCCTCGTAGTCCTCGCGCCGCCACACGTGCTCCCGGTAGGTGCGGGCGTCGCCGGGGCCGCCGCCGCGGGTGGGCGGCGGGCCGTCGGTGAGGAAGAACTTCGGCTCCTTGACCGGCGACATGTACAGCTCGGGGTGCCGGGAGAGGGCCGCGTGGAGGGCCGTGGTGCCGGCCTTGGGGGCTCCGATGACGAGGAAATCCGGGAGGGGCATGCCCACCTCCAGCAGACAACACGGGAATACCTACCAAAAGTAGGTGGAATCCCGGGATGTGTCACCGGCCGGATGCGGCCACGACCGCCGGGGACCGGCGAGCGGAGCACGGCGCGGCGCGTCCGGGGTGCGGTGCGCATGGCGGGCGTTCTGCCCCGGCGCGCGGCCCTCATCCCTCGCCCGGCGAGTGATCCGGATCACTTCCGGCCGGGCGGGGCGCGGTCACCCGAGCGCGTACGCCGTCACTCGAGCTCGTACAGGGTGCTGCCGTAGCCCTCGATGATGAGGCGGGCGAGCGAGGTGTGGGCGCCGATGGGCTGGGCGCAGCCCGCGCCGATGCCCTCGGCGGCGGCGCGCACCTCCGCCGGATCGGCCTCGGGGCCGATGATGCAGGGGGCGACGGCGAGCCGGGCGGCGCCGATCTTGTGCAGCCGCTCGGCGGCGTCGCGCGGGCCCGGGCCGTCGTCGACCGACGCGGCCACCACCGGCAGCGCCAGCCGGGCGGCGAGCAGGACGGCCGTGGTGTCGGCGGCGCGCACCGCCTCCGGGCCGCCCGCCGTGAGCACGACGATGCCGTCCACCGGCGAGGCGATGTTGAACAGCCGCATGCGGTCGGCCCGGGCAAGCCCGGCGTCGGCGAGCCGGATGTGCATCACCTCGGCGATGAGCGGGTGCGGGCCGAGCGGCGGGTTGATCACCACCTGGGTGCCGCTCGCCGCGACCGCCTCGCGCACCATGCGGTACACCTTCGGGTGCGGCCCGGTCACCAGCGGGGCCACCACGGCCGAGACGGCGCCCTGCGGCCGGGACGCGGCGATCTCGTCGAGCTCCTTGGCGAGGCCGTCGATGCCGTCCCCCAGGTGCACCAGCCGCACGTCGACCTGCGGGTTGTCGACCCGGAGCATGCGGGCGATGTCCTGCGGCACCTCGTCGTCCCGGCCCGGCGCGGCCACCACGAGGGCGGGCGCGTCCGGCGGCAGGTCGCTCGGCACCGGGCGACGATGGCGGCCGGCGCCGCCCGGCCGCGAGGACGAGGAGCGGTCGCGTATCGGCAGGGGCGGATGGGGCGGCAGGCCTTCGTTCACATTGGCGGATTTTAGGGGGATGTCAGGTTCTTTGCCGATCGAATGATCCATCGGTGACCTGGCCCCCTACGGTCTGGAAAGGTTTACCTATCTTTCCTTCCACTGTGAAGGTGGGCGGTCGGGGCGGCCGGCGCGGGCGCACGGTCGTCGTCGTGCGGGGCAGGGGTACCGATGCGCCGCCCGGGCCGCCGCCGCGTCGTACGCCGCGGGCGGGGACCGGGCGCGAGCAGGGGAGGGGCCGATGACGACCGAGGTGCTCGAGGTGGCCGGGCGGGAGGTGACGATCACCAACCCGGACAAGGTGATCTTCCCCGCCGCCGGGCACACCAAGCTCGACCTGGTCCGCTACTACCTCGCGGTCGCCGAGGGCGCGCTGCGCGGCGTCGCCGGGCGGCCGATGATCCTCAAGCGGTTCCCGCACGGCGTGGCGGAGCAGCCGTTCTTCCAGAAGCGCGCCCCGGCGCGGCGGCCCGGCTGGATCGACACGGTCACGCTGCACTACCCGTCGGGGCGCAGCGCCGAGGAGGTCGTGGTGCACGACGCCGCCCAGCTCGCCTGGGTGGTGAACCTCGGCTGCGTCGACCTCAACCCGCACCCGGTCCGGTCCGGGGACCTGGACCACCCCGACGAGCTGCGGGTCGACCTCGACCCGGTGCCCGGCGTGCCGTGGCGGCAGATCGTCGAGGTCGCCCTCGTCGTCCGGGAGGTGCTCGGCGAGCACGGCCTCACCGCCTGGCCGAAGACCTCGGGCTCGCGCGGGATGCACGTCTACGCCCGGATCGCGCCGTGGTGGACCTTCCCCGAGGTACGGCGCGCCGCCCAGGCCGTCGCCCGCGAGGTGGAGCGCCGCGCGGGCGGCCTGGCGACGAGCCGCTGGTGGAAGGAGGAGCGGCAGGGCGTGTTCGTCGACTACAACCAGAACGCCCGCGACCACACGGTCGCCTCGGCCTACTCGGTCCGCCCCACCCCCGACGCCCGGGTCTCCACCCCGCTGGCCTGGGACGAGGTCGCCGGCTGCGCCCCGGACCGGTTCACCCTCGGCACGGTGCCCGACCGCTTCGCCGAGCTCGGCGACCCCTGGGCGGGCATGGACGCGGCGGCCGGGAGCCTCGACGGCCTGCTCGGGCTCGCCGACCGGCTCGGCCCGGCCGAGCGGCCGCCGAAGGGCGAGGGGCGCCGCCGGGCCACGATGCCGCTGATCGAGATCGCCCGGGCCCGCACCGCGGCCGAGGCGCTCGCCGGGCTGGAGCGCTGGAAGGCCCGCCACCCCGCGGCCGCGGCCCGGCTCCACCCGGCCGACGTCCTCGTCGACTCGATGCGGGGTCGCAGCTCCACCTGGACCCGCATCCGGGTCAACCTGCGCCACGTGCCCGAGCCCGAGCGGCCGCCGCAGGAGCCGCTCGAGGTCGACTACGACCCGTGGGGCGGCCCGTCCCCGGACGGCTGACCGCACCGCGGCCGGTCGAGCCGGGCGGCGAGGGGACCGCACAGGACGATCACGGCCGTGGCGGCCCCGCCGACCACGAGGATCGCGCCGGCCACGTCGGTGGGGTGGTGGGCGCCGAGGTAGACCCGCGCCCAGCCCTGGGCGGCCACGAGGACCGCGCCCAGGCCGGCGACGAGCCGCAGGCGGCCCGCGCCGGCGGCGAGCAGGCAGGCGGCGATGACGAGGGCGAGGGTGACCGCGACGTGGCCGCTGGGGTAGGCGTGCGGGCTCGCCTCCGCGATGAGCTGCCGCTCCGGCGCCGGCCGGGGCCGGTCGATCGCGACCTTGTAGAGGCTGTTCGCGCCCCAGCCCACGGTGACGACGAGGCCGGTGAGCAGCGCCGTGCCGTACCGGCCGAGCAGGGCGAGCAGGATCATGGCCGCGGCGCACACGGTCACCGCCACCGGTGGCAGGAAGGCGGCCCGCAGCGCCTCGGCGACCGCGGTCAGAGGCGGGGTGCGCAGCTCGTGGACGGCCACGGCGAGCCGCGCGTCGGCCGCGGTCCACGCGGGGGTGCGGGCGAGCAGGCCGAGGGCCGCCGCGGCGGCGAGGGGCGCGGCGACGCACCCGGCCCACAGCGCCACGGTCCGCCGGCGGCGCGACGGCGGGCGCGACCGCGGGGCCGGCGCGGGCCCGGCGGGGCGGGGGCGGCCTGCAGGGGTCCCCCCCACCA
>QGUZ01000582.1 GCA_003242605.1 Actinomycetota bacterium
CTGGCGGTGGCCGCCGAGGAGCTCGGCGCCGACGGCGCCTTCTTCCGTGTTCACCACTTCGCTCGGCAGCTCGCGAGCCCGTTCCCGCTTCTCGCGGCCATCGGCGCCCGCACGAGCCGGATCGAGATCGGTACCGCGGTCATCGACATGCGGTACGAAAACCCCTTCTACATGGTCGAGGACGCCGGTGCGGCCGACCTCATCTCGGGCGGCAGGCTTCAGCTCGGCATCAGCCGCGGATCGCCGGAGCAGGTGATCGACGGCTGGCGGTACTTCGGCTACCGGCCGGCCGAGGGCGAGACCGACGCGGACATGGCGCGCCGCCACGCGGAGGTGTTCCTCAAGCTGCTGGAGGGCGAGGGCTTCGCCCAGCCGAACCCGCGGCCGATGTTCCCCAACCCGCCCGGCCTGCTGCGGCTGGAGCCGCACTCCGAAGGGCTTCGCAAGCGCATCTGGTGGGGTTCCGGCTCGAACGCCACCGCGAGGTGGGCCGCCGGGCTCGGCATGCACCTGATGAGCTCCACGCTCAAGAACGACGAGAGCGGCAAGCCGTTCCACGTGCAGCAGGCCGAGCAGATCGCGGCCTACCGGGAGGCGTGGAAGGAGGCCGGGCACGAGGGCGAGCCTCGGGTCTCGGTGAGCCGTTCCATCTTCCCGATCGTCAACGACACCGACCGCGCGTACTTCGGCCACGAGCGCCGGAGCACCGACCAGATCGGCTTCATCGACGAGAACACCCGGGCCGTGTTCGGCCGCACCTACGCCGGCGAGCCCGACGAGCTCGTCAAGGAGCTCGCCGCCGACGAGGCGATCGCCGAGGCCGACACGCTGCTGCTGACGGTGCCCAACCAGCTCGGCGTGGAGTACAACGCCCACCTGATCTCGTCGGTGCTGAAGTACGTCGCCCCGGAGCTCGGCTGGCGCTGACGGCGACACCGTACACCTGTCACGGCCTCCGCCGCCCGCGGTCGCCGTCGGCGACGCCCTCTCGGCACCCGCACCGGCCAAACGCCTAGCTGCCCTCACCACGGGCCGGGACGCTCGGCCTCCGGAGCGGACGGTCTGGCCGGAAACGGCGGCGCAGGGTGCACGCCATCGATGCCGTCACCGGCCGCCGCACCCACCTTCCGCCCGCCGGTGACGACATCAGACCGCCACTTGCCGTCGTTAAGGGTTGTTCTGCGCGGCCCTCACCATGGCGACGTGCGCTCCCAGCGGCCCGCATCGGCCGGAGAGCCGGCGCGTGGACCGGCGGCTCACCGGGCCCATGCCGTACCGTCGGGCGTGCACCTCGGCCGAGGCCTGCTCACCCGCATGTGCCGTCGGAAACGACGGCACGGCACCCGGTCAGGTCACCAGGTCCGTCGGGTCGGTGTTGGCCCCGCAGATGATGACGGCGAGGCGCTCGTCCGGGCGAGGCTTGTACGCCCCGGTGAGGAGCGCGGCGAGGGCCGAGGCGGTGCCGTGTTCGATGGCCAGGCGGCAGGTGTCCCACAGGAACCTGCGGGCCTCGCTGATCGCGTCCTCGCCGACGAGGACCGACTCGAC
>QGUZ01000045.1 GCA_003242605.1 Actinomycetota bacterium
CATGCACCCAAGAGCCCGCGCGCGGGGCCCCCCGCGCACACCCCCAGCGGGGCGCAGCCGGCCGGGGGGGGGGGGCCCACGGGCTCAGAAAGCGCCGCGCCGGTCCTCGCCGTCCGCCCGTTCCCCGGTGGTCCGCGGGCCGCTCGCCGTGCCGTTCGCAGTGTCGTTCGCAGTGCCGTTCGCTGGGCCGTTCACTGGGCCGTTCCGCGAGGTGGCCGCACCGCCGTTCTCGGACACCCGCTCCAGCCAGATCTCCCGCCAGAACGGCACGAACTCGCGGGGGCAGTTGAGGTTGTAGACGCCCGCGCAGACCACGCCCTCGAGCACGATGCACGGGTTCTTCATCCGCAGCATGCGGCCGGTGCGCTCGTCGATGCACCGCTCGACCCGGGCGGCGACCCGGGCGACGCGGCCGCAGTAGCGGGCCATCTCCTCCTCGAACCCCAGGCCGCGGTTGAGCAGGTCCTTGTTGAGCGTGGGGAGGATCTCCTCCTTCCTCTTGACCCGCACCAGCTCGCCCGGCCGCAGGTCGAGGTGCGCGGTCGGGGTCGGGCCGGTCGCGGTGCCCTTGACGAAGCCCCAGCGCAGCCCGCCCTTGATGCGCAGCCACGGCGGCAGCACCCGGGTGCTGAGGTGCTGGAAGCGGTTGAACAGGCCGATGAGGATGCCGCGCAGCGTGGCGAGCAGGCCCGCGTTGCCGGTGCGCACGTCCCACACGTACTGGCGCAGGTCGCGGAACGGCAGCCGCTCCGGCGCGGCGCGCAGCAGCTCGGTCGCCTGGCAGCGGTACCGCACCTCGCCGTCCGGGCCGGGCGGCCGCCGGGTGTTCGCGGCCAGCAGCTCCGCGAGCCGCCGCCGGGCCTCCTCCTCCCGCGCGGCCTCCTCCGGCGAGACGCCGTCCGGCGCGGCGTCGCCGGGGTCCACGCGGCGGAGCCACTCCTCCTTCCAGTAGAGCGAGCAGGCGGTCTGGCAGCCGCCGTGCGCGGCGCCGTCGCACCGCGCCCCGGCGAGGTGCACGGCCCCGTCCATGCGCCGCAGGCCGCTGCGCTCGATCGTGTCGCAGAGCTTGTGCGCCACCTTGTGCACGACGAGCCGCCGGCCGCAGAACCGCAGCATCTCCGGCATGAACGGCAGGCCGTCGAGCTCGCCGCGCTCGTCGAGGGTGGCGAGGATCTCGGCCGCGCTCCGGACCTCGACCACGTCGCCCACCCGTAACGCGGCGGGCGGGCCGGTCCGGGCGCGCCGGGGTGTCGCGTTCAGCATTCCCTCACCGGTTCCAGCAGGGTGGCGTCGCACAGCGCGCGCGCCGCGTCCGCCACGACGTCGAAGGGGAGTCCGGACCGCTCGGCGATGTCGAGCAGCCCGTGGTCACCGTCAGACAGGTTGAGCACCCACAGCAGCGCCAGCTGGCCCTGCTTGGTGTCGCTGCGCCCGCCGAGCGAGTCGTACAGGCCGCGGCGGCCGAGCTGCGGCTCGCCGTACGGGCTGAGGTTGCGGTACCGCCGGTCGCGGTCGAGCACCCGGAGGATCTCCCAGACCGTCTCGAGCGTGTCCCGCATCGCCTCCTCGGTGACGAAGTCGAGGTCGTCGCCCGAGGTGTGGTACTGCGGGTAGCGGCCGTACGGCGTGCGGGTGAGCGAGCCCACGCCGAGGTCGAACCCGGGCGAGCAGTACTGCCGCTCGTCGTAGCCGTACGGGGTGAAGTCCTCGATCGTGTGCGGCCGCCCCGAGCTGCGCAGCACGTACGCGGCGGCCTTGTCGATCGGGGCGTCGCCGCGGCGGCTGCGCTTGTAGGTGAGCGGGCCGCGGTCCCCGGCGCAGGCGAGCACGAGGCCGTGCCGTACCCGCTCGATGCGGTCCCGGTTGCGGGCGAGCCAGGTGATCGCGCCGATCGTGCCGGGGGCGAACAGGAAGCGGTAGGTGTACCGGGGCCGGGGGCCGGCGCCGAGCCGCCGGGCGAGGTGGGCGGCGACCGCGATCGCCGCGAGGTTGTCGTTGGCGAGCGACGGGTGGCAGACGTGGCAGGAGATCAGCACCTCGTCGTCGGTCTCGCCGGGCACGACGTGCTCGCCGTAGGTGAGGTGCCCGTCGGCGAGGGTGGCGTCGATGCACACCTCGTACTCGCCCTCGGGCATCGCCGCGAGGGTGTTCGCGCTGAGGCAGAACCCCCAGGTCTCGTGGTAGTAGCTGGTCCGGTACGGCACGAGGTCGGGCCGGTCGGGCAGGGTGTGCAGGTGCGGCCGCAGCTCGGCGAGGGTCATCCGGCGGCGCACCGGCACGCTGTAGCCGACCACGTGCAGGTTGCACGCGGCGAAGTCGACCACCCGGCGGCCCGTGGCGTCCTTGATGTAGGCGTCGCGGATGTTCCACTCCTTGGGCACCGTCCAGTCGAGCACCTTCGTCCCGGTCGGCACCTCGTGGATCTCGAGCGGCGCCAGCTCGGAGATGATCCGGAGGGTGCGGCGCACGCCGTCGCCGGTGATGCTCCGGCAGATCGGGTACAGCCGCGCCACCAGGGCGTGCAGCTCGCCCCGCTCCGGTACGGCCGTGGCGGTCATGGCCGCACCACCGGGCGCAGCGTGGCGTCGATCTCGCCCGCGGCCCGCCGGTCGGCGAGCCGGGCGAGCCGGGTGAAGTCGCGCTCGAAGGCGTGCCGGGTGAGCCCGTACTCGGTGAACGCGTCGTACAGCTCCACCGCCCCGGCCTTCACCGTCCACCGCGGCGCGAAGCCGGGCAGCGCACGCCGGATCCGGGAGAAGTCCACCCGGTACGAGCGCGGGTCGGGCCCGGTCTCGCCGGTGATGACGAGCCGGGAGCCGGGCACCGCCTCCACCACCTCGGCGGCGATCTCCGCGACCGTGCGGTTGTTCTGCTCGGTGCCGACGTTGAACGCCTTGGCGTGCACGGCCTCCCGCGGCGCCTCGAGCGCGTGCAGGAACGCCTCGGCGATGTCGAGCACGTGCACCAGCGGCCGCCACGGCGTGCCGTCCGACAGCACCCGCACCTCGCCGTCGAGCACCGCGTGGGCGACGAGGTTGTTGAGCACGATGTCGCAGCGCAGCCGCGGGGAGAACCCGAACGCGGTGGCGTTGCGCAGGAACACCGGGGTGAAGTCGGCGTCGGCGAGCGCGGCCACGTCCTCCTCGACCCGGACCTTCGACTCGGCGTACGGCGTGACCGGGCGCAGCGGCGCGTTCTCGTCGACGAGCTCGTCCCCGCCGGCCGCGCCGTACACCGAGCAGGTGGAGGCGTACAGGAACCGCCGCACCCCGGCGTCGCGGGCGAGCCGGGCGAGCCGTACCGCGGCGAGATGGTTGATCGCGTAGGTGAGCGCCGGGTCGAGCGCGCCGAGCGGGTCGTTGGAGAGCGCGGCGAGGTGGATCACCGCGTCGAACCCCTCCAGCAGCTCCCGGCCGACGTCGCGCAGGTCGACCGCGTACCCGGCGGGATCCCGCGGCATCGGGCCGAGCACCCGGTCGGCGAACAGCCCCGAGTCGAGGCCGACCACCTCGTGCCCGGCGGCGGCGAGCACCGGGCCCATGACCGTGCCCAGGTAGCCCTGGTGCCCGGTGAGCAGCACACGCATCTAGCAGCCTCCAGCGGTGAGGTCGAGGGTGAGCTTGGCGACGTGGAAGGCCTCGGCGTAGCGGGCGTTGCACTCGACGCCGCGGATGCGGGCGAGGCCGAGGAACGTCTCCCGGTCGTACCAGGAGCGGCCGTGCTGCGACGGGTAGTGCGTAAGCAGCAGGTCGGCCTTGGCCTCGGCCACCTCGGGCTCGAGCGGCTGGTAGACGGACGGGCGGCCGAGGTCGCCGTCCCATTTGACGATCTCGTAGCCGAGCACGAGGTGGTCGCGGAACGCGGTGGGCACGATCCGTGCCAGGCCCCGGTGGTCCTGGTGCGCGTCGCCGGGGTGCGGGGCGAGCAGCAGGTCGGGGTCGGTGCGGGCGCGCAGCTCCTCCACCGCGGACTTCGCCTCGTCCCAGTGCGCGGGCAGCCGCCCGTCGGGCAGCTTGAGCACCGACAGGCGCAGGTCCGCGCCGGGGCAGAACGCGGCGAGCGCCGCCGCCTCCTCGGCCTCCCGCACCGTGCCGCCGCCGGAGAGCACGAGCGCGTCGACCCGGATGCCCGGGTGGCTCGCGCAGATCGTGAGCAGGGTGCCGCCCGCCCCGATCGCGATGTCGTCGCAGTGCGCGCCCACCGCGGCGATCGCGCGCAGCCCGGCCCGCCGCCCCGCGCCGGCGGCCTCCCCCGGCCGGCGGGGCACCAGCCCGATCATGCGCCCACCCGCTCCCGCTCGCGCTCCCACAGCGCCCAGGGGCGCTCCCCGCGCGAGTACGCCTCGTCGAGCGCGATGCGCTCCTTGACCGTGTCGGTGGGCCGCCAGTACCCGCGGTACGGGTAGGCGATGAGCCGCCCCCGCTTGGCGAGCTGCACGCAGCCGTCGGCGACGAGGTCGCCGTTCTCCGGGATGTGGTCGAAGATCTCCTGGCGTAACACGAAGTAGCCGCCGTTCACCCACAGCGGCATCTCCGCCACCGGCAGGATCGCCCCGACCCGGCCGTCCTCGCCCACGTCCACGCAGTGGAAGGTGCCGGGCGGCGGCACCACCATCATCGCGGCGCCCGCGTCCGCGGACTCCAGCCGCGCGATGATGTCCGGCAGCGGCGCGTCGGTGAGAATGTCGGCGTAGTTGGCGAGGAACATCTCCTCGCCCTCGAGCAGGTGCCGCACCCGGCGCAGCCGCTCCCCGATCGGCGAGTCGATGCCGGTCTGCACGAACGAGATCTCCCAGTCGGAGATGTCGGTGGACAGCAGCTCGACCTTGCCGCCGCGCAGCACGAAGTCGTTCGAGGTCGTCTCCTGGTAGTTGAGGAAGAACTCCTTGATGTGGTGCGCGCCGTACCCGAGGCAGAGGATGAACTGCTTGTGGCCGAAGTGGGCGTAGTACCGCATCACATGCCAGATCAGCGGCCGGGGGCCCACGAGCTGCATGGGTTTCGGCACGTCGCCGGGGGTTCCGGTGCGCATCCGCATGCCGTAGCCGCCGCAGAACAGGACGACCTTCACGACACCACCTCCAGTTCGGGAATGGGGAACACCAGGCGGCCGCCCCACTCGCGCACGTAGGACAGCTCGGCGACGAGCTCGTCGCGCAGGTTCCACGGCAGGACGAGCACGTAGTCGGGCCGGTCCGCGGCGATCCGCTCCGGCGGCAGGATCGGGATGCGCGTGCCCGGGGTGTACCTGCCGTGCTTGTAGGGGTTGCGGTCGACCGTGTACGGCAGCAGGTCAGGGCGCACCCCGCAGTAGTTGAGCAGCGTGTTGCCCTTGCCGGGCGCGCCGTACCCGACGACGGTACGGCCCTGCTCGGCGGCCTCGATGAGGAAGCGCAGCAGGTCGCGCCGGATCCGGGCGACCCGGGCGGCGAAGCCCGCGTACCCGGCCGGCTCGTGCAGCCCGGCCGCCTTCTCCTCGTCGAGCACCGCGGCCATCCGGGCGCTCGGCGCGGGCCCGTCCGCGGCGGCCGCCTCGGCGGGCCGGGCCCACAGCCGGATCGAGCCGCCGTGCGTGGGCAGCCGCTCCACGTCGACGAGGGTCAGCCCGCCGCTCGCCAGCGCCCGCCGGGCCGAGTCGACCGTGTAGTACTGGAAGTGCTCGTGGTAGATCGTGTCGAACTGGGCGCCCGCCATGAGCGTGAGCAGGTGCTGGACCTCGATCGCCACCCAGCCGTCGTCGGCGACGAGCGCGCGCAGCCCCTCGGTGAACCCGATCACGTCCGGGACGTGGGCGTAGACGTTGTTCGCCACGACGAGGTCGGCCGGGCCGTGCTCGGCGCGCACCCGCGCCCCGGTCTCCGGGGTGAGGAACGCGGTGAGCGTGGGCACCCCGCGCTCCCGGGCCACTGCGCCGACGTTCGCCGCGGGCTCGATGCCGAGGCAGCGGATGCCCCGCTCGACCACGTGCCGCAGCAGGTAGCCGTCGTTGCTCGCCACCTCGACGACGAACGCGTCCGGGCCGAGGCGCAGGCGCTCGACCGCGGCGGCGACGAACCGGCGGGCGTGCTCCACCCAGGAGGTGGAGTAGGAGGAGAAGTACGCGTACTCGGTGAACGTCTCCTCCGGGGTGATCAGCGGCGGCAGCTGCGCCAGGTGGCAGTCGACGCAGAACCGCAGGTGGAGCGGGTAGGTCGGCTCGGGCTCGTCGAGCTGCTCGGCGGTGAGGAACCGCTCGCAGGGCGGGGTGGCGCCGAGGTCGACGACGCTCACCAGGTCCTGCGAGCCGCACAGCCGGCACGTGGTGGTCATCGGGCACTCCCTGCCGCCGCCTTGCGCGGCTGGTCGGGCCGCATGCGGCGCGGCCGTGGCTGATCGGGCTGGGGCGGCCGGGCCGCGCCGGGCCCGGCGTCCATGAGCGGACAGATCGGGCGGGCGAGGCGACCGGCCGCGGATCCTGTGGGATGCTTCGGCGCATGGAGCGCCTCGGCATCGACGGACTGTGGTGCTACACGCCGCGCGTGCACACCGACGCCCGGGGGTCGTTCACCGAGGCCTTCCGGGCGGGCGAGGTGCGCGAGGCGGTGGGGCACCGGTTCGACCTCGCCCAGGTCAACTGCTCGGTGTCGCGCCGCGGCGTGCTGCGCGGCGTGCACTTCGCCGACGTGCCGCCGGGGCAGGCGAAGTACGTCACCTGCGTGGCCGGGGCGATCCTCGACGTGGTGGTGGACCTGCGGGTCGGGTCGCCCACCTTCGGCCGCTGGGAGGCGGTGCGGCTCGACGACACCGGCCGGCGCGCCCTCTACGTGGCCGAGGGGCTCGGCCACGCCTTCCTCGCGCTGAGCGAGTCCGCGACCGTGGTCTACCTGTGCTCGCAGCCGTACGCGCCCGGGCGGGAGCACGGCGTGCACCCGCTCGACCCGGAGCTCGGCATCGACTGGCCGCTGGACGGCGAGCCGGTGCTGTCGGCGAAGGACGCGGCCGCGCCCACGCTCGCCGAGGCGCGGGCCGCCGGGCTGCTCCCCGACTACGAGGTCTGCCGCGAGTTCTACGCGTCCCTGCGGGAGGAGCGCTAAGCGTCCTGGCGGGACGGGGCGGGCCGCCGAGCTCACCGGGCGCCTCCCGGGCTCGGCGCGGCCGCGGCGGCGTCGGCGAGGTACGGCCAGGCCGCGCGCAGCGCCTGCCGCCAGTGCCGCATCGGCGGCAGGTGGGCGCGCGCCCAGCCGGCGTGGCCGAGCACGCTGTAGGCGGGCCGCGGGGCCGGGCGGCCGAGCACCGCGGAGGTGGTCGGGGTGACCAGCGCGGGGTCGGCCCCGGCGGCGGCGTAGACCTCGCGGGCGAGGCCGAACCAGGTGGTCTGGCCGGCGTTCGTGCCGTGGTAGACGCCGGGCGGGGCGCCGGTCCGGGCGAGCGCGACGAGCCGCGCGGCGAGGTCGGCCGACCAGGTCGGCTGGCCCACCTGGTCGGTGACGACCGCGACGCGCTCCCCGGCCGCGGCGCGGCGCAGCATGGTGCGCACGAAGTTCTCGCCGTGCGTGCCGTACAGCCAGGCGGTGCGCACCACGACGTGGCCGTGCGCGAGCGCGGCCCGCTCCCCGGCGAGCTTGCTGCGGCCGTACGCGCCGAGCGGGTTCGGCGGCGCGTCCTCCGGGTACGGCTCGCTCGCCGTGCCGTCGAACACGTAGTCGGTGGAGACGTGCACGAGCCGGACGGACCGGGCGGCGCACGCCTCGGCGAGCAGGCGCACCGCGTGGCCGTTCACCGCGAGCGCCTCGGCCTCGTGCTCCTCGGCGGCGTCGACCGCGGTCCAGGCGGCGCAGTTGACCACCACGTCCGGCCGGTGGGCGTCGAGCGCGGCGGCGACCGCGGCCGGGTCCCGCACGTCGAGCTCGTCGCGGCCGAGCGCGGCCACGTGCTCGCCGTCCCGGCCGCACAGGTGCGCGGCCACGTCCGTGCCGAGCAGGCCGCGTGCCCCGGTGACCAGCCATCTCACGGCGCGATCGCCTCCCACCAGGCGCGGTTCGCGACGTACCAGTCGATGGTCTCGGCGAGGCCGCGCTCGAACGGCACCTGTGGCCGGTAGCCGAGCGCGCGCAGCCGGCCGTCGTCGAGCGAGTAGCGCCGGTCGTGCGCCTTGCGGTCGGGCACGTGCTCGACCATGTCCCAGCCGAGCCCGAGGTGGTCGAGGATGCGGCCGGTGAGCTCGGCGTTGGTGAGCTCGGCGGTGCCCGCGACGTGGTAGACCTCCCCGGGTGCGCCGTGCTCGGCGACGATGTCGATCGCCCGGCAGTGGTCGCTGACGTGGATCCAGTCCCGCACGTTGCGGCCGTCGCCGTACAGCGGGGCCTTGCGGCCGCGCAGCAGGTTGGTGACGAACCGCGGGATGAGCTTCTCCGGGTGCTGGTACGGCCCGTAGTTGTTGCCGCACCGGGTGATCGACACCGGCAGCCCGTGGGTGATCGCGTAGGCGCGGGCGATGAGGTCGCCCCCGGCCTTCGCCGCCGCATACGGCGAGCGGGGCCGCAGGGGCGCGTCCTCGGTCCACGAGCCGGTCTCGATCTCGCCGTACACCTCGTCGGTGGAGACGTGCACCACCCGGGGCACGCCCGCCTCCAGGCACGCCTGCAGCAGCGTCTGGGTGCCGAGCACGTTGGTGCGCACGAACGCCTCGGCGCCCGCGATCGACCGGTCGACGTGGGTCTCGGCGGCGAAGTTGACGACGAGGTCGTGGCCGGGCACGACCGCGGCGAGCAGCTCGGCGTCGCAGATGTCGCCGTGCACGAACTCGTGCCGGCCCGCCACCGGCTCCAGGTTGGCGAGGTTGCCGGCGTAGGTGAGCTTGTCGAGCACGGTCACCGTGTCGCCCGCCGCGACCCGGGCGCGCGCGTAGTGCGAGCCGATGAACCCGGCGCCGCCGGTGACGAGGACCTTCACGGCGCCCCCGCGGCGGCGTACGGCGCGGCCGGGCGCGTGGGCGAGGGCGGCGCATCCGCCGGCCCGGTACGGGGTGACGCTGGGCGGGGTGGCGCTGTGCGGGGTAACGCCGTGCGGGGGAACGCCGGGCAGGGGAACGCTGGGCGCTGCGTCACGGGGACTCTCCAACCGGTCGGGGGGACGGGCCGCTGCGGCCCGGACGTCACGAGCTGATCTGGACCTTGCTGTGGTCGCCGAGCACGAGGCGGTGGGCGCGGGGCGTGCCGGGCGCGCGGGTGACCTCCACGTCGTGGCCGATGAGGGACGACTCGATGCGGGCGACGCCGGTGATCGCCGCGCGGGGGAGCATGATCGAGTACTCGATCTCGCTGTCGACCACCGCGCAGCCCGCGGCGATCGAGGTGAACGGGCCGACGTAGCTGCCGGCGATCCGCGCGCCGGAGCCGACGATCACGGGGCCGACGATGCGGGACCGCTCGACCACCGCGCCCGCCTCCACCACCACCCGGCCGATCAGCTCGCTGGCGTCGTCGACCCGGCCGGCCACCCGGGGCTCGAGCGACTCGAGCACGAGCCGGTTCACCTCGAGCATGTCGGCGACGTTGCCGGTGTCCTTCCAGTAGCCGGAGATGATCGTCGACTCCACCCGGTGGCCGGTCGCGATGAGCCTGCTGATCGCGTCGGTGATCTCCAGCTCGCCGCGCCACGACGGCTTGAGGTCCTTCACCACCTCGTGGATCGCCGGGGTGAACAGGTAGACGCCGACGAGGGCGAGGTCGCTCTTGGGGTTGCGCGGCTTCTCCTCCAGCGCGATCACCCGGCCCTCGGCGTCGAGCTCGGCGACGCCGAAGTTCCGGGGGTCGCTCACCTTGGTGAGCATGATCTGGGCCGCGGGCCGGTCCCGGACGAATTTGGCGACGATGTCCTCGATGCCGCCGACGATGAAGTTGTCGCCGAGGTACATGATGAAGTCCTCGTCGCCGAGGTAGTCCCGGGCGATGAGCACGGCGTGGGCGAGCCCGAGCGGGGCGGGCTGGCGCAGGTAGGTGGCGCGCAGCCCGAAGGCCGACCCGTCGCCGACCGCGGCCTCGATCTCGGCGTGGGTGTCGCCCACCACGATCCCGACGTCGCGCACCCCGGTGGCGGCGATCGCCTCCAGGCCGTAGAAGAGCACCGGCTTGTTCGCGACGGGCACGAGCTGCTTGGCGGAGGTGTGGGTGATCGGCCGCAGCCGCTTGCCCGAGCCGCCGGCGAGGACGAGCGCCTTCACCTCAGTAGGCCCCCTCCCCACTCTTCACCGCGCCCCAGGTCTTCCACAGGATCTGCAGGTCGAGGATGAGCGACCAGTTCTCCACGTACCGCAGGTCGAGCCGGACCGACTCCTCCCAGGAGAGGTCGGCCCGGCCGGACACCTGCCACAGCCCGGTCATGCCGGGCTTCACCACGAGGCGGCGCCGTACGTCGCTGCCGTACCGGGCGACCTCCTCGGGCAGCGGCGGCCTGGGGCCGACCAGCGACATCTCGCCGCGCAGCACGTTGATGAGCTGCGGCAGCTCGTCGATGGAGTAGCGGCGCAGGAAGGCGCCGACCTTGGTGACCCTTGGATCGTTCCGAATCTTGAACAGCACGCCGTCGTGCTCGTTTGCGTGCTCGAGCAGCACCTTGAGCCGCTCGGCGCCGTTCACCATCGTCCGGAACTTCAGCAGCTGGAACTCGCGCCCGCCGCGGCCGATCCGGGTCTGCTTGAACAGCGCCGGGCCCTCGCTCGTCGCCCGGATGATGATCGCGATCACCAGCATCGGGATCGCGAGGATGATCAGCGCGATCAGCGCGACCACCTTGTCGAAGAGGCTCTTCACCATGCCGCGCAGGCCGTCGAACTCCGGGTGCTCGACGTAGAGCAGCGGCATGCCGGCGACCGGGCGGATGCTCGTGCGCGGCCCGGCGACGTCCACCAGCGCGGGGGCGACGAACAGCTCGGTGCCCTTCGGTTCGAGGCTCCAGGCGAGGCGGCGCAGCGCGGCGCCGTCGAGCTCCGGGCAGGCGGCCACGGCGACCGCGTCCGCGTCCACCTTCTCCACCACCTCCGCGACGTTGGTGAAGTCGCCGAGCACCGGCACCCCGGCGATGTCGAGGCCCAGCCCGGCGTCGGGACCGTCCCCAGCGCCGTCCCCGGCGCCGTTCACCGTGCCGTTCACCCGGACCCCGGAGCCGGAGGCCGCCGGGGGCAGGCACGCCGCCACCACGTTCATCCCGTGGTACGGCTGCCGCCGGAACTGCATCACCAGGTCGAGGATCGACTCCCGGTGCCCGACCGCGACCACCCGGCGCAGGTACTCGCCGGCCATGCGCCGCTTGTGCAGGCGGCGGCGCATGCGGTGGCGGAAGATGAGCGTGAGCAGGGTCGCCAGCGGGATCGTGCCGAGCACGAAGCTGCGCGCGAGCATGGTCTGGGTGGCGTAGGCGCCGATCGCCACCGCGGCGGTGAGGGCCACTCCGCCGTTGAACACCGCGCGGAACTCGTCCGAGCCCTCCCCGTGCACCCGCTTGCGGTAGGCCCCGGCCATGGCCATCGCACCGGGCCAGGCGGCGGCCAGGGCGAGGCCGAACGCCACCTCGGTCCACGGGATGAAGGCGCCCAGCCACAGCCGTACGCCGAGCACCGCCTCGCTCGCGATCACCGCGCAGGCGACGTCACCGGTGAGCAGCAGCCGAACATAGGCGCGCGTCCACATGCTCGACGGCTTTTTCGGGTCGCCCTTGGGACGCGTGGCGGCGCGCGCCTCCAACCCCACCCTCATGCCATATTCCCCACCCTGTGGTCAGGACCATGCAAACTACTGACGCATGCTCAGTTCCATTGGTTGACGCCTGACGCTTCTATCACACGGGAGCCGGGTTCTCTGAAGAATCTTAGAGATCACCGGAGCGGTGGTGAATAGTTGGATATGTCCACATTCGGACGTAGCTTTTTTAATCGAACAGTTGACGCAAGCGGCAAACCAGGCGATATCACATCTCAACGACGGCGATTTGGGGGAAAAATTATCATTTTTGTCCCATTTCGCCGATAAAGCGGCGTGCGCCGTTCACCGTGCGGCGTGGCGGGCGGGGCGAGTTCGCGGGAAAGCGTATTCCGGGCCGGTACGGCGCGGCGGACGCCGTCACCTCGTCCGGCGGACGGCCACGAAGGCACGGAGCGAAGAGCCGGACAGGGCCGGACAGGGCGGGAGAGAAGAGGAAGAGGAGAGAGCAGAGGAGAAAGGCGCGGAGCGCGGAGCGGCACGGCGCGGCGGAACGCGCCCCGGCCCCGCGGAGGGCGGGCGGTCATGGCGGAGGCCCGGAGCGTCGGCCGCCGCTCCGGGCCCGGGGTGCGGGGTGGCACCGGTCTGCTACGCCTCGTCTCCGGCTCCCAGCGGGTGTGCTACCGGGCCTTCGCCGGCCTCGTGCCGGCCTGCGCCGGCGTCCGGTGCCGGCCGTCCCACACCCGGCCGAGCACGGCGTACAGCGTGCCCGCGACCAGCGAGCCCGCCAGCCACGACAGGTCGATGTTGCCGAGCATCCGCGCGCCCGGCCCCTGCAGCAGCTCCGGGATCCCGTAAGCGAAGCACCAGGATGCGGCGAGACCGCAGAGGAAGGAGACGAGCGCGCCCCAGCGGACGTCGCCGAGCCGCGACCTCCCGGGCGGGTCGTAGAGCGCGTCCACGTCGATCCGCTGACGCCGGAACCCGTAGTAGTGGACCGCCATCACCGTCGCCCACGGCGACACCCACATGATCAGCCCGGCCAGCCAGGCGTCGAGCGCGTGGGCGAAGTTGTCCTGGAACACCAGCACGATCGTGAAGGCCGTGGCGAAGACCCCCACGCCGTAGGCGACGGTCTTCCGCGACAGCTTCCAGTCGATCGTCAGCGCGCACAGCGAGCAGCTGTAGATGTTGAGGATGTTGGTGGCGATCGGGCCGTGGATGACGAGGAGCAGCACCGGGATCGCCAGCGCGCCGAAGGCGTTCACGATGAGCTGGCCGGGGTCGGCCTGCCGGCTGATCGTGGCGACCGTGGCGCCCAGGACGCCCAGCCAGATCACCGGGATGAACTGGCCGAGGGTGCTGGCGGCGTACAGCTTGAGCTTGGGCATGTCCCGGGGCACGAACCGGGAGTAGTCCGAGGCGTACGCCAGCCAGGTGATCCCCCAGCCGATGCCGATCGCGGTCATTACCGTGCTCATCGCGCTGATCCGCGCGCTCCCGGTGAGCGCGTCTCCGGCGTACCCCCAGTCCACGCCCAGCCGGGTCCAGGCGATCACGGTCATCGCGATCAGCACGAGGATCGTCGCCGGCACGGTGTACTTCTCAAACACCGCGATCGCCCGGAACCCGGAGGCGGCGATCAGCACCTGGGTGGCCATGACCACCAGGACGATGACGATCTTCAGCCCGACGCCGCCCCGGATGCCGATCTGCTGGAACAGCGCGAGCACCAGGTCGAGGATGATCCACGTGTTGATCGCGCACCAGCCGGCCGAGATGATGCCCTGGATGATCGCCGGCAGGTACGCGCCGCGCCGGCCGAACGCGCTGCGCGCCAGCACCATCTGGCTCACCCCGGTGCGCTGGCCCATCAGCACGAACAGGCCGAACACGGACATGCCAATGACGTTGCCGACCACCAGCACCAGCACGGTGTCGGCGAGGCTCAAGCCCAGCGTGATGCCGAGCGCGCCGAGCACCCAGTTGATCGGCGCGATGTTCGCACCAGCCCAGATCCAGAACTGGTGCATCGCGGTAGACACTCGTTGGGAGTCGGCCACCGGATCCAGGGCGTGTGCGCCGTGGGCGGCATCCGGGGGCGTGGTCAGCACGTGGCTCACGGGCCCTCCTCGTGGCGGTGGGGGTCAGTCATCCACGCCGATGTCCTCGTTCCAGAGCGTGGGGTTGGCGGCGATGAACTCGCGCATCATCTGGACGCACTCGTCGAGGTCCAGCACGACGAGCTCCACACCGTGCCGGCGGAGCAGATCCTCCGAGGCGCTGAACGTACGGTTCTCGCCGATCACCACGCGGGGGATCCCGTACAGCAGGACCGCGCCCGCGCACAGGTGGCACGGCGACAACGTCGTGTAGAGCGTCGACTTGCGGTACACCCGGGCGGGCAGGCGCCCCGCGTTCTCCAGGCAGTCGGTCTCCCCGTGCCGGATGGCGCTGCCCGCCTGCACCCGCCGGTTGCGCCCGACGCCGAGCACCTCCCCGTCCGCCACCAGTGCCGCGCCGATCGGGATCCCGCCCTCGGACAGGCCGATGCGGGCCTGCTCGATCGCCAGACGCATGTACCGGTCGTCGCTCACAGGTACGTCCTCCTCGTCGAGTCCAACACCGTCAGCGAGGTTGCTGTGGATGACGCCCGATGCTCCGTGGCGCGGGCGGGACCCGACAAGGGGCATTCCGTCAAGTCGTGAAGGCTTTAAATGGACAGAACGTCCAGGTGACTTGACACTGGACGTGTGCCATCACGCCATCCGTCCGGATCGCCGGCCCCCTCCCGCACGGGAAAGGCCGCCCCGGCGACCGGGCGCCCGGCGGCCGGACCGGAGGCGGCCGCACGCGCCACGGGCGACCGGCCCGCGAGCCGGAAGGTGAAGGGGCACGCACCCCGGCGGACCCTCCCCACCCTCGCCGAGGTGCTCGCGCTGCCGGAGTTCGCCGCGGCGGCGCCCGAGGTGGTGCACGGCGATCCCGCGAGCTGCGTGATCCGCTGGGTGCACTCCTCCGAGGTCTACGAGATGGGGTCGCTGCTGCACGGCGGCGAGCTGCTGCTCACCACCGGCCTCGGGCTGCACGGGCAGAGCGGGCGCGCCCAGGCGGCCTACGTGGACGCGCTCGCCGACGCGGGGCTGAGCGCGCTCGCCCTGGAGCTGGGCCGCACCTTCGGGGAGGTACCCGCCCCCG
Organism: Actinomycetota bacterium; assembly: GCA_003242605.1. Lineage (GTDB taxonomy): Bacteria > Actinomycetota > Actinomycetes > Streptosporangiales > Streptosporangiaceae > Thermopolyspora. The sequence continues at coordinate 14,873 of QGUZ01000045.1, forward strand.
TGCTCGAGGCGGCCCGCCGCAGGGACCTGCCGCTCATCGCCCTCCACCGGGTCGTGCCCTTCGTCACCCTGGTCGAGGCCTTCCACGAGCTGCTGCTCCGGCGCCGGGTCGCCTCGCTGCGGCGCGGGGAGATGATCTGGCAGGAGCTGCTCGGCGCGGTGCTCGACCGGCGCGGCCTGCCCGACCTGCTCGCCGCCGTGGCCGCGCTCGCCGGCTGCCCCGCCCACCTCGTCGCCGCGGACGGCCGCCTGGTGGCCTCCGCCACCCCCGAGGGCCCCGTGGCCGCGTCCGGGCGCCTCGCCCCCGAAGGCCGCGGCTGGCTCGCCCAACCGGTGCCGGTGCACGGCCAGCTGTGGGGGACCCTGCTCCTCGCGGGCCGCCGCACCGCCCGGCGCGCGGCCGTGCTGGAGCGGGCCGCCACCGCCGTGGCCCTGGAGCTGCTGCGCACCGGGGACCTGGCGGACCGCGACCGGATGGCCCAGGCGCTCATCCAGGACCTGCTCTCCGGCCGCCCCATCCCGGCCGACGAGCTCACCGGCCGCGGGGAGCTGGCCGGGCTCTCCCTCACCCCGGGCCGGCCGGTGTTCGGCCTGGCGGTCGCGGTGGAGCGGCGGGCATCGGCGCACGCGATCCGCGCCGAGGCGGCGGCCGCGATCCGGGCCGCCTTCGGCCCGTGCCTGGTCGCCGAGGTCGACCACGACGTGCTCGCGATCGCCGTCGCGTCCGAGGGGGAGGAGGAACTGCGCGCCCGGCTGGGGACCGTCGCCGGCGAGCTGGGGCGCGGCCACGTCCTGCTCGCCGTGGCGGCCGGGGCGCCCGGGGAGGCGACCGCGCTCGGCCGGTCCCTCACCGAGGCCCGGGAGGCGGTGGGAATCGCCCGGCGCCTGGGGGCGCGGAACCGGGTGCTGCTCAGCCGGGACGTCGGCGTGCACCGGCTGCTGGTGCGCCTGGACCGGGACGTCGAGCTGGGCTGGTTCCTCCGCGAGCAGCTCGGGCCGCTGCTCGACTACGACGCGGTCCACGGCACCGACCTGGTGCGCACCCTCGACGCCTACCTCGCCCACGGGCTGTCGAAGACCGGGGCGGCGGCCGCGCTCGGCATCCGCCGCCAGACCCTGTACAACCGGCTCGCCCGCATCGAGGCCGTGGTGGGCGTCCTCCCGCTCGCCGACCACGAGCGGCGCACCGCGCTCAGCCTGGCGCTGCTCGCCTGGCGGCTCCGCACCGGGCTCGACCCGACCAACCGGGCCTCGTCGCGGTGAGCGCGACGTGCCACCACCCGCCGCCCGCCGCCGATCCCCCGGGCCGGGGCGCCCGGCGCGGCGGCTCCCCCATCATGGTCACCGGAGGAAGGAGACGACAGGTGCGCGTGACGCCTCGGGTGGAGTCGAGCTTCGACGCCCTGCTCGCGCGGGCGCGGGAGCTGGCCGGGCGGGGCACCCGGACGATCCTCGGCATCACCGGCCCGCCCGGGGCGGGCAAGTCCACCCTCGCCGAGCGGATCGTGACCGCGCTGCACGGCGACGCCTGCCTGGTGCCGATGGACGGCTTCCACCTGGCCAACGCCGAGCTGGTCCGGCTGGGCCGGCGCGACCGCAAGGGCGCCCACGACACCTTCGACGCGGCCGGATTCGTGGCCCTGCTCCGCCGGCTGCGCGAGGAGCGGACCACCGTGTACGCCCCGCTGTTCCTGCGGGAGATCGAGGAGTCGATCGCGGGGGCCATCCCGGTCCCGCCCGAGACGCCCCTGGTGGTGACCGAGGGCAACTACCTGCTGCTGCGGATCGGGCACTGGGCCGAGGTGCGCGGCCTGCTCGACGAGGTCTGGTACTGCGAGCCGGACGAGGACGCCCGCATCGCCCGCCTCATCGCCCGGCACGAGGCGTACGGGAAGTCACCCGAGGAGGCCCGGGCGTGGGCGCTCGGCAGCGACCAGCGCAACGCCGAGCTCATCGCGGGCACCCGCGACCAGGCCGACCTGCTGGTCCGGCTGCCCTGGGACTGACCCGCCCGCGCCGGTGGTGGCGGCGTCCGGCCGTGCCGTACCCGGTGGCCGCATCCGGCCCGGTGGCGTGGTCTCGTCCGGGGCGCGGTCGTCGTGCCCGACGCCGGCGGGGCGGCGGAATCCGCGCACGCCCGGCGCGCGACGCGTCGCCGCCGTGACCCGGCGGGGTGGTGCGGACCTCGGGGCCGCGCGTGGGCGGTCAGTCGTACTCGAGGTCCGGGATCGGGGCGGGCGGATCGGGACTGCGCCACACGACCACGTGCCCCTCCCGCGCGGACTTGATCGCGGCGTCGAGCCGATCGAGGTCGAAATCCGGCAGGTAACGCAGCCGCGCGAGGAAGGAGGCGTCGGTGGCCGACCGCGGCACAACACACCCTTCGCCGTTGCGATCGAGCAGGACGATCAGGGCGTCGGAGTCGGTGACGCCCTCCACGCGGACCTCGACCACGTCCTCCCAGGCGAGGGCCTCGACGCTGCCGTCCGCGTAGTGGCGGGCCACGCCCTCCTCGGTCACGTACACGTACGAATCCGGCACTGGGTTGCCGTGCATGGGCGCGATTCTGGCGACATCAGGGCGGCGGGTGCAAGAGACGTGACCATACCGTCGAGCAAAAGACTCCGGCAAAACGGCCGGATGACCCAACCGATACGACAACCGGCACCGCGCTTGTCCGGGGCGGCGCCACGGGCGCGGCGTCCGACCGCTCCGGCCGATGCCGCCGGTCCCGCCCGGCCTGCGCGTCCCCCTGGTTCCCGCACTCCCGATCGCGGTTAGTGACCACTCGGATACGCTGGGCGGGTGACCGAGGAGGTGACCGAGATCCGGCGGGCGGTGCACCGGGTGGTACGGCACGGCGTCGCCGGTCTGGCCGGGGCGGGAACGGGCGCGGCCGCGCAGTTTCTCCTCGTGGTCGTCGTGACCCGCGCCTTCGACGCGGCCACCGCCGGGCGGTTTTTCGCGCTCACCACCGGCTGCCTCCTGCTCGCGGGCATCGCCCGGCTCGACGCGGGCAACGGCCTGCTCTATTTCCTCGCCCGGGCGACGGACACCCGAAAAGGGGAAATTTGGTCATATGTAATTGCGGCGGCCGTGCCCGTCACCCTGATATCCGTCGCCGTTTCCCTGATCACCATGCTGGGCGGCGACGCGCTACTTGGCGCCACCAATTGGGATAATCAATCCGCAAACGGGATTATTCACCACGAGACAGATTCCGGCATTTCCCCACCGCCCGGCCGCACCGGCACCGGCGAGGGGGTAGGCGCGGCCCTGCGCGTGCTCGCCGCGGCGTTCCCGGCGATCGTGCTCGCCGAGGTCGCGGTCGCGGCCACCCGCGGCCTCGGCTCGATGCGGCCCACCGTGCTGCTCGGCGGGGTGGCCCAGCCGGCGGGCCAGCTCGCCCTCGTCGCCGCGGTCGCCGCGTGGTGGCACGCCGGCGGCGCACCGCCGGACGGCCCCGTGCTGCCGTGGCTCGCGGCCGCCTGGGCGCTGCCGTACCTCCCGGTGCTCGCCGCGGCCGCGGTTTGGCTGGGCCGCCGGGCGCCGTGGGAGCCGTACCGGCTGGGCACGGCGCGGGCGTTCTGGCGGCACGCGGCGCCGCGCTCGCTCGGCTCGGCGGTGCAGCACGTGTTCCAGCGGCTCGACGTAGTGATCGTGGCCGCGCTCGCCGGGCCGGTGGAGGCGGCCGTGTACACCGCGGCGACCCGGGTCAAGGTGCTCGGCCAGCTCGCCGGGCAGGGGCTCGCCCAGGCCGCGCAGCCCACCCTGGTGCGCGCGCTCGCCACGGGCGACCTCGCGGTGGCGCGCGCGGTGTACCGGCGCACCACGAACGTGCTCGTGCTGCTCACCTGGCCGGCCTGGCTCGGGTACGCGGCCTTCGCCCCGGTGCTGCTCGGCGTCTTCGGCGACGGGTACGCCGCGGGCGCGGACGTGGCGGTGGTGCTCGCGGCCACGATGATGTTCGCCGCGGCGTGCGGCATGGCGGATGTGGCGCTGGTGGCGGCCGGGCGTACCGCGGCGAGCCTCGCCGGCATCCTCGCCGCGACCACCGTCACCGTCGCCGTCGATCTGGCGCTCGTCCCGGCCTGGGGCGCGTTCGGCGCGGCGCTCGGCTGGTCGGCCGGGGTCGTGGTGAAGAACGCGCTGCCGCTCGCGCAGATCTGGCGCGGCTACGGCCTGCGGCCGTTCGGCGCGAACCTCGCCGCGGGTCAGTCCCGGTCCATGCCCCAGTTGTGGTCGAGGTGGGCGAGGATCGCGCTGCGGGCGGCCTCGGCCGGGCCGCGGGCGATCGCGTCGAGGAGCTCGCGGTGCTCGGCGACGAGCACGTCGCGGTCCTCGTACACCCGGCGCAGCCGGACCAGCCCGAGCCGGGTCTCGGCGGCGAGCGAGGAGTAGAGCCGCACCAGCCGCGGGCTGCCGACCGCGACGATCAGCGCCTCGTGCAGCGCCATGTGCGCGGCCACCACCTGCGACCAGGGCGCGTCCTTCGGCAGCGCGGCCATGGCGTCGAGCGCCCGGTCCGCCTCGGCCACCCGCCGCCCGGCGAGCGTGACCGCCATCAGCTCCTCGAGCGGGGTGCGCACGAACATGAGGTCGGCGAGGTCGGCCGGGGTGACGTCGGGCACGTACGCGCTGCGGTTGCGCTCCCGGCGCACCAGCCCCTCGTGGGCGAGCACGGCGAGCGCCTCGCGCACGGTCGGCCGGGCCACGCCGTACGCGGCCGCGAGCTCCTGCTCGGGCAGCGGCGTGCCCGGCTCGATCTCGCCGGAGAGCACCCGGTCGCGCAGCGCGGCCGCGAGCGCGTCCACGGCGGACACCGGCCGCAGCGGGGTGACCGGCACCGGCGCGGCGCGCCCGCCCGCCGGCCGCCCGCCCCCGGCGGCCGCGGACCGCGGCGGCCGTACCGGCTGCTCCTCGCGCGGCGTCGCCCTGGTCCCCGGTCGCGTCACGAACGTCCCTCCACCGTCGATCCGTCCCGTCCAGGGTGCCCGGCGTCGCGGGCCGCGGCAACGGATCCGCCGGTCGCGGCGGGCCCGGCGGCCGCTCCGTCCCGCCGCTCCCCGGCCTTCCCCCCGGCGGCCGACCGGGCGACCGCGACGAGCGCGATCCCGAGCAGGGCCATGCCCGCCCACGAGATCGCCGGCAGCCGCTCCCCCAGCACGACGAGGCCGAGCACGGCCGCGACCGCGGGCTCGGCGAGCGCGAGCGTGGCCGCGGCGGCGACCGGGGTGGTGCGCAGGCCCCGGCCGTACAGGAAATAGGAGAGCGCCGTGGTCGCGCAGCCGAGGTAGAGGGCGACGCCCAGCCCGTACGGCTCGGCGAGCCAGGAGGCGTCGCCCGCGACCAGCAGCGGCGCGGAGAGCACCCCGGCCCCGGCGAACATCACGCCCATGACGAGGTCGGACGGGGCGCCGCGGTCGATCGCCCGGGCCGCGGTCACCACGTAGAAGGCGTAGAGCAGCCCGCCGAGCAGGGCGAGCAGCACGCCGCCGGTGACGTCGCGGCCGGTCTCGACGCCGCCGCCCGCGAGCAGCAGCGCGCACCCGGCGATCGCCGCGGCGGTGGCCGCGGCCCAGCCGCCGCTCGGCCGGACGCGGTCGAACAGCCAGGTGAGCAGCCCGGTGAACACCGGCCCGCTGCCGATCGCGACGACCGTGCCGATGGCGACGCCGGTGCGCTCGACGGCGGCGAAGAAGCACAGCTGGTAGGCGAGCACGGCGGCCATGGCAAGCGGCATCGCCCACCCCAGGCCGGTGATCCGGCCCCGCGCCCGCACCAGGAACGGCACGCCGAGCAGCAGGCCGCCGATCACCAGCCTGGCCGCGGCGAGATCGAGCGAATCGGCGTGCACCCCGCCCGCGCGCGCCAGCGCGCCGGCGGTGCCCGCCGTACCCCAGAGGACGGCCGCGGCGACGATCGCGAGCGGCCCGGAGACACGCATGGTCTGATTGTCATACAACCAGACAGCCACCGGCAAGCGGCCTCCGCCCGCGCCGGCCCGGCGCAGCCCGCAAAACAAAACAAAAAAGGAGTCTTCAGTAATTAAGCGACAAAGATGGCCAAACTACCCCGGCGGCCGTATCCCGTAGGCCGGTGGCCGCCGCCCCGCCGGGCCGCGCCGCCGCGGGATCGCCGGGGCGTCCGGGGCCTGCACGGCGCTCCGTACGGCGGGCCCGGCCTCGGGCGGGCAACAGCCCCAAAACGATAAAAAAGATGCACTAGTACCTGGTATGCACCATTGCTAATGTTTCACCACCATAACCGCCATACACCTCGCTCGGCACTGGGGGCGACAACCGCATGGCCGGTCGGAGACGCTCGATCCGCTTCAGACTGCTGACGATCCTGCTGGTGCCGGTCGTGTCCCTGGTGGCGATCTGGGGGTTCGCGGCCACGGTGACCGTCAGCCGGGGCCTTGACCTGCTGCGGGTGAGCAAGGTCTTCGACAACGTGGTCATGCCGCTGCGCAGCCTGATCAGCTCGCTGCAGCAGGAGCGGCTGCTCTCGCTCGTCGTGCTGGGCAACCGGCACGGCAGCCTCGCCGAGTCCGCCCAGCTGCACCAGCAGCGCGCCCAGACCAACCAGGCGCTGGCCAACCTCGAGCGGCTCGCCCTCGCGCCGGACGTCCAGGAGGTCACCCCCGAGCTGATGCGCTGGCAGCTCAACGAGCTGCGCGACCAGCTCAACTGGCTCTCCGACATCCGGGCCCGGGTCGACGGCGGCCACTTCACCCGGCTGCAGACGCTCGAGGCCTACAGCACGATCATCGAGGACGCCCAGCGGGTCACCGACAAGCTGCTGATCGTCCCCGACCTCGAGGTGATCGACCAGGTCAAGGCCGCGAACATGCTCAGCCGGTCGCGGGAGGCGCTCAGCCAGCAGGCCGCGCTCATCGCCGGCGTGGTCGCCGCAAACCGGATCACCGGCGAGGAGCGCACCGCGTTCCAGCAGCTGATCACCCAGCGCAACCTGCTGTACGGCCTCGCCTTCCAGCAGTTCGACGCCGAGCTGCAGCAGCCGTACCTGGAGCTGCAGAACAGCGAGACCTACACCGCGTTCGAGGCGGTGGAGCGGCGGGTGGCGCGGGTGGTGCGCATCGAGCGGCCGCTGCCGGACGAGGCCCGCGGCTGGCGGGCCACCACCGACGCGCTCGTGCAGCGGTTCGACCGGCTCAGCCTCGCCACCAACCGCACGCTCGCCGCGCGCGCCGTGCCGGCCGCGAACGAGATCTTCCTGCAGATCGGCATCACCGCCGCGCTCGGCGTGGTCGCCCTCGGGCTGAGCTTCTTCATCTCGATGCGGTTCGGCCGCCGGATCGCGGACGAGCTCGTCCAGCTGCAGCGGAGCGCGCTGCAGCTCGCCCGGGAACGGCTGCCGCGGGTCGTCGAGCGGCTGCGCCGCGGCGAGGACGTGGCGGCCGACGGCGAGACCGAGACCCTCGTCACCAGCGACATCGAGGAGATCCACCGGGTCGGCGAGGCGTTCACCACGGTGCAGCGCACCGCGGTCGAGGCCGCGGTCGGCCAGGCGGAGCTGCGCAAGGGCGTCGGCAAGGTGTTCCTCAACCTGGCCCGGCGCAACCAGTCGCTGCTGCACCGGCAGCTGCAGATGCTCGACCGGCTGGAGCGCAGGGTCGAGGACCCCGACATCCTCGAGGACCTGTTCGCGATCGACCACCTCACCACCCGCATGCGCCGCCACGCGGAGGGCCTCATCACCCTGTCCGGGTCGATCCCGGCGCGCGGCTGGCGCAACCCGGTCCAGTTCATCGACGTGGTCCGCGCCGCGGTCGAGGAGGTCGAGGACTACCTGCGGGTGGACATCGCGGTGCCGCAGGGCCCGGCGCTGATCGGCTCCGCGGTGACCGACGTCGTCCACCTCGTCGCCGAGCTGGTGGAGAACGCCACGATCTTCTCCCCGCCGAAGACCAGGGTGCAGGTGCGCGGCGGCATGGTCGGGCGCGGCTTCGTCATCGAGGTCGAGGACCGCGGCCTGGGCATGAGCCGCGAGGAGTACGAGCAGATCAACCGGCGGCTCGCCGACCCGCCCGAGTTCGACCTCGCCGACAGCGACCGGCTCGGCCTGTTCGTCGTGGGCCGGCTCGCCGCCCGCCAGCACATCTCGGTCTCCCTCCGGCCCTCGCCGTACGGCGGCACCACGGCGATCATCCTCATCCCGGCCGAGCTCGTGGTGGACACCACCGCGCCGCCCGAGGGCGACGGCGACGCCGCGGCCGAGACCGGCGAGCGGGCCGAGCGCCTCGTGCCGGCGGCCGCCGCGGCCGGCGCCGGCGGGGTGAACGGCGCGAGCGGCGCCGCCCCGGCGTCCCTCGGCGAGGGCGCCGCCGCGGAGGGCACCGCCGAGCGCGCCGGGGAAGCGGACGAAGCCCACGGACAAAACCCCGCGAAGGGGCCTATTTCCCCCGGTGATCCGCCGGGGCCGTCGGTACCCTCTACCGCGACGGGTACCGGGCCGGGCGGGCTCCCCCGGCGGGTACCCGAGGCGAATCTCGCCCCGCGGCTCCGCGACGCGGCGAAGCTCCGCACCGAGGCCCGGCGGTCCGAGCCTCGCGCGGACGGGCGGAACGGCGAGACGCACCGCGACGTGCTCTCCTCGTTCCAGGCGGGGTGGCGACGCGCAGGTGAGGACAGAGGAGACTCCCGGTGAAGGACGGCGAGGAGCGCTGGCTCGATCAGGACGCCGGGCCGGTTGTCCGCCCGTACACGATCACGCGCGGCCGTACCCGGGTGACGGGTGAGCAGCTCGACCTGCTCGCGACCGTGATCGCCGTCGGCCCGGCCGACTCCTCCGTCACCGCGGAGCTCACCCCCGAGCAGTCCCGGATCCTCGACGCCTGCCGCCGCCCGGCCTCGGTGGCGGAGGTCGCCTCCGAGGTGGACCTGCCACTCACGGTCGTCCGTATCCTCCTGTCCGACCTGCGCAAGCAGGGCCTGATCCGGGTACGGCAGCCCGCCCGGGCGGCGCAGATGCCCGCGCCGAGCCTGCTCCGCGAGGTGATCCAGGGCCTGAAGGCGCTGTAGGCGCCGACGGCGCCGCCGTACCGCCCGGGCCCGGAGCCGAGGGCCGGCCGGTGAGCAAAATCGCACGTCCGCCGCCCGATCGCCGGAATAACTCCCTCCAGGAGTTGTTTACACTGACTGGTCCGGAATCGCTCCCGGGCGCGTCGGCAGCCATCGGACGGGCCGCCGGGAGCACACGGAAGCCGGGGCCCGAGCCACGGGTTCCCCCCTGACGCCACCGGCCACCCGACCGGTAGGGCGCAGCAGCGATGACCGTCACCAACCACACACAGGCCGTCCCGCCCCCGCACCCAGGGGCCGGCGGGACGATGACGGAAGGAAAGGTTCGCCCTCCGAGGCGAGATCGGGGTTCAGACATGTGTGATCACCAGCCGAGGTGTCCGAGCGCGGACGCTCCCGACCGTGAGGCCGCCGCCCTCGTCGCGTTCCACCCCGAGCAGGGCTGGGGACTCCTCTGCAACGGTGTGGTGATCTTCGAGGACACCGGCGACCTGCTCCCCGATGGCCGGATCGTCCCTGTCCACCGCGCGCCCTGCGGGAGTGCGGCATGACCGGAAAGAGCACCAGCGGAAGCAACGGAGGCAAGGGCACCCCCAAGGGGACCCCGCCGGCACCGACCGGCGGCCGTCGGATCCGCATCCGCAAGCCCCGCCCGCGGACCGGCGAGCCGCCGCTCGACCTGCGCACGCCGTCGGGCCGCCACCTGCCGTACTGATGCCGGACCCGGCCTGCGGCGCACCGCCGTACGGCCGGGGCCGCGGTGGCAACGCGTCCCAGATGCCCTGATTACGAAAAGTTTCCGAAATGTCACTTACAGTTGAGGGCATGGGGGACGCCGAGGCACCGCTGGTGGAGGTGGCCACCCGGCTCTTCGCCGAGCTGGGGTTCGACGGGACCTCGACGCGGCTCATCGCCGAGGCCGCCGGGATCGACGTCGACGAGCTCGTCGAGCGGGTGGGCGAGAAGACCGACCTGTACCGGACCGTGATGGCGCACGCGGCCGAGCTCGAGCACGCGGCGCTGCGGTCGGCGATGGCCGACTTCACCCCCACCGTGCAAGGGCTGCTCGACCTCGCCGACGCCTACCTCGACTTCTACGTCGA
>QGUZ01000332.1 GCA_003242605.1 Actinomycetota bacterium
GGCAAGGGGCCGGGCGCGACCGCGATCCCGCTCGACATCGCGCCGTTCACGCTGGTCGGGGCGACCACCCGGGCCGGGCTGCTGCCCGCGCCGCTGCGCGACCGGTTCGGCTTCGTGGCGCACATGGACTTCTACGACGTCGCCGAGCTGGAGCAGGTGCTGCACCGGTCGGCCCGGCTGCTGTCGGTGAACCTGCCGCCGGACGGCGCCCACGAGATCGCCCGCCGCTCCCGCGGCACCCCGCGCATCGCCAACCGGCTGCTGCGGCGGGTGCGCGACTACGCCGAGGTGCGGGCGGACGGGGTGATCTCCCGCGAGGTCGCGGCCGCCGCGCTCGACCTGTACGAGGTGGACGCCGAAGGGCTCGACCGGCTCGACCGCGCGGTGCTGCACGCGCTGCTGCACAAGTTCGGCGGCGGCCCGGTCGGCCTGTCCACGCTCGCCGTGGCGGTCGGCGAGGAACCGGAGACGGTCGAGGTGGTGGCCGAGCCGTTCCTGGTACGGCAGGGCCTGCTCGCCCGCACCCCGCGGGGCCGGGTCGCCACCGCCGCCGCGTGGCTGCACATGGGCCTCACCCCGCCCCCGGACGCGGTCGGCGCCTCCCCGGCCCCGGGCGCGGACCCGGGCGGCGAGGCCTCCGGCGGGGACGGCTGACCCAGGCCCGGGTGACGCCGGTGGCCGGCCGTGACGGCCGGGCCGTACGCGACGAGCGGACACAGTGTGATCACAAAACGGTCACCGGGTCTCGATCGGGGAACTTTCCCGCGCGCCGGAGCGTGGGTTCGTTGCCGGGTCTTGACCGGCTCGCCTACACTCCGTGCCTTGGTCGGCCACGGGGCGCTTGGTGAGCGGCGGGCCGGCCACGCGATCTCGCGTACTGACAGACCTCCGGCGCGAAGGCCGGTCATCCTCGTAGTGGAAGGACAGCCCCCGTGCAGGGCAATCCGATTGGGACATTTCTGCCGCTGATCCTGCTGATCGTGGTGTTCTACTTCCTGCTCATCCGCCCCCAGCGGAAGCGGCAGCAGGAACACCTGCGCATGCAGCAGAGCCTGACGCCCGGCACCCGGGTGATGACGACCACCGGACTGTTCGGCACCGTGACCGCCGTCGACGACGACGAGATGGTGCTGGAGATCGCCCCGGGCGTCGAGACCCGCTGGCTCAAGGCCGCGGTCGGCCGTGTGATCACCCCCGGCGAGGAACGGCCGGGTGACACGTCCGCCTCCGCCGCCGCGAGCGAGGAACCCCGGGACTCCGCCGACGGGGAGGAGTCCGAGAAGAAGTCCTGACCGGACGCCCCGGAGCACCCGACGACCCGTGGCCTCCCCGCCGAAGAGCCCGTCGCGAACCCGGAGGGGACCGGGGCGGATCCTGCTGGTCCTCCCGGCGATCATGCTCGTGATGGCCGCGCCGATCGTCCAGCAGCGGGCGTTCGTCCCCCGGTACGGCCTCGACCTGGCGGGCGGCACCACCGTGACGCTCTCACCGGTCACTCCGGACGGGAGCCGGCCCTCCCGGGAGAGCCTCGACCAGGCCGTGGAAATCATCCGCGACCGGGTCAACGGCTCCGGCATCTCCGACGCCGAGACCGTCAGGTCGGGCGACACCATCGTCGTCACCGTGCCCGGCCGGGGGCGGCAGGAGGTCCTCGAACTCGTCGGAACCACCGCGGAGCTGCGGTTCCGGCAGGTGCTCGCGGTGGCCCCCGCGCGTGCGGACGCGGCCGGCGCGCCCACCCCCTCGGGAACGCCGGCCGCGTCCGCACGCCCCGCGGCGCTCCCGCACCCGTCCGGCGGCCCGGTGCCCGGACCGTCCCCCACCGCCCCGGCCTCCGCCGGGCCGCGGGCGAGCCCCGGCGCCCAGCGGGACGACCCGCTCGCCGGCCTCGACCTGACCGGCATCGAGCCCGCCCTGGTCGAGGAGTTCCGCCGCGTCGACTGCTCGGCCCGCGCCCGCGGCCAGGGCGTCCCCGACGATCCCGGCGCCCGGATCGTCGCGTGCAGCCAGGACGGCTCCTCCCGCTACATCCTCGACCGCGCCGCCGTGCGCGGCACCGACGTGCGCAACGCCACCCCCGCCGTCGATCCGGCCACCGGCGAGTGGTACGTGTCGGCCGAGTTCACCGACGCGGGCGCGGCCGCGTTCGCCCGGGTCACCGGCCGGATCACCGGCCTGCCCGAGCCGCGCAACCGGCTCGCCGTGGTCCTCGACGGGGTCGTCGTCTCCGCGCCCGCGATCCGTGAGCCGGTCGTCGGCGGCTCCGCCCGCATCGGCGGCGACTTCACCCGGGAGAGCGCCACCCGGCTCGCCCGGCAGCTCCGGTACGGCGCGCTGCCGCTGCGGTTCGAGCGCGGCACGGTCGAGGAGATCTCCTCCACGCTCGGCGCCGACCAGCTCCGCGGCGGGCTGATCGCCGGCGGCCTCGGACTGCTCGCGGTCGTCGGCTATGCCATGCTCTACTACCGGGGCCTCGGCCTGGTCGCGGTCTCCGGCCTTGTGGTCGCCGCGCTCCTGACCTACCTCAGCGTCGCCCTGCTCAGCGCGTACGCCGGGTTCCGCCTGTCCCTGCCGCACATCGTCGGCCTCATCGTCTCCATCGGCGTCACCGCCGACTCGTTCATCGTCTACTTCGAGCGCATCCGCGACGGGCTGCGGGCCGGCCGCCCGCTGCACGTCGCCGTGGAGACCGGCTGGCGGCGGGCGCGGCGCACGATCCTCGTCGCCGACGCGGTCACCCTGATCGCGGCGGTGACCCTCTACCTCCTCGCGGTCGGCGGCGTGGCCGGGTTCGCCTTCGCCATGGGCCTCACCACGCTGATCGACCTCGCGGTGGTGTTCCTGTTCACCAAGCCCCTCCTCACCGTGCTCGCCCGGGTGCGGTTCTTCGCCGAGGGGCACCGGCTGTCCGGGCTCGGGCGGCCCCGCCGTACCGCGGCGGGCGCGCGCCCCGCCCCGCGGGGGACGTGATGGCGGGCCTGGCGGACCGGCTCCGCGGCGACGGGCCGGACCTCGACATCCTCGGCCGCCGCAGGCTGTGGTACGGCCTGTCGCTCGCCCTGCTGGTGCTCTCGCTCGCCGGGCTGCTCGGCCGCGGGCTGAACCTCGGCGTGGAGTTCACCGGCGGCTCGGTCTTCACGTTCACCTCCGCCTCGGCCACGGTGGAGCGGGTCCGCGAGGCGGCCGCCGGCGCGATCCGGGGGAGCGGCGACGGGCAGGTGATCGTGCAGCGGACCGGCGCGCACGGCTGGCGCGTCACCACCGGGCTCACCTCCGGCGACCGACAGTCCGACGAGCGGGTCGAGCATGTGCGGCGGGCGATCGCCGAGCGGCTCGGCCTGCCGCCCGGCGAGATCGGGGTCCAGGTGATCGGCGCCTCGTGGGGCGGCCGGGTCACCGAGCGGGCCGCGCTCGGCCTCGCCGTGCTGCTGGCCGCGGTTATCGGCTATTTGTCGTTCGCCTTCGAGTGGCGCATGGCGCTCGCCGCGGTCGCCGCGCTCGGCCACGATCTGGTCGTCACCGCGGGCGTGTACGCCTGGACGGGTTTCGAGGTGACCCCGGCCACCCTGCTCGGCTTCCTCACCATCCTGGGATACTCGCTGTACGACGCGGTCGTCGTCTTCGACATGATCAAGGAGGTCACCGCCAGGCTCGGCAGCACCGGAAAGATGACCTACACCCAGGCCGCGAACCGCGCGCTCAACGCGACCCTGGTCCGCTCGCTCAACACCACGCTCGTGGCGATCCTGCCGGTGGCGTCGATCCTATTCATCGGCACCACGCTGCTCGGCGCGGGTACGCTGAGGGACCTGTCGCTCGCGCTGTTCGTAGGCATGATCGTCGGGACCTACTCCTCGCTGTGCGTGGCCACGCCGCTGCTGGCCGCGCTCAAGGAGCGGGAGCCGCGGTACGCCGCCCTCGCCAGGCGGGTGGCCGGGCGCGACCGGGCGCTCGCCGGGGCGGGCAGGTCCGCCGGCCCGGCGACCACGGCGCACAAACGCAGGAAGAGACAGAGTTGAACGGCCCGCTGTTGATCGGCCCGCTCCGTGGGCTCCGCGCCGACCGGCCCGCCCGTGCCGGCCGGCCCGCCTGCGGGGTGCCGCGGCACGGCGCGAGGGGCGCCGGGCCGGGCCCCGGCGGGCCCCGGTTGTGAAGGCAGGTGCCAATCCCCCCATGGGTGCGACGGACGTCTCCGCGCTGATCCTCAGCCGGATCCGCGACGTGCCGGACTATCCGAAGCCCGGTGTGCTGTTCAAGGACATCACCCCGCTGCTCGCCGACCACGAGGCGTTCTCCGTCGTGGTGGACGAGCTCGCCGCCGGGCTCGAGGTCGACAAGGTCGTCGGCATCGAGGCGCGCGGCTTCATCCTCGCCGCCCCCGTGGCGTACCGCTGCGGCGCCGGGTTCGTGCCCGTGCGCAAGAAGGGCAAACTGCCCGCAGAGACGCTCTCGGCGTCCTACGATCTGGAGTACGGCTCCGCCGTCATCGAGGTGCACCGGGACGCGTTCGCCCCGGGGGATCGCGTGCTCATCGTCGACGACGTGCTCGCCACGGGGGGCACCGCCTTGGCGGCGGTGGAGTTGATCAGAAGCGCGGGCGCCGAGGTGGCCGGCGTCTCCGTGCTTCTGGAGCTGGCCTTCCTCAAGGGTCGCAGCCGGTTGAGCGGCGTCAACCTGCGCTCGCTGGTGGTCGTCTGATCCTTCGCGGCCGGGTCCTGCCGGGTGGCGGCCCGCCGTGGGCGGCGGGCCGGCGTCTTCTCTTAAGTGGATAAACTGGAAAAACAGGACTCGAAGGCAAGGAGTCTGCGTGCCCCGCGATGTCGTCGTACCCGGCGTACCCGCCGTCGCCGACGGGTCCGGTGGGTCCGGCCCGGACGGCGCGGCCGAGCGCGAGCGCCCGGCCGAGGCGAACTCCTTGCCCGCCCTGCCCGGACCGGCCGAGGAGAAACCCGCCGGGCGACGGAGAAGGGGCCGGTTCGCGGGGCAGTGGGGTGGCACAGTGAATCCGGTACTCGAACCGCTCTTCAAGACCGTTCGCGCCACCCATCCAAAGGCGGACCTGCGGATCCTTGAGCGCGCCTACGAGGTGGCCGCGTACCACCACCGCGGCCAGAAGCGCAAGAGCGGCGACCCGTACATCACCCACCCGCTCGCCGTCGCCACCATCCTCGCCGAGCTCGGCAGCGACGTGGAGACGCTCGCCGCGGCGCTGCTGCACGACACCATCGAGGACACCGCCTACAGCCTCGAGGAGCTGCGGGCCGACTTCGGCCCCACGATCGCGGCGCTCGTCGACGGCGTCACCAAGCTCGACAAGGTGAAGTTCGGCGACGCGGCCCAGGCGGAGACCGTCCGCAAGATGGTCGTCGCGATGTCCAAGGACATCCGGGTGCTGGTGATCAAGC
>QGUZ01000583.1 GCA_003242605.1 Actinomycetota bacterium
TCTTCGTCTCGTTCTTCATCCAGTTCGTCGACCCGTCGTACAGCTCGCCCGCGCTGTCCTTCCTCATCCTCGGCGCGATCCTGCAGTTCTTCAGCATCTCGTACCTGAGCGTGCTGATCTTCGGCGGGACCTTCCTCGCCAACCAGTTCCGGCGGCGCCGCAAGCTCTCGGCGGGCATGACCTCGACGGTTGGGGCGCTGTTCCTCGGCTTCGGCGCGAAGCTCGCCACCGCCAGCCTCGCTTGACCGGACTTCGGGCCCGCCCCCTCCGGGCGGGCCCTCCCCTTCCGCGCCCGGCCCTTCCCGCGTCCCGGCCGCCTTCCCGCACCCGCGCCCCGCGGCCCGGTCGTGGTCGCCGAGCCCGCGGGATCAACACGTCCGCAGCGGGTCGCGCACTAGCACGCCGTCCTCGCTCAAGAAGCCGCCGAGGCTCAGGAGGGCAGCAGATCACGCACGTTTCGCCGCGCAGCGCCTCTGCCAACCTTCCGGACGCACCCCTCGGAGATGGCGCGCTCCGCTCTCGTGCCGCGGTGTTGCCGCGGCCGCGCGCGCCACATCAGGTGCGAGCAGGTGGACGGCCGCGACGTGCTCGCCGTACCGGATACGCGGCCCCGCCCGCCACGGGCTCCCGCACCTGCCCGTGCCCGACTCCGGCACCCGGGAACGGCCCGTGCCCGCCGTGCAGCGCTTTTCGCCACCAGCAGAGCTTTACCATTTTCGGCATCAATTGTGGCTAAAGCGTGATCCTTGGGCTGCCGTTGCCGTAAGGTGTGCGATGGCATGTCGCCGGTGGGCATAGGGCGGTCGCTTGAGGACCCCGCCACCGGGTAGGCGACGAGATCGTTGACGCCCGAATCCCGTCACTTGCGTGGAGCAGCAGCATGAAGCACCCATCCGTGGCCCTACCCCGGATGAGCGCACTGATCAGGCAGGCCGTCCCCCGCCTGCTGGAGGGGGTGGTGGCGCCGCTGGTGGTCTTCTACGCGGCGCTCGCCGTGCTGGGACTGACCGGCGCGCTCGTCGCGGCCGTGGCCTGGGTGTACGCGGGGGTCGGCTGGCGGCTGATCCTGCGGCGGCCGGTGCCCGGCACGATGCTGCTCGCCGCGATCGCGATCACGGCGCGGGCCGCGGTCGGCTGGTGGACCGGGAGCGCCGTGGTCTACTTCATCCAGCCGGAGCTCGGCACGATCTGCATCGCGTTCGCCTTCCTCGCCTCGGTACGGCTGCGCCGCCCCCTGGTCGAGCGGCTCACCTGCGACTACATCCACCTGCCCGCGTTCGTGCTGCGGCACGAGCGGGTGCGGCGGTTCTTCGCACGCATCACCCTGCTGTGGGCGTTCGTGCTGCTCACCAACTCGGTGATGAGCATCTGGCTGCTGCTCAACCAGTCGATCGGCACCTACCTGATCGTGCGCACCGCGGCGGTCGCCGTGGTGAGCGGCACCGCCGCGGCCTTCTCGGTGCTCGCCTTCCTCCGGCTGCTGCGCCGCCTGCACGTCGAGCCGCCCAAGGCCCTTGTCGCCGCCGCGTAGCCCGGCCGGCGG
>QGUZ01000333.1 GCA_003242605.1 Actinomycetota bacterium
CGCTTCTGTCGTTTGCAAGCTCGATCGAAGCGATGTAAACGGCTTCGCGCTCGACATCGATCCTGGCGCGGAGGTTCGGATAGTCATCGATCGTGTCGAGTACGGCGAGCCACTCTTCGCGGGCCTGGCGCGCGCGTTCGATCGTGGATTTGGAGATGGAACCGACAGCTTCCTTCCGCCGAAACGGCGCAGAGAGCAACAACCAACGGGTACGCGCCAAGAACCCCGCGCCTAACGTGGTGGAACGACGATCCACGCCGGGAACGGCGTTGTCGGCGGCCAAGCCGTACCACGCTTCGTAAATGTCGGCGAGAACCTGCCTCTTGGGGAGGAGAATACCCAGCTCGGACATCGGCTTGGACTCGAAGAGCAAGCCGGTGACGGCGCCAGGGTGATAGACGAAAAGCCGCCACGCATCCGCCACAGCGAAGCTCTGATCACCGGAGTGGTCGTCCTGCCGGCCATCCAGATTGACGAGGATCTCCCGCCATCGCCGGACCCGTAGGTCGTCGGCCACGTCTTCCACGGCACGACCGATCGCGTCATGGTGGTGGCGGCGAAGGACTCGCGCCAGCTTCTCGACGTCGTCCTCGACGGCCGAGACGTTCTCTCCGATGAGGCGCGTAAGCGACACGAGATCTTCGCTCATAGCCCCCCACCGTCGTTGGTGCCCGGTGTTCGCGTCCCGCCCAGTACGGCGAGGTAGCCACGGCCGAAATCGGTGAGTCGCGTACGGTCGCCGTACTTCTCCCAGGCGAGACCCTCGAACATGGGCGTCCCCAGTATGGGAACCCCGCGTTTCGCGTACGACAGCTCCTCGCGCATTCTTTCGAGCTGGTCTCGGGGGAAGAGCCGCAGTCCGATCCGCACGGCCTTGTCGTGACCGGCCGCCGAGCCTCCGTCGCCTTCGAAGATGTAGTGGGCGCTGACTCGCGACGGAAACCGCGAGTATGCCACCTCGGTCATGGCGAGCATATGGAGCAGTGCCGCTTTGTAGCCGCCTGTGAGATGCACTTCTACTCGCTCGCTCGGCCTCGACTCGAGAGCGTTGTACAGCACGGTGCCCATCGCTTCGCACGCACGGCCGAGGCTGAGGCTGGTCGGTTTGAGGCCGTCGATGCGGACGACGGTGACCTTCCCCGGGCGCAGTTCGTCCTCCGGTTCGGCTATACCGTCGATCCGGTCGGGATCGCCGACCGCCACCACCGCGGCGACGCACAGCGCGGCGCCGATGCCCGCGTCGGTGTCCGAGGCCAGCAGCACGATTCGGTCATCGTCGGTGATCAGGGGGCCGCTGGGCCTACGTGCACGCAGGGTGCTGGTCTCGGCGCTCACGCGTGGATCCCATCGCTTCACGTCCGCCGCCCGCGCCTTCTCCAGCACGGTCGACCTCCACACGTTCAGATCGCGTTTCTCGTCAGAGCGCCATTGCTCCTGCTCATCCAGCAGGTCCTCGACCGCCGCCGGATCGATGGTCGCGTATCGCTTGCTCGGGTCTCCCGAGCCGTACGCGCGCATCCAGTTGAGAATGGACAGGCCGCAGGGCACGAGATAGGTGGTCACATCGGCCTCCGTGTGGCGTCGAGATATCCATAACCGGCTGCGGTCTTCGCGCCCACCCCCAGATCCTTGACGGCCTCCATGAGAAGCCGCACCGCATCGCCCAGGTACGGCTCGGGGCCGAGGAGGTGGGTGATGAACACGCCGTCCTCGACCGCAAGGAACTCGATCGGCACCGGGTTGATGTACTCCGCCGGCGCCTGCGGCCGCCCGTCCGCGGGGACGTCGCTGCGGTAGCCGCGGGTGTGCGGGGTGAGCACGTGCACCACGACCTTGACACCCTCAGGTCCGGGGAGTGCGTCGAAGAATGACACCGCTCCTGGGACGAGGGGTTCGGTCCCGGGCTCAGAGCCGAAGATCTCCTCGACCGGCTCGCCCATCTGCCGGGCGTACTCGCGGGCGACGCCCTTGAGCGTGCTGCCGGGTATGATCGGCCAGCCGTACGTGCCGTGGAGCTCGATGCCGATGTCCCGTACGCCGCCGGTGCCGGTGCCGGTCACCACCGCGCCCTGAGACCGCAGCTCGATCGTTGCCATCGGCCGGCCCAACGCGGCGATCGCCCGTGCCCGACGCTCCACCACCGCGGCGACGATCGGATCGGGAGCACCGTGCCGTTCCCCTTGGCCCAGGTTGGTTCGAGCGGCGGCGCGCCGTAACGGCGCCTCCACGAGCTCGACCCTGCCAGGGTCGAGCAGCGTCGTGCGGTGGAACATCAGCCGTCCGTTCGTGGTGCCGATGACCTGATCGGGGTCGCAGGCACCGAGCAGCATGACCTCGTCAGGCACCGGGCGCCTCCTCCCCGTCGGTGGCGGATTCCGGCGACCTCCCGGCCCGTTCCTGTTGCCGTTCGAGAGCTTCGGCGAGCCGGCGCAGCCAGATGCTGAACTGTTCGAGGCGTACGGACACGCGGTTGTAGGCGGCGGGGTCGGTCCGCAGTCGCTCGGTGACCTCGCCCAGAAAGTCCAGGTCGATGCGCCGCTTTCCTACGCCTTCATCCATGTGGAGCGCTCGGCTCACCTGATCGCGCAGTGCCACGCCGACGATCAAATAGGCATGCTCGAGGGCGCCATCCGAGCCGCCTTTCGCCGCGTAGAAGGCGAGGGTGGGCAGGACCCCGCTGGTGCGCAGCATGGTGGGGAGCTGCGCGATCCGGGTCAACACCTGAGCCGAGACGATCCTGTTCGCCGATACGTCCCTGATCTCGTTCAGTGCGAGCATCGCCGCCCGCGCGAGATCGTGGTCGGCACGTGGCGGTTCGTGGTGGTCAGCGAGCGGGGGCATCGGACCTCCAGATCCGGCACCACATCAGGCCCTTGCCGATGGTCTCGTCCCCGCCCACCTGCAGGACCGCCTTGTCCAGGGTGGCGACCACGTCGATGTCCCGGCGCGTGCCCTCTACCAATGCCGCCATCAAGGTCTCGCTGGGCAGGTACTCGCTGTAGAACGGGCCGTGCGCGACGGTTTTGGTACGTTCCCCCTCCGCGTCGGGTTTGCCGAGCTGCACCCTTGCCACGACCGGCGCGCATTCCCGGCTGATGCCGACGAGCAGGTGCTCGTCGCCGCACAGCAGGTCCCTACCGAACTTTTCCTGAAAGAACGGCTCCTCCGGCAACGCACACCGCGCCAGTTCTTCCGCCCACTGCCGAAGCCGCTGACTGTCCTCAGTCGCAACCTGGTACGGGCCGACGACCAGATCCGTCTCGGCGCCCGAGGCGCTCAGCGTCCTGGGCCACGACACCGGCTCGTACGGCGGGAGGCCGAGCCCTGCGAGAGCGGCCTTGCGTGCCAACCTCGCCTGCGCCAGCGGCGAGGTGACCCACACGAACACATCCTTGATCGTCGGGGCGGGGAACGCGACCAGCTGGGCCTCGTGTACCCGGAGCGAACCGGGCCGGGTCTCGCCTCCATCCCTGGGCGGCTTCGACCCGAAGATCCGCTCCCAGTCGGAACCGGCTGCGTCGCGGAGTTGCTGCCGGAGCGCGCCCTTGAGGCTCTCGCCTTTGATGATGGGCAGTTTCGTGGCGACGTCGCGCTGTATCGGCAGGTCCACCACCCCGAGTCCGGTGTCGGCGCCGGCGTGCACGGGGGTCTCCGCGTAGAGGAACAGCAGCGCCCGTTCCAGGCTCACGCCCACCTCCCGACCACAGCGGTCCCGAATCCCGCCGTCCTCATCCATTCCTCCGCCTGGTCAAGTCCGTGTTCGTGCAGGTGAGCTGCGGCCTCTGCCGCGGCCCGTTCATCAGGGAACCGCAGGTAGTAGACGCTCCCCGGTGGAACGGCCCACATCAAGAGGCCATCGCTGATCTTGTTTCCGCGCGCGGTCACCGTGCTGACGGGTTGTGGCGGCCCGGTGGCCGCGGTGACCAGCTCAGCGCCGCGCCAACGCCCGAGATCGGGCTTCCAGTCACCCCTGGGGAAGACCGCCGCCGTCGCGAGGTAGAGCAGCACTCGCCCACCGGGAAAGTCGGGCGGCCGCTCGGGCAGTGCGATCTCCTCCACCTCGTGGACTTCGGCGCGCCGGCCGCGTCCTCCCAGATGCACGAGGCCTCG
Source organism: Actinomycetota bacterium (assembly GCA_003242605.1). GTDB lineage: Bacteria > Actinomycetota > Actinomycetes > Streptosporangiales > Streptosporangiaceae > Thermopolyspora. The sequence continues at coordinate 4,111 of QGUZ01000333.1, forward strand.
CAGGGGCCGATCCGGTCCGCCGACGCAGCAAGCGGCGAGGCCGTACCCCTCGGTGAACCGGAGGTGCCGGGTCGAGTAGAGCAAGCCATCCGCCGCCGTGCGGTCCGCGTTCCTGGCGAGGCCCACGCGCCGTTCCGATTGCCACGGCTCCTCCGTCCCGCCCGCGCTCACCTTGCCGCCGTGCAGGTAGGCCGTGAGTTGGCGAGTGTCCCACCAGCCGTCCATGGGCTCCGCTCTGCGCCCGCCGTCGTCGAGGACGGCGGGCAGATCTAAGTCGGCGCGCTCGCCCTCGTTCAGGTGAGTCACCCGAAGGCGGAACGGTTCTCCGTTGCGGGAACGGACCACGTCGCGCGGGATCGGCCATCGCGCCCGCCACCGGCCGCCTTCCCTGCGGACCACGAACGGCCCTCGGATGCGTTCGGGAAGCTCACGTCCGCGAGCGTCCGGGTCGACTCGTCCGGCGCCGGGGGCCGCGCCGTACGCGGCACCGATCGCACCCGCGACGGTCGAAGGTGTGGGCGGCACGGTCTGCGCCTCGGTGTTGACACCGGCGTCGAAGGCCCGCCCGTCACGCACCACGATCGTGTCGAGCGGCTCCAGCACCACCCACCGGCATCTGCTCACCGGGCACCTTCCGCCGCGAGAAACCGCGCCACGAGCAAGGCGTCCACATGATGCTCGTCCGCCGAAAGCGTCGCGAGCGCCTGCGCGCCCTCCTCGCTCATCCCGTGTCGGATGGCGCGCCGAGCCACCTCCATCCTTCGCCAGTCCTCGTCAAGGGTCTTCAGCTCTGATCGGTCGCGCTCCAGGCCAATGGCCAGGCGCGCGGATAAGGCACCCTCGTCGCCCATCGCCCTCACCAATGTCTCGATCAGATCGATCTTCTCCTCGTTCCAGGCAGAGATCCATCGCGCCCGCTCGCCTCCGCGATGCAGCACCGAGATCGCGATACCGGGCCGGTGACACGTCTTGGCCTCGTCGAGAAGGCTCTGCGCCGCGGCCACGACCGATTGCAACGTTGAGGACACATGGAAGAACAGCAGCGCCGTGCTGACGCTCGCTCCTGGTACCACGTCGGCCGTGGCCTGCTGGAACGCTGCGTAGGACTTTCGTGCCGCTGCGAGGGCCGTGACGAGGGGGAGCAGGGCGAGTAGATCGTCGCCGCCGGCGTAGACGACCTTTCCCAGACACTCGCGCGATTCGATCACCGCTCGCTGCCGCTGTCCCGCGTCGGCCAGCGCCTCGGACACTCGAGCATGCCACCGTCGCATCGGCATC
>QGUZ01000046.1 GCA_003242605.1 Actinomycetota bacterium
TGCGCCGCGAGGGCCGCCACATCGCCTTCACCCTCGACCAGGTGGACGGGGCCCTGAAGGGCCTCACCGCCGACGAGGCGAAGAAGATCGTGATCGCCTACGAGCCGGTGTGGGCGATCGGCACCGGCGAGGTGGCGACCCCCGAGGACGCCCAGGAGGTCTGCGGCGCGATCCGGGAACGGCTCGCCGAGCTCTACGATGACGAGGTGGCCCGCACCGTCCGTATCCTTTACGGAGGGTCGGTCAAGGCGAACAACATCGCCGGGATCATCGCGCAGCCCGACGTGGACGGCGCCCTCGTCGGGGGTGCGTCGCTGGACCCGGTGGAGTTCGTCAAGATCTGCCGCCTCGGGGAGGAGACCTCCGGCTAGGGTCCGCGGCCCTAGCCAGGCGGTTTCGGGGGTGTAACTTGACAGTAAGTCGTACCCTCGTAGAACAGGTTTGAATCGTCACGACGACGATGTGCAGACGTGAGGACCGCGCTCCGGCGCATGGAATGGGAACAGGTCAACGGTGACAATCGGAATCTCCATCGCCCTCATCCTGTCGAGCCTCCTGCTGATCTTGCTTGTCCTGCTCCACAAGGGCAAGGGCGGGGGGCTGTCGGATCTGTTCGGCGGCGGGTTCTCCTCGTCGTTCAGCGGATCCTCGGTGGTGGAACGCAACCTTGACCGGCTCACCATCATCACCGGAGTGATCTGGTTCGTCTGCATCATCGCTCTCGGCCTGCTTCTCAAGCCGTAGCGGCACCGCCCGGGCCTCGCGCGCCCGCGCCCGCCCGGGCGGTCCTGGCCGACGGAGCTTGGCCGGGCAACGCGTGACAGAGATCCTCTCCCCGTGTCCGCGGGGCGACCAAGCGAGGAGTACATCCGTGGCTAGTGGCAACGCGATCCGTGGTAGCCGTGTCGGTGCCGGTCCGATGGGAGAGGCCGAGCGCGGAGAGGCGGCGCCGCGCGTCCAGGTCTCCTTCTGGTGCGCCAACAAGCACGAGGTGCGTCCCAGCTTCGCGAGCGATGCACCCATCCCTGAGATCTGGGACTGCCCCCGCTGCGGTCTTCCGGCTGGTCAGGACCCGTCGAACCCGCCCGCTCCGCCGCGCAACGAGCCGTACAAGACGCACCTTGCCTATGTGAAGGAGCGGCGTAGCGAGGAGGACGGCAAGGCCATCCTCGCCGAGGCCCTGGAACGGCTCCGCGCCTCGCGCAAGGCCGCCCCCTGGCAGCACCAGTCCCCCTGGCAGTGACCGTCGACGACGGCCCTCCTCAGACCCCCGCACCCTCCCCGTCGCGGGGGTTTTTCTTGTGCTCGGCGACGGCCCGCAGGTAGGCCTCCTGGAGCAGCCGGGACGGCCGCGGCCGCTCCGGATGCGGCCGGGGGATGCCGAGGTGGATCTCGCGCAGCTCGTCCATGAGGTCGTTCCACAGCGGCGGGCCGCCCTCCTCCAGCAGCCGGGCCCGGACGCTCAGCTCGGGCGTGGTCGGGCGGTGCCGCAGCCCCCAGGAGCCGAGCGCGGCGAGGATCGGCACGGTCTGGATGCCCGCCTCGGTGAGGCTGTAGGTGCCCTTCCTGCCGCGCCCCGCCGGCTCGTGGGTGAGCAACCCGGCGGCGACCAGCGCCTTGAGGCGGGCGGCGAGGATGTTCGAGGCGATGCCCTCCTCGTTGCGGGCGAGCAGGTCGCGGAAGTGGCGGCGGCCACCGAAGATCACGTCGCGCAGCACGATGAGGCTCCACTGATCGCCGAGCGCCTCCACCGCCGCATTGATCGCGCACCCTGATCGCGGCCTGCCCCGCATGCCGTCCTCCAACCGATTGCGAGATGCAACCACTTACTCTACACTCGGCGAAGCGATTGCAACTTGCAACCACTTCGGGAGGAGACGATGTCGCGGGTGCGGGTCCACAACCTCTCCGTCAGCCTGGACGGCTACGCCACGGGGGAGGGGCAGAGCCTGGAGGCGCCGTTCGGCCACGCCGGCGGGCGGCTCCACGAGTGGCTGTTCGCCACCCGCGCCTTCCGGGCGATGCAGGGCGAGACCGGGGGCGAGACCGGGGCCGACGACGCGTTCGCCGCGCAGCACGACCCGGGCATCGGCGCGGAGATCATGGGACGCAACAAGTTCGGCCCGCAGCGCGGCCCGTGGCGGGACCACGAGTGGAAGGGCTGGTGGGGCCCGAACCCGCCGTTCCACACCCCGGTCTTCGTCCTCACCCACTACCCGCGCCCGCCACTGGAGATGGAGGGCGGCACCACGTTCCACTTCATCGACGCCACGCCGGAGGAGGCGCTGCGCCGGGCCCGGGAGGCCGCGGGCGGCCGCGACGTGCGGATCGGCGGCGGCCCGACCACGGTCCGCCGGTTCCTCGAGGCCGACCTGATCGACCACCTGCACTTGGTGCTCGTCCCGATCGTCCTCGGCCGCGGCGTACGGCTCTGGGACGGCCTGGAAGGGCTGGAGAGGCGCTTCCGCGTCGAGTCGGTCACCACGCCCTCCGGCGTCACCCACCTGACCTTCACGCGGCCCTAGGCGCGCCCTGCGCGCGCCGTGCGGCGGGCTAGCATCGCCCAGGGCGGAGGGAGCCCGGGGAGATGCCGCCCAAGGCGAAACGCAACGTGCACATCGAGGGCACTCTCGAGCCGGAGCTCGTGGTCGCGCCGGCGCGGCGGAACGGCGTGGCGCTCCCGGTGGCCGACGCCGACTGGCTGCGCGCCCGCTACCGGTTCCGGGGCCTGCAGAGCTTCCTCGACGTCCTGGGCGCGAACATGGCGGCGCCGCGCACCGAGCGTGACTTCTCCGCCATGGCCCCCGGCTACCTGCGCCGCGCCCGGGACAACGGGGTACGGCGGGCCGAGATCTTCGTCGACCTGCGGTCGCACCTGGCCCGGGCGTGCCCGTGGACGCGGTTGTCGAGGGGCTCTCGGCGGCCCTCGCCGACGGCGGGCGGGAGGCAGGCGGCGGCCTGCCGCGCGTCGGTGATGACGGGGATCCGGTCGGGCCCGAGGACGACGCGCCGCCACCTCGCGCGCCCGGCTCATCGGACATGAGGCGAAGCCGTGCGGGCGCGCGGCGGCGGCGCCGTCACTGGTGCACGCACTCGCCGTCGACGAAGGTCATCTCGACCTTCGTGGTGTAGATCTCCGCGGGCGGCAGGCGGAACGGGTCCCGGTCGAGGACGGCGAGGTCGGCCGGGGCGCCCTCGGCGATCACGCCGGCGGGGGAGCGGTTGAGCCAGGCCGAGCCGGCCGTGTACGCGGTCATGATCGTGGCCAGGTCGAGGGCCTGGTGGGGGAGGAACGGCGTGGCGGCCCCGGGGTGGGTGGCGTAGTCGGGGTCGTCCGGCGGCAGGGTGCGGTTGACGGCCACGTGCATCGCCTGGAAGGGGTCGGCGGAGGTGACCGGCCAGTCGCTGCCCGCGGCGAGGCGGGTGCCGTGCCGTACCAGGTCGGCGAACGGGTACTGCCAGGCGGCGCGCTCCGCGCCGAGGTGGGGGATGCACAGCTCGTCCATCTCCGGGTCGTGGCAGGCCCACAGCGCCTGCAGGTTCGCGGTGACGCCGAGGGCGGCGAGGCGCGGCACGTCGGACGGCTCGATGATCTGCAGGTGGGCGATGTGGTGGCGGTTGGCGGGGGAGGTGTTCTCCAGGGCGTCGAGCACCTCGCGCACGGCGCGCTCGCCGATGGCGTGGAAGTGGATCTGGAAGCCCTCCCGGTCGAGCGCGGCCACGTACTCCTTGAGCAGCACCGGGTCGACGTAGGACAGGCCGCGTTCGCCGCCGCGGCCGCAGTACGGCTCGAGCACGGCCGCGGTGAAGTTCTCCGGGATGCCGTCCTGCATGATCTTCACGCTGGTGGCGCGGAACGTGGGCAGGCCCGCGGCCCGGGAGCGGCGCTCCTTCAGCTCCTCGATCTGCTCGACGCCGCGGGTCCGGTCCCACCACAGCGCGCCGACGACCTTGGCCCGGAGCGCGCCCGAGCCCGCCGCCGAAAGGTAGGCGGGCAGCAGGTCGTCCACGCCCGCGTACGGGCCGACGATCGCGTCCTGCCAGCCGGTGACGCCGAGCGAGAACAGGTACCGCTGCGCCTCGAGCAGGGCGTCGAGCAGGTCCCGCTCGGTGGGGCGTGGGGTGAGGCGGCCGACCAGGTCCATCGCGCCCTCGTGGAGCACGCCGCTCGGGGTGCCGTCCGGGTCGCGCTCGATGCGGCCGTCCGGCGGGTCGGGGGTGTCCCGGTCGATGCCCGCGAGCTCCAGCGCGCGGCCGTTCACCCAGGCCGCGTGGAGGTCGGACTGCACCAGGTAGACGGGGCGGTCGACGAAGTCGAGGTGGCGCCGGTGCGGCAGGCCGCCGGGGAACGCCGACATGTCCCAGCCGCCGCCGGTGATCCACTCCCGGTCCGGGTGCGCGGCCGCGTACGCCCGCACCCGCTCCTGGTAGCCGGGCAGGTCGCCGGCCTCGGACAGATCGCAGGCGGCGCGGTCGAGGCCCGCGTGCACCGGGTGGACGTGGGCGTCCACGAACCCCGGCACGAGCAGCCCGCCCGCGAGATCCACGGTCTCGGTACGGCTCGCGCCCAGCTCGCGGGCCCGCCGTACCACCTCGGCCTCGGGGCCCACCGCGGCGATGCGGCCGCCGCGCACCAGCACCGCCCCGTCGAACGGCCCGGCCCCCTCGCCGTCCGGGCCGGTCGGGGCGAACACCCGGCCGCCCCGGAAGAGCACGTCCGCCAATCCGCCTCCCCTCGTCCCGCGGGCCCAGGCCCATGATGGCGGAGGCGCGGCGCGCGGGAGCACCGGGGTCGCCGCGTCCCCGCGTCCGGCGGCCGGCCGGGCGCGGCGTTCGCCGAGCGGACGCCAGCTCCGAAATCGCAAATCGTGATTTTGCGTATATCGGATGGTCTGCGGTCCATCAGGTTGAACCGGCGTCAAACATCCTCACGGCGGGCCTGTTCATGATGTGAAGAGGTCATCACCGGCCGCCGCCGTGCTCGACGTCCTCGAGGAGAAGGTCGTGGACACCACCGCCTACCGCCAGCAGGCCGTGGCGGTCTCCATGTCCAGCACGACCCACTACAACGTCGGGACCTTCTACAACAGCCGGTTCGGCGGCACGGGTTCCACGTTCACGCAGAACATCGCCCCCGGCGCGCAGGGGAGGGCACGTGGGCAGCCACTACAGCGGCAGCTTCGCCTACAGCCAGTTCGGCGGCGACCGCTCGACCTTCGTGCAGCACATCGGGGCCGGCCCGAACCCGGCCGAGGAGACCGACCTGGAGCGGCTCCGCCCGCTGATCGGCGAGCTGCTGGACCTGCTGGCCGCGCACGCGGACCGTGTCGACCACCCCGAACGGGCACGCCGGGACGCCGAGGAGATCCTCGACGAGACCGCCCGGCAGGAGGAGGAGCGAGACCCCGGCCGGATCGCGGGCGCGTGGCAGCGGCTGCGTGCCCGCCTGGAGCCGATCGCCCAGTTCACCGAGGTGCTCGGCCGCATCGCTCAGGCCCTGCAATCGATCATCCCGGGCTGACCTCCGCCGGACGGCGGCCGGAACCGGCCGCGCATGCGGGCATACGCGGTGATAATCCCGAGTGACCGTATCGCACACGGCGTCACAGTGGGCCCAATAGCATCGGTGCCATGCTCGGTCGGCCTGACACACGGATCGCTGGACGGTATCGCCTGGTCCGCCTCCTCGGCAGGGGCGGCATGGGCGCCGTGTGGGTCGCCCAGGACGAGGCGCTGGGGCGGGAGGTCGCCGTCAAGGAGGTGATCCTGCCTCCCGCGGTCGACGAGGGCGACCGTGACGAGATTTTCGCCCGCATGGTCCGCGAGGCGCAGGCGGCCGGACAGCTCCGGCACCCGTCGATCGTGAGCGTGCACGACGTGGTGACCGAGCAGGGCCGGCCGTGGATCGTGATGGAGCTGCTGCGCGGCCGCAGCCTCCAGGACCTGCTCAAGGCCGGGGAGGTGCTGTCCCCGGAGCAGGTGGCGCGGCTCGGCGTCGAGCTGCTCGGCGCGCTCGCGGCCGCGCACGCCCAGGGCGTGCAGCACCGGGACGTCAAGCCCGCGAACGTCTTCCTGTGCGAGGACGGCCGCACCGTGCTCACCGACTTCGGCATCGCCCGCGTGGAGGGGCAGGTGACGATCACCCGGTCGGGGGCGCTCGTCGGCTCGCCCGGGTACATCCCGCCCGAGCGGGTGCGCGGGGACCGCGGCGGGCCGCTGTCGGACGTGTGGTCGCTGGGCGCCACGCTGTACGCAGCCGTGGAGGGCAGGCCGCCGTTCCACGCGGCCTCTCCGGTCGCGGTGCTGCACAAGGTGCTCACCGAGGAGGCGCCGCCGCCGCAGCGGGCGGGCGCGGCGCTCGGCTCGGTGCTGCTGCGCATGCTCGCCCCGGATCCCGCCGAGCGGCCGGACACCGAGACCGCGGCCCGGCTGCTGCGCACGGTCGCCGACGGCGGGCAGGTGCGGCTTCCCCCGCCGCCGCCCCGGCCGATCGTGCCGCCCCGGCCGCCCGCCACCCTGCCGAGCGGCCCGCGCCGCCGGAGGGGGACCGGGATCGTCGTGGCGTCCGGCCTCGCCGGAATCGCCCTCGTCGCCGCCCTCGCCTGGTACGGCACCGTCCGCGACCGGCCGCCTCCGGTCGCCGCGGGCCGGGTGACCGCGCAGACCTCGCCGACGGCCGCCTCGCCGGTCGCCCCGCAGGTCACGCCGACGGTCGAGCAGGGCAAGTTCACCAAGCCCCTCGACTTCTGCACGCTGCTCACCGACGCGCAGGTCGGCAAGGTCCTTCCCGGCAGGTTCCGCAAGGGCCCGTCCTCCGACGGCGACGGCTGCCAGTGGGCCGCCGACGGCGCCGGGGTCGTTCTCGCGCCCATCAAGCCGTTCCTCGGCGAGAAGGAGTACTGGGAGACGAGCCCGGAGGAGGCGCACGAGCGCTTCGTCAGCAACAGGAACCGTTCGAGGCCGTCGGACTCGATCATCTGGATGTGGACCGACATCGGCATGCGCGGGACGATGCGGCTCAGCTCGACCGAGGCGCGCACCGTGAAGGGGATCGGCGAGGAGGCGTTCGCCGTCGACCTGAGCGCCAACGCCACCGGCACCCGGGTGCGGTCCGAGGTGCAGTTCCGTGTCAGCAACCTGATCGTGTCGGCGGAGTACGCCGATCTCAACCCCGCACGGGCCGGCCGGGTCCGGGAGAACGCGCTCACCCTCGCCCGGGCGGCCGCGAAGAAGCTCGCCGGGATGTGAGATGACCGAGCTCGTCGGCGGACGCTACCGGCTGATCGAGCCCATCGGCGAGGGCGGCATGGGCGTCGTCTGGCGCTGCCACGACGAGAGCCTCGGCCGCCAGGTCGCGCTCAAGCGGGTACGGCTCGCGCCCGAGATCGCCCCGGAGGAACGCGCCGAGCTGCGCGAGCGGGCGCTCGCCGAGGCGCGCGCCGCCGCCATGCTGCGGCACCCGTCGATCGTGGCCGTGCACGACGTGGTCGTCGAGGACGGCGGCGACCCGTCGATCGTCATGGAGCTCGTGCCCGGCCACTCGCTCGACCGGATCATCCGGGAGAACGGCCCGCTGCCCCCGGACCGGGCGGCGCGGATCGGCCTCGCCGTGCTGTCGGCGCTCGAGGCGGCGCACGCGGCCGGGGTGCTCCACCGGGACGTGAAACCGGCGAACGTGCTGATCACCGGCGACGGGCGGGTGGTGCTGTCCGACTTCGGGATCGCGCTGCTCGCCGACGCGCAGCCGGGCGCGCCGGTCGGCACGCCCGGCTACACCGCGCCCGAGTGCCTGCTCGGCACCCCGGGCCAGGCCGCCGGTCCCGCCTCGGACCTGTGGGCGCTCGCCGCCACGATCTACACCGCCGTGGAGGGGCGGGGGCCGTACGAGCGGGAGACCGCCCTGGCCACGATCGGCGCCGTGCTCACCGAGCCGCCCGCCCCCTCGTCGAGCCCGCTGTGGCCGGTCCTCGCCGCGGCCCTCGAGCGGGAGCCGGAGCGGCGGCCGTCGCCCGCCGAGTTCCGGGCCCGGCTGGAGGCGGTGGCCCAGGGGGCGGCCCTCCCGGACACCCGGCCCGGGGGCGGGGGCGCGGCCAAGGGCGGCGTGCCGCTGCCGCTGGCGGCGGTGTCGCTGGTCGTCGCCGCACTGCTCGGGGCGGCCGCCGTGCTGGTGCCGCGGATCGCCACCGGCCCGGCCGCGGCCGCGGACCCGGTGCCGCCGGACGGGTCACCGGGCGCGTCGGCGAGCCCGTCGGCCACCCGGCCGCCGGGCCGGTTCGCCGCGCTGCCGCGGGCGTGCGGGCTGCTCACCGAGGAGCAGGCCGCGAAGGTGATCCCGCGGCCGTCGATCAGCCCCGACGGGACGGCAAAGTGCAGCTGGACTCCCGCCCGGGGAGGTTTGACTCCACGGCTGTCGCTCGAACTCGACCTGGAGCAGCCGACGGGGACCGGATCCGAGGTGCTGTACGCCGCCGACCTGCTCGACGCGCGCCGCAAGGAGGCCGAGCGGCGCTACGGCCGCGACGGCGGGCAGGTGGTGCGCGACCTGCCCGGGGTGGGCGACGAGGCGATCGTGTGGTCGGACACCGAGTTCTCCCGTCATAAGGTGACGATCGTGTTCAGGGTGAGCAATCTGGTGGCGAAGCTGTCGCTGGAGCGCGAGGACGCCGACGGCGATTCCGGAATGCGCGACCAGGCGGTGGCGGCGGCCAAGTCGATCGTGGAGGCGTTGCGCCGATGAACGGAATGGTCCTGGCCGGGCGGTACACGCTGGTGGAGGCGCTCGGCTCGGCGGGCCGTACCTGGCTCGCCCGCGACACCGTGCTCCACCGCGACGTCGCGGTCACCCGCATCCCGCTGCCGCCGGGCCCGCCCGAGGCGATCGAGGCGGTCCTCGCCGAGCCGCGGGCGGCCGCCGTGATCAACCACCCGGCCCTGGTCACGCTGCACGACGTGCTCACCGAGAACGGCGAGGCGTGCGTGTGCGACGACCACGTCCGGGGCCGCCCGCTCGACCGGATCGTCGCGGCGACGGGGCCGGGGTCGACCACGCACGCGGCCGAGATCGGCATGCGGGTGCTCAACGCCCTCGGCGTGATCCACTCCCGAGGCCGCACGCACCGCGCGGTCGTCCCGGCGAACGTGCTCGTCGCCGACACCGGCGACATCCTGCTCGCCGGGCTCGGCCTCGCCCCCGTGGACGGGACGCCCGCGGACCCCGCCGACGACCTGCGCGCGCTCGGCGCGACGCTGCTGTACGCCACCGAGGCGCGCACCCCGGAGACCGGCCCGCCGAGCGAGGGGCCGCTCGCCCAGCCGATCCACGCGCTGCTGTACGGCCCGCACGACACCGCCGCGATCCGCGCCGCCTTCGCGGCCGCCGCCTCCTCGGCCGCCGTGCCGTTCGCCCGCGCCCTGATCACCGACAACGGCCCGCCGACCGTGCCGAGCGGGCAGGCCGCGCCGCGCGGGCGCGGGCCGCTCCTCGCGGTCGCCGGGGCGGCGCTCGCCGTCGCGGCGGCGGGGGCGATCGCCCTGCCCCTCGTGCTCGATCGGGCCCCGGCGGCGGAGCCGTCGGCCACCCCGGCGGCGGCCGCCGCCACCACCCCCACGGCCCGGCCCCGCCCGTCGCGCCCGGCCGACCCCTGCACGCGTCTCTCGGCGAGCTACCGGCCGTCCGCCACGCCCGGCAACACGTGCTCGGTGCGGATGGGCGACGCCTCCGTCACCATCAAGTCCCATCCCGACGAGGCGACCGCCCGGCAGATCTTCGCCGCGCTCCGCAGACGCCAGGCGGCCAAGGCGGGCTCGGACCTGATCGACGAGGGCGGGACGAGCCCGATCCGCAACGTGCGCGGCATCGGGGACGAGGGTTTCGCCCAGGACGGCTCGTCGACGCTGTTCTCCACCGCGACGAGCACCGTGTGGCTGCGCATCGACACCCTGACGGTCGAGGTGCAGGTCCTGACCAACGAGACCCGGGTGACGCCGCAGCTGCGGAACGCCGCGCTGCGGGCGGCGCGCACCGTGGCGGCCGAGCTCGCGGAGACGGCATGACGGTGCCCGGGCGCTTAGCCGCCCGCGCCCGCCGTGCGCGGGGCCGCGGGCACGGGTGTGCGACGGGAGGTGCGGGATGAACGGCACGCGGATCGAGCCGCTCGGCCCGCTCGGACCGGGCGCGCCCGGCCGTGCCCTGCTCGTACTCGACCACGCCACCGGCATGCAGGTGGCGGGGAAGCGGCTGACGCCGCCCGCAGGCGTGCCCGTGGACCGGATCCGGCAGGAGGCGATGGCGCTCGGCGGCGGGCACCCCTCGATCAACCCCGTGTTCGACGTGGTCGCGGACGGCGGCGCGGTGTGGGTGCTGTCCCAGGCCGTGCCCGGCCGGTCACTGCGGGCGGAGGTCCACCGGCGCGGCGCGCTCGGCCCGGCCGTGGCGGCGTCGATCGGCCTGGCCGTGCTGGCCGCGCTGACCTACGCGCACGAGCGCGGCATGGTGCACGGCAACCTGCACCCGGGCAACGTGCTGCTCGCGGTCGACGGCCGGATCTGGGTGGCCGACTTCGGGATCCCGTCGCTCGCCGCGGAGACCGTCGGCAGGCTGCCGGGCTTCACCGCGCCGGACGCCCCGTCCCCGGCGGGGGACCTGTGGTCGCTCGGCGCCGTGCTGTACACGGCGGCGATGGGCACGCCGCCGTTCGTGCACGCCACCCCGGCGGCGACGGCGGAGGCCGCGCGGGAGGGGATCGCGCTCGAACCGTCCGACCCGTTCACCGCGCTGCTGCGGGACCTGCTCTCCCCGGACCCGGCCCGCCGCCCGCACCCGGCCGTGATCCTCACCGTTCTGCAGAACACGGCCGGGGCGGCGACCCACGACATCCCGACCCGGGTGGCCGGGGACGCGGCGACCGGCCCGTGGTCCGCGCCGGCCGATCCGGCGGGCGGGGCCACGGCGCGCTCCGGCGGCCGCCGGGTGCGCGCGCAGCGCCTCGTGCCGGGGCTCGCCGGCGCCGCCGTGCTCGGCGCCGCCGCCGCGCTCTTCGTCCCGGCCGACCTCCTCCCCGCCGGCTCCCCGCGGGCGGCCGCGACCGCCTCCGCCACCCCCTCACCCGTCGCGCTGAACGTGGGGCCGTTCGCGAGGCTCCCCGACAAGCCGTGCGACCTGGTGCCCGACGATCTGGTGAGCGAGCTCGTCCCCAGGGGCGAGCGCAGCCCGGCCACCGGCTCCCGGGACCGCGGCACGTGCAGCTGGTACAGCGACTTCCAGGTGCAGGAGAACGACCGCGCCCGGCTGTCGGTCACCCTGGAGCTGGACGAGGACGAGGACGACGCCGAGCGGAGTTTCGCGTTCGACCGGCGCATCGAGCCGCGGCTCTCCGACGAGGTGCGCGAGGTCGCGGGCCTGGGCCACGAGGCCTTCACCTACCGCCGGGTGCGCCGCGAGGAGTGGCGCGAGTACCGGGTGGGCTACCGGGTCCGCGTCAGCAACGTGCGGATCACGGTCGAGTACAGCCGGGAGGTCGGCATCGACCCCGACGGCGCGGTCGCCCAGGGCGCCGAGCGGGTGGTGCGCGCCGTCATCGACGGCCTGCGTCGGCACGGCTGACGCGGGCGAGGGCCGGCGGGCATCTCCCGGTCAGGGCGCCGCGCGGCGGCTCGGCGGGCGGCCGGGTGAACCCGACGATCCGTGTGGGCCACGGAATCCGTCGGTTTCTCCCTCCCGCACCTTCGGAATTCGGAACAAGTCGGGATAAATCTGCACATTTCATCATGAAACGGCGTGGCCACTTTTGTGTAGCAGTTGCGTAACACCGGTCCGGCAGGCTGGTCGGCGAACCGGAGGGAGTGTTCACCAGCATGGGGTTTCTCAGGATTCGCACGACCGTTGACGAACGACCGGGCCGGCTCGCCGGCCTCGCCGCCGCCATCGCCGCGAAGGACGGGAACATCCTCAACCTGAGCGTGCAGCCCGACAGCGACGGCACGGTGGACGAGTTCATCGCCGACATCCCGGCGTCGCCGGAGGCCGTGCGGACCGCGTTGGAGGAGGCCGGCGGGCGCCGGGTGCAGGTGGTGCCGGCCTCCGCCCACGAGCTCACCGACGAACCGACCCGGGCGCTGCTCATCGCCGCCCGGCTGCGGGCGACCCCGTGGCGGCTGCCCGAGCTCCTCGGCGAGCTGCTCCGCGCCGACGACGCCCGCTGGGTGTACGGGGCGGAGATCAGCGAGCTGCCCGACCCGACGCTGCTCACCGTGCCGGTCGCGCCCCGCCGCGCGGTACGGCTGCGCCGCAGCGGCCTGCCGTTCACGCTCACCGAGGCCGCCCGTGCCGCCGCGCTGGTCCGGCTCGCCCAGCCGCCCGCCGAGGAGTCCCGCGGCGCCGAGCGCACGGTCCGGCTCGCCGACGGCACCGAGGTGACGATCCGGCCGCTCACGATGATGTACCGCGAGGCAGTGCGCGACCTGCACGAACGGTGCTCGCCGGAGACCCGCCGCAGCCGCTACTTCGTCGCCTCGCCCACCCTCCCGGCCGGGTTCTTCGAGCGCATGTGCGACCGCAGCCGGGGCCGGTCGTTCGTGGTGGGCCACGACGGCCGCGTGGTGGCGCTCGCCGGGCTCACGTTCACCTCGGAGCCCGGCATCGGGGAGATCAACCTGCTCGTGGAGGACCGGTGGCAGGGCCGCGGCCTCGGCCGGATCCTCCTGGACATGCTCCTGCAGACCGCCCGTGACCTCGGCCTCGCCGAGGTGAAGGCGAACATGCTGTCGGACAACGCCCGCATGCGCCGGCTGCTCGTCTCGTTCGGCGCCACCCTGACGTACACCGACGACCCGGGCCTCATCGACGCCCGCATCCCCGTGGGGGTGCGGACCGCCGCCGTGCACTGACCGCACTCCCGGCTCCCGGTGCCGTCGGCCGGAGCCGCGTGGTGCCTCGGGCCGCCCCGGCCGAGGAGGCGGGGCGGCAGGTGTTCGGGGGTTCCTCGTGATCGCGGCGGGGGCCGCGGCGCCCCCGCCGCGGGGCCCGCCGGTCCTCCCTCCCTGCCCCCGGGGGGGGCCGGTGGGGGGGCCGCGGGGCGGGGCGGCCCACGCCGCGGGCGGGCCGAAGGGGGGGGGAGAACCCGTCGCCCGGAAAGCCCGCCGTACGGCGGTGCCGTGGCCGGGTGGCGGGTGGCATGGCCGAGCCGGCCGCTTGCGATGCCGAGACGGGGGCGTGGCGAGGCGCGGTCGTGGCGCGGCCGAGGGTGCGGATCGGGGCCGTCGCGCCGCCGTGCCGTACGTGCGCGCCGGCAGGTGAGAGAGCGGTGGGCGGAACCCGTCGCCTCCAGGGAGTCCCGCCTCGCCGCCGCATGGCTCGGGGGCCGAAGGCCGCCCGGTGAGGAACGTGGACGGGCCTGTGGGGTACGGGCCGGGGCGGGCCGCGAAACCGATCCGGGCCCGCCGGCGCGCGTACCGGACGTCCGGCGCCGTCCTGGACCGGCCGCCGAGCGGCCGGGGAACGGGTCAGCGCATCCTGATCGGCTGGGCCGGCACGTTACGGGGCTTGTCCACGATGACGTCGCTGTAGACGTCGAAGACCAGGGCGAGGATGCCGCCCAGCGCGCACAGGCCGACACCGCCGATCCAGAACAGGGTCCAGTTCGGCCCGGCGGTCAGCGCGTAGCCGCCGATCACGAACCCGGCGAAGATCACGCCGACCGCGATCCACGACGTCAGCCGACCTGCGTGGCTCTGCTTCTGCTCGCTCATCGTGCCTTTCCTCGTTCAGGGCTTACCGGCCTTCCAGCGGCGACCGGGAGTCGACCGGGAGTCATCGTATGCCAGCCGATGACCGCCCCTTTCCCCGCCCTGCGCCCAGCGGGCCGCGGCGAGAGGGGCGACAGGCCGCGCGCCGTGCCGTACCCTGAGTTCGAAAAGTGAATCCAGATCGGGTCGAGGAGGCCTGCGATGGACGGTGGGTGGCGGCCGACGGCGTGCGTGCTGTGCGCGAGCAACTGCGGCCTGGAGGTGCAGGTGGCGGGCAGGCGGCTCGCCCGGATCCGGGGCGACCGGCGGCACCCGGCCTCGAGGGGCTACACGTGCGAGAAGCCGCTGCGGCTCGACCACTACCAGAACGGCGCGGACCGGCTCACCCACCCGCTGCGGCGCCGCGCCGACGGCACGTTCGAGCGCGTCGGCTGGGACACCGCGATCGCCGAGGTCGCCGAGCGGCTGCTCGCGATCCGCGAGGCCGCGGGCGGCGAGACGATCTTCTACTACGGCGGCGGCGGGCAGGGGAACCACCTCTGCGGCTCGTACGGCCTGGCGCTGATGCGGGCGCTCGGGGCGCGGTACCGCTCCAGCGCGCTCGCCCAGGAGAAGACCGGGCAGTTCTGGGTGCACGACCGGCTGTTCGGCGACCTCGCCACCGGCGACTTCGAGCACTGCGAGGTGGCGGTGTTCATCGGCAAGAACCCCTGGCAGTCGCACGGCATCCCGCGCGCCCGGCCCACCCTGCGCGAGATCTCCCGCGACCCGGCCCGCTGCCTCATCGTGATCGACCCGCGCCGCACCGAGACCGCCGAGATCGCCGACATCCACCTCGCGCCCCGCCCCGGCACGGACGCCTGGCTGCTCGCCGCACTCGCCGCGACGCTCGTCCAGGAGGACCGCATCGCCCGCGACTGGCTCGCCGCGCACACGGTCGGGCTCGACCAGGTCACCGCCGTCCTCGCCGAGGTGCCGATCGCCCGGTACGCCGAGATCTCCGGCGTGCCCGAGGAGCTGGTGCGCCGCACCGCCCGGCGCATCGCCGCGGCCGAGAGCGTCGCCGTACACGAGGACCTCGGGGTGCAGATGACCCTGCACTCCACGGTGAACAGCTACCTCGACGCCCTCATCTACCTGCTTACCGGCAACTTCGGCCGGATCGGCACGAACAACCCGCCGATCATGTTCGCCCAGCTGCACGCCCCCTCCCACTGGAGCGGCGAACGCGACCGGTTCAGCCCGGTGGCCGGCGCGCGCATCATCTCCGGCCTCGTGCCGTGCAACGTGATCGCCGACGAGATCCTCACCGACCACCCGGCCCGCTACCGCGCAATGATCGTCGACTCGGCGAACCCGGCGCACTCGCTCGCCGACTCCCCGCGCATGCGCGAGGCCCTGCGCGCCCTCGACCTGCTCGTCGTCATCGACGTCGCGATGACCGAGACCGCCCGGCTCGCCGACTACGTGCTGCCCGTCCCCAGCCAGTTCGAGAAGTGGGAGGCCACGTTCTTCAACCTGGAGACCCCGGCGAACCACTTCCACCTGCGCCGGCCCGTGCTCGACCCGCCGCCCGGCGCCGACCTGCTGCCCGAGCCCGAGATCTACGCCCGCCTCTGCGAGGCGATCGGCGCCCTGCCCGACCTGACGTCCCTGCGCGAGGCGGCCGCCCGGGGCCGGGCCGCGTTCGCCGAGGCGTTCCGGCGGGCCGTCGCCGCCGACCCGGCCCTCGCCAAGGTCGCCCCGATCGTCCTCTACCGCACCCTCGGCCCCACCCTGCCGTACGGCGCGGCCGCCGCGGCCACCCTCTGGGCCCTCGCCCACAAGGTCGCCGCGGCGCACCCCGACGCGGTACGGCGCGCCGGCATCCCCGGCGAGGGCGCGGAGCTCGGCGAGAACCTCTTCGACGCGATCCTGAACAGCCCGTCCGGCGTCGTGTACGCGGTCGACGCGCCCGGCGACGGCCTGCGGCGCATCGGCACCCCCGACGGCCGCATCCACCTCGCCATCCCCGAGCTGCTCGCCGAGATCGCCGCGCTCGGCGACGGGCCGCCCGCCGACCCCGCGTACCCGTTCGTGCTGTCGGCCGGGGAGCGCCGCGCGTTCACCGCCAACACGATCATCCGCGACCCGGCCTGGCGCCGCCGTGACGCCTCCGGAGTACTGCGCATCAACCCCAAGGACGCCGCCGGCCTCGGCATCGCCTCCGGCGACCCCGTCCGCGTCACCACCCGCCGCGGCTCGGTCGACGCCGTGGCCGAGCTCACCGACACCGTGCAGCCGGGCCACATCACCCTCCCGAACGGCCTCGGCCTGCGCTACCCGGACGCGTCCGGCGAGCCCGTCCTCACCGGCGCCCCGCCGAACGAGCTCACCCGTGCCGAGGACCGCGACCCGTACGCGGGCACGCCGTGGCACAAGCATGTGCGGGCCCGGGTCGAGCCGGTGCGGTAGCCGTACGGCGATGCGGGGGCGGTGCGCGGCCGCCGCTTGGCGGGACCGCCCCCGTCGTTCCGCTGGTGCCGGGGCGGCCCCGACTCCGGCGGCGCCGCCAGGGCGGGGCTCTCCCCGGGGATCCCTATCCGACGCAGCCGGGGACGGGGTTGGGGCCCGAGCAGTTGTTCGGGGTGTTGCCGGTGATCGTGGGGAGGGTGGTGAGGACCGTTCCGGAGTTGTACACGCCGCCGCCGTCCTCGGCCGCCACGTTGTTCTGGATGGGGACGGCCACCAGCGTCGCGGTGGCGCCGCTCTCGTTGTACAGGCCCGCGCCTGTGCCGGCGCCGGGCTCGGGGGCGGTGTTGCCGGTGATCCTGCCGATCCGGACGGTGAGCGTTCCGCTGTTGTAGATGCCGCCGGCGCCCAGGGACCCGGAGTTCTGCTCGACCACGACGTTCACGAGCGTGGCGTTCCCATCGTTGTAGAGCCCGCCGCCGAACATGCCGGTGTTGCCGGAAAGGCGGCCGCCGGTGACGTCGAGCCTCCCTCCGATGTCGTTGATGACACCCGAGCCGCCGTAGGCGGTGTTGCCGGTGACGTTCGTGCCGGTGAGCGTCAGCGTGCCGCTGTTGTAGATGCCGCCGCCGAAACTCTCCGGGTTCGCGGCGTTCTGGGAGACGGTGCTGAAGGTCAGGCGCGTGGTTCCCTGGTTGGCGATTCCGCCGCCGTTGATCGTCGAGGCGTTGCCGATGACGCGGACCGAGGTCCCGGTGAGCGTGCCGGTGGCGGCGACGAAGATGCCGCCGCCGTCGCCGGTGACGTTTCCGCCGGTCACGGTGAGCGACCGCACGGTGAGGTTGCCTCCGGCGCCGACCTCCAGGATGCGGAAGCCGGGAGCACCCTCGTCGCGCTGCAGGGTGGCGTTGTTGCCGGTGATCACGACGGGGGTGGTGATGGCGGGCAGCGGGCCGGTCTCCGCCGTCAGGTGGTAGACGCAGTTGGGGGCGAGCAGGATGCTGCTCAGGTTCGGGGCGGCGTTGGCCGCGTTGATGGCGCTGATCAGGGCGGGTACGTCGTTGCAGGGCACCACCGACTGCGCCTGGGCGGGGGAGGCCGGGCAGGCCGGCAGCGCGAGCGCCGCCACGGATACGGCGCGGGCGACCGCGTCACGGATTTTCGTGATATGTGGGAGCATCCGGTTCTCCTCGGCAGAAAGCAGGCGTCAGCGGCGCGTTTTCCTGAAATGCCGCAGGGTGTGAAAGGCGTTGACGGAAGAATTCCCGGCCCCGGTTCAACGGGCGCCTGCGAACCGGTTCGATGTCGGAAAATGAAGCGTGTGGAATTCGCTCGGTCGCTATTGAAAAATGCGCCAAACAGGCCGAGGTGTGCGAATAGGCCGATATGGTGATGTGACGACCGGTGGGAACACCGTCCAAGCCGGGCCGACGGCGAAAATGCCATCGGGTCCCACGCCCACGGCCGCGACCGGTTGGCCGCGGCCGTGGTCCGTCACCCGTGGGGCGGCCTCCCCGGCGGGACCATCCGGCCCGGTGGCCGGCGCAGCCCGGAGCGCGGAATGGCGGCAAGACGGTGGCATGTCCGGCCACCGCCCGGCTCGCCCGGGACGGCCCCGCCGTTATCGCGCGGCTCGGCGACGCCCGCGGACTCCCGGTCGCCGACGACGCCTTCGACGCGCCCCCGCTGCCCGGCCCGCTCCGCCACCTCGACGAACGGGAGGACCGTGTCCCCACCCCGCGCGAGGCCCGCCGTGCCGTACGGCCCGGCGGCGTCCTCGCCGCGGCGATCAACCGGGTTCGCGTCCCTCTGCAACGGCCTTGCCCAGGGCTTCCTCCTCGGCTCCGGCTTCCGCGAGATCGTCGAGACCGACCGGCGCACCGGGTGCCACCGCACCCCGGGAACCATCCGGCCTGGTTGACCACCGCCCACTTCCATCACCCGGGCGAGCCGCGCGCGGAATGCCGCGACGCCGGTCCCAACGTCGTCGACCCGGTCGGCGTGGCGGAGAGCGGCCGGGACGTCCAGGGCGGCCACCGGTAAGGCGTGGAGGCGGGCAGGGCCGGCGGACGTTCCCCGGGCGAGCAGGCCGCCGAGCGCTGGCGCGGTCACGACGGTGCCGCTCCCCGCAAGGGAGACCCAGGGGCGCTGAGGGCGGGCCGGAGGCCACCGCGTGGCCGACGAGTCAGTGGCGGCGGTTTGCGGGGTCCGGGCCGCTCCCGCGCCCATGGCCGCGGGTGGGGGAGCCGGGGGAGTGCTCGGCCGAGGCCGTGGGCCACCGGTGGGTGGTGCGAGCGGCTGTGATGCCGTGCCGACGCGTCGGCCACGGCTTGCCGCCGTCCTGTTCTGGCGTGATGCCTGATGCGGCAGGAGAAGGGCCTCGGTGTGGCGCGATGCCGTCGCCTTCCCGTTCCGCGGTCCCATACTCGCCAGGCGAAGGAGTGCCCCTTCAGGGGTCCAAGGCCGGCGAGGGCACGGGTCCGGGTCGTCGCGGCCGGAGATTCGTGAGCAGCCTGGTGCCGATGCGGCGGGTGAGCCTGCCGACCACGATCATTGGAACGATAACCCTTGGTCACCAGGAGAAACTGAACTGTACCGTTTACTTTGCACGGGAAGGGCGACGACATGGTGAGGCGGGGCGAGACGCTGCGGGATCACATCCTCGACGTGGCCAAGGAGGTGTTCCTCGAGAACGGCTTCGAGCGCGCGTCGATGGACATGATCGCGGCACGCGCCCAGACGTCGAAGCGCTCGCTGTACGCCCACTTCCCGGCCAAGGACGTGCTGTTCGCGGCGGTGGCGGAGCGGATCCGGGAGCTGTTCCGCGGCAAGCTGCGCCCGCCGGAGAACTACGCCGAGACGCCCGTGGAGGCCGTGACGCTCTTCTGCGGCCACTTCCTCCAGCTGCTCCAGTGGACGTGGATCGCGCGCACCTGCCGGCTCGGCATCTCCGAGGCCGAGCGGACCCCGGAGGTGAGCGCCCAGCTCTACGAGGCGTTCTTCGGCACCGCGGGGGAGTATCTCGCCTCCTTCCTCGGCGCCCGGTACGGCCTTGCGGACGCCGAGGCGAAGGCGCTCGCCGACCGCCTGCTCGGCGCCGTGGTGTACCCCGCGCTGCCGCAGATCCTGTTCGGGGTCCGCCGTCCTAACACCGAGCTCCCCGACAGGGAAAGGCTGGCGGACGACGTCGACCTCGACGCCGTCCGCCGGGACGTGACGGCGGTGCTCACCACCGTCAAGGACGGCACCGCCTGATCACGCCTGCGGCACCTGGCTGCGCCGCCCGCGTACCGTCGTGATCCCGAGCGTGACGGCCCCGATGAGCGCCAGTACGGCCGTGCTGAGGAACGCCAGGCCGTACCCGGCGACCAGGGAGCCGCCCGCGGCCGTGCCCGCCGCCGAGATGCCGACGAGGACCGCGACGCCGATGGCCCCGCCGATCTGCTGGCCGGCGACGAAGAGCGCACCGGCGACGCCGCGCCGGTGCGGCGCCACGCCCGCGGTCACCGCGACCGACAGCGCGGGCAGCGCGAGCCCGACCCCCGCGGCGGTGAACAGGATGCCGCCGAGCACGTCCACGAGGTAGGTGCCGTCGGCCCGCACCTGGGCGAGCCAGAGCTGGCCGACCATCAGCAGGACCAGCGACGCCACGCCCTGCCACCGTTCCCCGATCGCGGGGAGGAGCCGGCCGGAGACGAACATGGAGAACGTCATCCCGGTCATCGTCGCGGGGAACAGCGCGAGCCCGGTCATCAGCGGGCTGTAGCCGAGCACGAGCTGGAGGTAGAGCGAGACGAAGTAGACGTATCCGGCGAGCACCAGCCCGACGATGAGGTTGGCCACCAGGACGACCGCCCGCTCGCCGCGGACGAGCTCGCCGGGCAGCATCGGGTCGGAGCCGCGCCGCTCGACCACGACGAACGCCGCGGCGAGCGCGGCGGCGACGGCGAGCGTGACCGCGGTCATCGCGGCCCCGCTCTCCCGCGCCTGGGTCACCCCGAGGATGAGCGCGGCGATCGCCCCCGTCGCGGTGAGGCCGCCCGCGATGTCGAGCCGCGTGCCACGGCGCGGCATCGACGGCGGGACACCCCACAGGATCGCCGCGATCAGGACCGCGACGAGAGGGGTGTTGACGAGGAGCACCCAGCGCCATCCGGCGGCCTGGACGAGGAAGCCGCCGAGGACGATCCCCGCCGCGGCGCCCGCCGCCGTGCTCCCCTGGAAGATGCCCAGCGCCCTCGCCCGCGCGGCCGGCTCGACATAGGCGCCGGTGACCAGCGCGAGCAACGCCGGGGGGACCATTGCGGCGCTCGCCCCCTGCGCCAGCCGCGCCCCGATCAGCATTCCGCCCGACACGGCGACCCCGCCGGCCAGCGCGGAGAGGGCGAAGGCCACCAGGCCGATCAGCAGCGACCTCCGGTGCCCGACGAGGTCGCCGAACCGCCCGCCGAGCAGCAGCAGCGCGCCGTAGGTCAGGGCGTAGCCGGTGACCACCCACTGCAACGTGGCGGCGTCGAAGCCGAGGTCAGACCGGATCGCCGGTAAGGCGACGTTCGCGGACGCGAAGTTCATCTGGAGTAGGAACTGGGCCACCGAGGCGAGGGTGAGGCTCCATACGGGTCGAAACTGCGGCATGCGTGACGATCCTTTCCCTCGTAAGTAAACTCAACCGTACCGTTTACTTCGAGGGTGCGACAAACGGATTACGCAGCCGACCCGACGGGACGGAGCCCCGACGGCGATGGCCACGTGAGACGGCGAGCAGGCCTCTGATCACGCGCTTTTGTGATCAGATGCGGCGGGTGCGCGCACGGTGGCCAGGGCTCGGTGGCCTCGATGCCGGGAATCGGCCACCAGTGATCGGCATGTCGGCCCGCCTCGTCAGGTGCCGGTGGACACCCGGTGGGAGCGGGCCCGGGAAGCGAAACGCCGCGCCACGCCTCGCGCCGGTGTCCGGCCCGACCACGCGCCAGAACGCTTCCGCGGCTTCTTTCCCGCCACGGATCCCGGCCGGACCGTTGCCGACGTCGGGATCGTCCGCGCCAGGGCTGGTCCGAGGCCCGATCCACCGCCACCACATCGAGCCGCACAGCGCCACCCGCCCTGAACACAAGATGGCCCCGCCGGAGCTTCCGGCAGGGCCATCACGCATACAGCCTGTGCGGCGACGCCGCGCGCACCACGCCGCTCAGGGCGAGGCCGCGCGAACCAGGCCCGGAGGGATCTTGCTCGCCGCCGCCCGGTCCAGCAGGAACAACGTCTCCTGGCGCCCCCGCGCCCCGGCCGCGGGCACCTGGATGGGGCCGGCGTCGGAGAGCGCGAGCCGTACGGCGGCGGCCTTCTCGGCGCCCGCCGCCACGATCCACACCTGGCGGGCCGCCCGGATGGTGGGCAGGGTGAGCGAGATGCGGGTCGGCGGCGGCTTGGGGGAGCCGTGGACGGCGACCACGGGGCGCTCGTCGTACAGCGCCGGCATGCCGGGGAACAGCGAGGCCACGTGGGTGTCCGGGCCCAGGCCGAGCAGGAGCAGGTCGAACGACGGCACCGGGCCGTGGTCCTCCGGCCGGGCGGCCTTGCGCAGCTGCTCGGCGTACGCCTCGGCGGCCTCCTCGGGGGAGAGGCCGGAGTCGGCGGCCGGCATCGGGTGCACCCGCTCGGGGTCGACGTCGACGTGGTCGAGCAGCGCCCGGCGGGCGCCGGTCTCGTTGCGCTCCGGGTCGCCGCTGGGCAGGTAGCGCTCGTCGCCCCACCAGATGTCCAGGTTCCGCCAGTCGACCGCGACGTGCGCGGGGGAGGCGGCGACGGCCGCGAGCGTGGCGATGCCGATGGTGCCGCCGGTGAGCACGATCGAGGCCGACCCCTTCGCCGCCTGGGCGTCGACCAGGCGGGTGATGAGCCGGGCCGCGACCGCCTGGGCGAGCACCTCGGCGTCGCGGTGCACGACGACGGTGGGCGTGCTCACACCGCCTCCCGGGCGAGCCACCGGATCGCCGACGCGTACACGTCGTCCGGGTCGAGCCGGCGCAGCTCCTCGGCGAGCAGCTCCGACGCGGGACGGCGGGCGAGCGCCACCTGCCGCGGCGCCTGGCCGGGCCGGACCAGCGTGGCCTGCCGGGCGTCCTGCCGGGTCACCACGATCTCGCCCGCGGCCGCGGTGAGCCGCACCTCGGTCAGCCCGGGGCCGGGGCCGTACCCGACCCGGATCGGCGCGCCGAGCCGCTCCGACAGCCACGCGGCGAGCAGGCACACACTCGGGTTGCGCTCGGCGCCCACCACCAGGCCCTCGGTGACCTCGCCGACCGGCTGGTCGAACGCGGCGGCGAGCAGGCTGCGCCACGGCGTCAGCCGGGTCCAGGCCAGGTCGGTGTCGCCCGGCACGTAGCCGTCGGCCCGCGAGCGGATCGCCCGCACCGGGTCCGGGCTCGCCTTGGCGTCGGTGATACGCCGCTGCGCGAGCAGGCCGATCGGGTCCTTCGCCGGAACCTGCGGGCAGTCGATCGGCCACCACGCCACCACCGGGGTGTCCGGCAGCAGCAGCGGGCTCACCACCGAGTCGGCGTGCTCGGTGAGCTCGCCGTACAGCCGGAGCAGCACGACCTCGCCCGGCGTGGACTCGCCCATGCGGATCTCCGCGTCGAGCCGGGTGCCCTCGTCGTCGTCCCGCGGGATCACCACGAGGATGCGCGACGGGTGCTCCCGCGCCGCCTCGGTCGCGGCCCGCACCGCGTCGTACTGCCGGGCCTCGTCCGCCACCACGATCAGCGTCAGCACCATGCCGATCGCCGGGGCGCCCATCTGGTGACGCAGCTTCATCAGGTGCGCGTCGATCTTGGACGCCGTGGTCGAGGTGAGCATGAAGCTGGTCACAGCGCCTCCCCTTGCGCGGTCGCCGTGCGCGCGATCACAGCCGCCTCCAGGACCTGCCGTCGCGCGCCATCAGCTCGTCGGCCGACTTCGGGCCCCAGGTGCCGGCCGGGTAGTCCTCCGGCGGGCCCTGCTTGGCCCAGAACTCCTCGATCGGGTCGAGGATCTGCCAGGACAGCTCGACCTCGGTCTGGTGCGGGAACAGCGGCGGGTCGCCGATGAGCACGTCGAGCAGCAGCCGCTCGTACGCCTCGGGCGACGACTCGATGAACGACTCGCCGTAGGCGAAGTCCATCGTGACGTCGCGGACCTCCATCGCCGTGCCCGGCACCTTCGACCCGAACCGCACCGTCACGCCCTCGTCCGGCTGCACCCGGATCACCAGCGCGTTCTGGCCGAGGATCTCGGTGTCGGTGCTGCTGAACGGCAGGTGCGGGGCACGCTGGAAGATCAGCGCCACCTCGGTCACCCGGCGGCCGAGCCGCTTGCCGGTGCGCAGGTAGAACGGCACCCCGGCCCAGCGGCGGTTGGCGATCTCCAGCTTGATCGCCGCGTACGTCTCGGTGGTGGAGTCCGGCGGGATGCCGTCCTCCTCCAGATAGCCCTTGACCCGCACGCCGCCCTGCCAGCCGGCGGTGTACCGGCCGCGGGCCGTGCCCAGCGCCAGGTCCTGCGGCAGCCGTACCGCGCGCAGCACCTTCTCCTTCTCCCGGCGGATCGCGTCGGCGTCGAAGAACACCGGGTCCTCCATCGCGGTGAGCGCGAGGAGCTGGAGCAGGTGGTTCTGGATCACGTCGCGCGCGGCGCCGATGCCGTCGTAGTAGCCCGCCCGGCCGCCGATGCCGATGTCCTCGGCCATCGTGATCTGCACGTGGTCGATGTACTCGCGGTTCCACACCGGCTCGAACAGGTTGTTGGCGAACCGCAGCGCCATGATGTTCTGGACGGTCTCCTTGCCCAGATAGTGGTCGATGCGGAACACCGAGGACGGCGGGAACACCGAGTCGATGATCGCGTTGAGCTCGCGCGCCGACTGCAGGTCGTGCCCGAACGGCTTCTCGACCACGACCCGCCGCCACGACCCGTTCGAGGCCTGGGCGAGGCCGGTGCGCTGCAGCTGGCGGATCACGGTGGGGAAGGACTTCGGCGGGATCGACAGGTAGAAGGCGTAGTTGCCGCCGGTGCCGCGGGTCCGGTCGATCTCGCGCAGCTCGGCGGCGAGGTTGTCGAACGCCGCGTCGTCGCCGAACTCGCCCTTGACGAAGTGCATGCCCTGGCGGAGCTGCTGCCAGACCTCCTCCCGGAACGGGGTGCGGGCGTGCTCCTTCACCGCGTCGTGGGCGACCTTGGCGAAGTCCTCGTGCGTCCAGTCGCGGCGGGCGAACCCGACCAGGGAGAACCCGGGCGGCAGCAGCCCGCGGTTGCCCAGGTCGTAGATGGCCGGCAGCAGCTTGCGCTTCGCCAGGTCGCCGGTGACGCCGAACAGCACGAGCACGCACGGCCCCGCCACCCGGGGCAGGCGCTTGTCCCGCGGGTCGCGCAGCGGGTTCGCGGCGGCCACCGCCTGGCTCGTCGACACCCGCGCGACCCCGGCCGCGGCGGTCCACGCCTCGTCGGCGGGCGCCTGGGCCTCGGCCGCGGCGGGCGCGGAGGCGGCCCGGCGGGCCGCCCCCGGCCGGGCCTGCCGCTCGGCTCCGCCGGGGCGCGGGGCGGGGGCCTCGCGGGGGGGACGATCGATCATCACAGCTCCCGGGCGACGGCGAGCAGGCGG
>QGUZ01000334.1 GCA_003242605.1 Actinomycetota bacterium
TCGGCGGTGCCGGTTGGGTCGAGCAGGTGTTCGAGTTCGGGCATGTCCCCGGACGCCTCCTGGTGTGGGTCGTTGGGGGTGCTTGGTGGTCAGCTAAGCACGCCCCAGGATGGATGACAAGATTGTGAACAATATTGCATGACAGATTGTCGTCGGCGCGGCCGCGACGGCGGGTCTCTCTCCCTGGGCATGGTTCCGTACGGCACGGGGGATCCGCGGACCGGACGTCGGGACGGCATGCGGCGGCGCGCGGGCGCATACCGCGATGGCGGGGTCACCGAACGGTCGAACGCTCCGCGGGGCCGCGGACGGTGCCGCGGCCGATGGCCGGGTCTCCTCGCCCCGGCGCAGCGTGAAACGAGCTCCCTACGCGTACGGGCTGTGCGGGCCGGCGGTGCCGCCCGCGTACGCGTGGCCGTCGGCGGGCGCCGAGACGGCGCTCCGATCGTCTTCCTGCCGACGGTAGCAGCGTAGTTATCGTTTACAGAATTGTCCATAATCGGCGAAGCGGGTGGTTGTGCGGGGGATTGACCAATCCATCCCGGTCTGTCCCCACTGTCGAGACTGTGACAGGCCCTGACCTGGGCGATCATGCAACACGCGCCCTCGGCTCGACCGGTCGCCGGGTTGGGGTGCGGAAGGAGCGGATCGAGATGGCGAACGAGCGGCGATCGGTGCTTCGCCGAGCGCTGCGAATCCTTGACACGATCAAGGATGCGGGAGAGGGGCTCAGCCTCTCCGAGATCAGCCGGCGATCGGGGGTTCCGCTCAGCACCACCCATCGCATCGTCGGTGAGCTGCACGAATGGGGTGCGCTCGAACGCGACGAGTCCGGCGAGTACCGGATCGGGCTGCGGCTGTGGGAGATCGCGGCCGCCACCCCCCGATCCGGCGGCCTGCGGAGCGTGGCCCTGCCGTTCATGCAGGACCTCTTCGAGACCACCCACCGGGGAGTGCATCTGGCGATCCGGGAGAAGGACCAGGTCATCTTCGTCGAGCGGTTCCTTAGCCCGGAGACCGCCACCGACCGCACCCGGGTGGGGGGCCGGTACGAGCTGCACGCCACCGCGATCGGGCTGGTGCTGCTCGCGCACGCCCCCACCGAGCTGCAGGAGGAGATCGTCACCGGCCCGCTCACCGGGCCGAGCTGGCACCCCCCGATCACCGAGCGGGAGCTGCGGCAGAAGCTCGCCGACATCCGGCGCGCCGGCTACGCCACCAGCGTGGTCCGCAACGAGCATCTCTCGGTGGCCGCCCCCATCTACAACCACACCGGCCAGGTGGTCGCCGCGTTGTCGCTGATCCTTCCGTTGAGTGAGCCCTACGGACCGAGTCTCGCCCATCTCCTCGCCACCGCGCGTGGCATCTCCCGTGCGTTGGGAGCCCCGCAAGGCCGGATACGGCCTGCGATGCCTTCCAATATGTGGAAAGGTGGCTAGTCAATGACGCAGATGAGACGCAAGTCTCATTCGCGTCGACTTTGGCTGTGAGTCGACACCAACGCATCGAGGAGACCATCGTGCGTTACACCCCCCGCAACGAGCTCCCGTTAAGCCGTCGGTCCTTCCTCAGCCGAACCGCTCTCGCCGTGACCGCGGCTACGGCCGGAGGCGGACTCCTCGCCGCCTGCGGCTCCGACCCGGAAGGAGGTGGTGGTGACTCCGGGGACGGCCCCCGGAAGCTGACCTTTCTCAGCCCGCTTCCGCTCGACACGCTGTCCCTCGCGCCCGAGCTGCTGGCGGACGCCGGCGGCTACTTCGAGAAGCACGGGCTCGAGGTCGAGCTGCAGGCCACGAAGGGGACGGCCCAGGCGATCCAGACCCTGCTCTCCGGCGTGGCGCCGATCGCCCGCGTCGGCCAGATCGACGCGATGACCGCGATCGTCACCGCCGGGCAGCCGCTGGTCGGTATCGCCATGCCGTTCCGGACCACGGCGTTGCGGTTCGTCTACAGCAAGAAGAACCACCCGCTGGAGAAACCCGAGGACATGGTCGGTACGACCATGGGCGTGCCCTCCGAGGGCGGCACCAGCGACAAGGTCGTCTCCCTCGTGCTGGCGAGCTCCGGCATCGCGCCCATCGAGGTCAAACGCCAGGTGGTGGGCCTGTCGCCGGGCACGTTCACCCTCGTCCAGCAGGGGCGGATCGCCGGCTATGTGGTGAGCATCGACACGGCCAACATCCTTACCGCACAGAATCCCGATGCGGGGGTGTTCGACCCCACCAAGTACGTCAAGTCGGACGGCCAGATCTACGCCACCACCAAGGAGGGTCTCGCCAAAGAGCCGGACGCCCTGCGCCGGTTCCTGGCGGCGATCCACGAGGCGATGGCGTTCATGGTGGCCGACGAGAACTTCGACGAGACGATCGAGATCCTGCGTGGCAAGTACAAGTTCGCCACCCTCGACAACGACGCCATCGCCCGCGCGAGCCTCGGCATGCTGCGCGAGAGCTGGACCGGGGGCGACCCCAGCAAGCCCCTGCTCGTGATCGATGAGGCGGCGTGGGCGGCCGGATACAAGGAACTGACCGACGCAGGGCTCCTCCAGTCCGGCGAGGACCCCAAGTCCTGGTTCGACAACAGCCTGTTGCCCAAGTCGTAGGCCTCGCGGGCCGGCCGACGGCACGTATCGACGAAAGGAGCCGGATGTCCCCGGACAGCGCCGAGGCGGTCAGCGCGACCGCCGGAGCCCGGCAGAGCACCCGAACCGGGGCCGCCGGAGCGGCGAAGCTCGAGCTCATCGGTGTCGGCAAGGAGTTCCGCACGAAGCGTGCGCACACCGTCGCCCTGTCGGACATCAATCTGACGATCGACGACGGCGAGTTCGTCTCGATCATCGGGCGGTCGGGATGCGGCAAGACCACGCTGCTGCGCATGCTCGCAGGGCTGCTCAGCCCCACGACCGGACGGATCCTGGTCGAGGGCAGGTCGCTGTGGAACGGCACCAAGGTCGATACCTCCGTCGTGTCGCAGCTCGGCGTGGTGTTCCAGGAGGCGAACCTCTTCCCCTGGTACTCCGTGGCCGAGAACATCGCGCTCCCGCTCCAGCTGCGCGGGGACGACAAGGCCTCGCGGATGAAGCGCGCCTACGAGCTCGCCGAGCTCGTCGGGCTCGCCGGATTCGAACGCTCCTATCCGCGGGAGCTCTCCGGCGGCATGCGGCAGCGCGTCGCGATCGCGCGGGCGCTGAGCATCAACCCGAAGCTGCTGCTGATGGATGAGCCGTTCGGTGCCCTCGACGCGCTCACCCGCGAGCGCATGAACCTGGAGCTGCAGCGCATCTCGCTCGCCACCAAGGCGACGGTGGTGTTCATCACCCACGACATCAACGAGGCGGTGTTCCTCGGCGACCGCGTGGTGCACCTGACGCCGCGGCCCGGCCGTATCCACCAGATCCGCACGATCGATTTCCCCAAGCCGCGGAGCATCGACGTGCAGACCGAGCCGGAGTTCGGCGCGATCGTCCGGGACCTGCGGCACGCGCTCGACGAGGACGAGAAGAGGTGAGGGGCGTGTCCCGAGACCGATCCCGCAAGCTGCTGCCCTGGATCAGCACGCCGATCATTCTCGTGCTGGCCTTCATCGCCTGGGACGTCTTCGTCCGCGTCTCGGGCATCTCCGACGCCGTGGTGCCGCCGCCGCAGAAGGTGCTCAGCGAGCTGGTGACGGTACTGGGGACGGCGGAGACCTGGGAGCACGCCTGGATCACCACCTCGGAGACCCTCGGCGGCTTCCTCATCGCCCTCGTGGTCGGCGTCGTGGCCGGCGTGGTGCTGGGCAAGGTGCCGTGGCTGGAGCTGAGCCTCCGCCCGGTGATCGTCGCCTCCCAGGTGGTGCCGAAGGTCGCGCTCGTGCCGCTGTTCGTGGTGTGGTTCGGCTTCGGCATCACCTCCAAGGTGGTCATCTCCGCGATGCTCGCCTTCTTCCCGATCATGCTGAACACGCAGCTCGGCGTGCGGTCGGTGGACGCGGGCCAGCGCGAGGTGATGCGCAGCCTCAATGCCACCCGGTGGCAGACGTTCCGCCACCTGGAGATGAAGAGCACGCTGCCGTACGTGCTCGCCGGCATGGAGGTCGGCATCGTGCTCGCGATCATCGGCGCGATCGTGGGCGAGTACCTCGGCGGCAGCGAGGGGCTCGGCTACATGCTCGTGCGCACGCTCAACGACCTCAACGCCTCGGCGATGTTCGCCACCACGATCCTGCTGTCGCTCATCGGCCTGCTGCTCTACTTCGCGGTCAACGCGCTCAAGCGGTTCCTGATCCCCTGGCACGAGTCCGTGTACGCGCAGCAGGACCTCAACGGCTGACCGGAGCACCGGCTGACGCCCGCCCCGGGCCCGGACCGCCTCTCCCGCCGGGCCCGGGGCACCTCAGGGATCCGGCCGGGGGTACGGCACGCCGTACCCGGGGCGCGGCGGAGCCGGCCCGGTGCGGGGCTCAGGGCGGAACCAGGGTGACGCCCGGGAGAATCCCGATGGGCACCGGGGCGCGCCGCGGGCAGGGTGGAGGCATGAGCGAACTGCAGCCACACCCGATGAGACAGCTCCGGCGCGCCCGGCGCGGCCGCATCGTCGCGGGCGTCTGCTCCGGCATCGGCGAGTACGTCGGGGTCGACCCGAACATCGTCCGCATCGCCCTCGCCATCGCGAGCTTCTTCGGCGGCCTCGGCATCGGCGTCTATGCGGTCGCCTGGCTGCTCATCCCCGAGGAGGGCAAGAGCACCTCGATCGTGCAGGACCTGATCGACAAGCAGAAGGCGCGCCAGGCCGACGGCTCCTGGCCGCGGTTCGGCGACTGGCCGTCCGCGCCGGACTCGCCGGCCCCGGCGGGCACCTCCGCCCCGTACGGCACCGGCGGCGCCCCGGACGACCGGACCGCGGCCGCGCCCGAGCAGGCCCCGGCCGGCCCGCGTACCACCGGCGAGCGCCCGGGGACGGATGTCTGACCGCAGGCCCTCCCACCGGGGCCGCCCCCGTCCGGCCTGCGGGGCGGGACCGGGACGACCCGGTGGGGGAGCCGCGACCACGCGGGCGCCCGGCCCCGCCGGCGGTGGCGCCGCTCAGGTGGCGGCCGGCCGGTCCTGCATGCGGGCGATGACCCCGTCCTGCGCCCGGGCCCACCCCGGGTACAGCAGGGCGGCGCACACCAGCCCGCCCACCCCGGCGAGGGCGACCACCGGCTCCGGGCCGAGCCGCTCGGCCGCCGCCCCGCCGATGAGGATGCCCACCCCCTGGACGGCAAGCAGCCCCGACTGCACCAGCCCGAACGCCTGGCCCCGCCGCTCGGCGGGCACGCACAGCACGAACGCCGCGTTCGCCGCGAGCTGGTAGGCGCCCTCGATCCGCCAGGGCCACCACACACACGACCCA
>QGUZ01000584.1 GCA_003242605.1 Actinomycetota bacterium
GGAACATCACGCCGCGGTAGTCCGCGCTCGGCACCCTGTGCACGGTGACGCCGCCCTGGTTCTCGAACCGGGCCGCCGCCTTGGGCGGCAGCACGGTCGCGTCGAGCTCGCCGGCGGCCATCCGGGTTGCGCGGGCGTTGTCGTCGGCGATGAAGGCGAGCACGAGCCGCTTGATCTCCGGCGCGCCGCCCCAGTAGTTCTCGTTCGCCTCCAGCACGATCTTGTCGCCGGGTGTCCAGGAGACGAACCGGTACGGCCCGGTGCCGACGGGGCTGGTGTTGAACGCGGCCGCGTCGAGCTTCTGCCCCTCCAGCAGGCGCTTGGGCACGATGCCGAGCGTGGCCCGCTGCAGGATCGGCGCGTACGGGTGCTTGAGGTGGAAGACCACGGTCTGCGGGTCCGGCGCCTCCACCTTCTCGATCGCGGCGTAGTCGCCGCGGATGGTGGAGTTGTTGTCCGGGTCCAGCACGGCGTTGTAGGTGAACGCGACGTCCTCGCTGGTGAGTGGCGTGCCGTCGTGAAAGGTCACGCCCTCGCGCAGCCGGAAGGTCACGGTGGTGCCGGTCACCTCGGGGATCTCGCGGGCGAGCGCGGGCCGCAGGCTCAGGTCGGCGGCCCGGCTGACCAGCCCGTCGAACAGCGGTGACCCGCCGTCGGGCGCGTGTCCCAGCACCGGGTTGAGGGTGTCGAACTCCGAGCTGAGGCCGATGACGAAGGTGCCGTCCTCGGCCGGGGTGTCGACGGGGGCGGAGCAGGCCGCCACCGCCGCGAGCAAGGCCACGACCAGGGCCCACAGGCGCTTCATGGAGCCGACGGTAAGACAGCGCCGGACTTATTGCAAGTTATATGCAACTACAAGCTATTCGCCATGAATGCCGAACCGGATCCGGACACGCGAGATGTGACGGCCCTGGACCGGCACACAAGTGCGATAATGTCCCTCCTGCAAAGAGATTGCAACAAAACGCCGAGGGTGTGGCCGCGCGCCCCGTACCGGCCCGAGGGGAGTGACGTTGTCGAACGGGAACGTCGCCGTGGCGCCGATCGTCGTCGAGGCGCTGGCCCTGCGCGTGGCCGACCGCGGCCGCTGGGCGTACCGCCACCTGGTCACCTCGCCCGCCCCCGGCGAGACCCCCGACGAGGCCGCCCGTCGGCTCGCCGGCGTGCCCGCGGACGCCGACCGGACGGTGGTGCACTCCACGAGCTGGCGCTACGAACCGGACGGGCGGATCGTGCTGAGCTACGCCGTCTGCCCCGACCCCCGGCCGGAGCTCCCCGCGGCCGAACTCGCCGACCCGCGGATCGTCCGCGGCGACGGCCCGGCCAGCCCCACGCCCGGCGAGGTGCGGCCCGAGCACGTGGCCGCGCACGCCCTGGGCCACCTCGCGCTGCTGCTCGACACGGACCCGGCGGTGCGCGCCGCGCTCACCGCCGCGCCGGCGGTCGCCGCGGCCCTCGCGGGCCTGGCGCGCACGCCCGCGGGCGCGCTGCCGGCGCGTTGACCGGGGTCAGGACTCGGGCAGGAAGCGGC
>QGUZ01000335.1 GCA_003242605.1 Actinomycetota bacterium
GCTCGCGCGGGCCCGGAGCCGCGGCGGTGACCACGCCGCCGCGCTCGCCGAGCTGGAGGAGGCGGCCCGGGCCCGTCCGGACGATGAGGGGCTCCTCGCCGACCTGCTGCGCAGCGAGGCGGCGGTGCGCGGGGCGGGCGCGGCGCTCGACCGGTTCGCCCGCCACCGCGCGGACCTGCGCGACCGGCTCGGCGCCGACGTGGGCCCGGAGCTGCAGCGGGTCCACCAGGAGCTGCTGGCGCTCGACCGCCCGGTGCGCACCGGCGTGCGGTACGACACGACCCCGATGCTCGGCCGCGACGACGACCTGCGGCGGGTGCGCGCGCTGCTCGCCACCTCGCGGGTGGTGTCGATCCTCGGGCCGGGCGGGATCGGCAAGACCCGGCTCGCCCACGCCGTCGCCCGCGACGCCCCGCAACCGGTGGTGCACTTCGTCGAGCTGGTCGGCGTGACCTCGCCGGAGGACCTCGTCGGCGAGCTCGGCTCGGCGCTCGGCGTCCGCGACTCGGTGGCCGGGCGCCGCACGCTCACCCCGCAGCAGCGGGCCGACGTGCGCGCCCGCATCGCGCGGCGGCTCGACCTGGCGCCGACCCTGCTCGTGCTCGACAACTGCGAGCATCTGATCGAGTCCGTCGCGGACCTGGTCGCCTATCTGACCGCGACCACCCGGGACCTGCGCGTCCTCACCACGACCCGGGCGCCGCTGGCGATCCCCGCGGAACGCGTCTACCCGCTCCCCCAGCTCGGCATCGACGACGCGATCGCGCTGTTCCGCGACCGCGCCACCGCGGCCCGCCCCGGGGTGCGGCTCGACGAGGACGACGTGCGCGCGGTGGTGAGCCGCCTGGACGGCCTGCCGCTCGCGATCGAGCTCGCCGCGGCGAAGGTGCGGGTGATGTCGCCGGCCGAGATCGCCCACCGGCTCGCGGACCGGTTCACGCTGCTGCGCGGCGGGGACCGCACCGCCCACTCGCGGCACCAGACGCTGCTCGCGGTGATCGACTGGTCGTGGAACCTGCTCGGCGAGCGGGAGCGCCGCGCGCTGCGCCGCCTGTCGGCCTTCCCGGACGGCTTCACCCTCGAGGCGGCGGAGGCGGTGCTCGGCGCCGACGCGCTCGAGGCCGTCGAGGATCTCGTGGCGCAGTCCCTGCTCACCGTCGCCGAGACGGCCTACGGCGTCCGCTACCGCATGCTGGAGACGGTGCGCGAGTTCGGCCGCATGCGGCTGGAGGCGGCCGGGGAGACCGCCGAGGCGCGCGCCGCCGTACGGGCCTGGGCCGTCGAGTACGCCCGCCGGCACGGCGCCCGGCTGCACTCGCCGGAGCAGGCCGACGCGGTGGACCGGCTCCGCGCGGAGGAGACCAACCTCGCCGACATGTTGCGGGAGGCGCTCGACGACCCCGATCGCGAGGCGGTGGTGGTGCTGTTCTCCGCGCTGTGCGGCTACTGGTCCATCGGCGGGGACCACCTGCGCAGCCTCGCGCTCACCGGCGCCGTGGCCGACGCGCTGGCCGGCTGGACGCCACCGCCCGAGCTCCTCGACCGGACCCGGGTGGCGCTCAGCATCACCCTGTTCAACGCGCTCTTCCACGCCCCCGACCACGCCGGCCCGCTGGCCGCGACGCTGTCCCGGCTGGGCACCGGCTCGGCGAACCCCGACATCCGCGCCATGACGACGGTGGCGCTCGCCCTCGCGTCGGACTGCGAGCCCGAAAGCGGCATGCGCGCCCTCGCCGACGACCCCGACCCGTTCGTCCGGCAGATCGCCCTCCACCTGATGAGCCACGGCCTGGAGAACGGCGGGGACCCGGCCGGCGCGATGGCGGCGGCCCAGGCCGCGCTCGAGCTCACCGACGACAAGAGCGGCCCCTGGCAGCGGGCCACGCTGCACACCCTGCTCGCCCAGCTCCACGTGCAGTTCGGCGACCTCGCCGCCGCGTCCCGGCACGCCGCCGAGGCGCTCCCGGTGCTCGAGCGGCTCGGGGCCGTGGACGACATCGTCCAGCTCCGCACCGCGGTCGCGCTGGCGGAGCTCGCCGAAGGGCGCCGGGAGGAGGCCGCCCGCGTCGTCGCGGAGCTCGGCCCGCACGGCTCGGAGGGCATGTACAGCCTGTCGGTCGAGATCTGCCGGGCCCAGCTCGCCCTCGCCGACGGCGACGTGGCCGAGGGCCTGCGGCTGCACCGCGAGCTCGCCGAGGCGCTGCAGCGCCGGTACGCCCCGGGCGGCCTGGACGCGTTCGCGCCGTGGTCGTTCTACGGCGAGGCCGTCGCGGTCGCGGCGTTCGCCCTGTACGGCGCGGCCGGCGAGGGGGCGGACCTGTTCGACGCGCTGCGCGGGAAGGTCAGGGACCTGTTCGCCGGGGACCGCCGGTTCCTCGACCTCCCGGTGGCCGGGATGGCGCTCGCCGCGCTCGGCATCTGGGCCCTGCGGCACGGGGCGCTGCCGGCCGAGGACGCGGTGCGGCTGCTCGTGCTCGCCGACCGGTTCGCGTACAACCGGACCGTCCCGGTCCTGCGGTGGCCGGTGCTCGCCGCCCACGCCGAGCGGATCGCCCCCGGCCTGCTCGCCCGGATCGAGGCCGAGTACGGCGACAGGCGCGGTCCCGGCCTGCTGACCGGGGCCCGCGCCGTGCTGGCGCGGGTGCTCTGACGGCCGCCCGGCGCTACATCTTGCGGGAGTACGAGCGGACCGCGATCGGGGCGAAGATCGCGATGACGACCGCGCACCCGGCCAGCGCCCAGCCGACGTCGGCCGTCACGGTCCCGGTGTTGAACAGCGCCCGCACCGCGGAGACCACGTGCGACACCGGGTTGACCGTCACGAACGCCTGCAGCCAGCCGGGCAGCGTCTCGGCCGGGACGAAGGCGTTCGACAGGAAGGTGAGCGGGAACATGATCGCCATGGAGAAGCCCTGCACGGCCTGCGCCGAGCGCGCCAGCGTGCCGAGCCAGGTGAAGATCCAGGCCAGCGACCAGCCCGCGGCCACGGTGAGGGCGATGCCGGCGACGCAGCCGAGCACGCCGCCACCGGGCCGGTAGCCGATGGCGAGGCCGGTGAGCAGGGTCAGCACCGACGCGATGCCGTACCGGAGCAGGTCGGCGACCATGGGGCCGGCGAGCGGGGCGATCCGCGCCATCGGCAGGGACTTGAACCGGTCGAACACCCCCTTGTCCATGTCCTCGCGCAGCTGCACCCCGGTCGCCATGCACACCGTCAGCGCGGTCTGGGCGAGGATGCCGGGGATCAGCACCGGGAGGTAGTTCGCCACGCTGCCGGAGATCGCGCCGCCGAAGATGAACGCGAACATCGCGGTGAACAGCAAGGGCTGGATGAGCACGTCGAAGAACTGCTCCGGCTTGCGGCGCATCTTCTCCAGGGCCCGCCAGGCCATCGCCATCGTCTGCACCAGGGTCTCCCGCGCCGAGGGGCGGGGCGTGGTGCGGGCGGCGACGGCGGACGCGTCGAGGGTGCGGGTGCCGCGGGTGGCGGTGATGGTCGTGGTGGTCATCAGGCTGCCTCCGTCCGGGGTGCGTCGTCGGTGCCGTGGCCGGTCAGCGCGAGGAACACCTCGTCGAGCGTCGGCTTGGCGACGCTCATCGAC
This sequence comes from Actinomycetota bacterium, assembly GCA_003242605.1. Classification (GTDB taxonomy): domain Bacteria; phylum Actinomycetota; class Actinomycetes; order Streptosporangiales; family Streptosporangiaceae; genus Thermopolyspora. The sequence goes on from QGUZ01000335.1 coordinate 3,603, forward strand.
GAGATGCCGACGCCCGCCTCGCGCAGGCCGATCAGGATGTCCGCGGCCCGGTTGGGGTCGGGCAGCGGGACGTTCATGCGCCCGGCCTCCGGGCTGAGCACCGGGTCCTCGCCGAGCAGGCGGCGGACGACGCCGGCGGCCACGGCCACGTCGGCGTCGCTCTCCAGCGCGAGCTGCAGGGTCGACTCGCCGACCTGGGTCTTGAGCGCGTCGGGGGTGTCCTCGGCGACCTTGCGGCCCCGGTCGATCACGGCCACGCGGTCGGCGAGCTGGTCGGCCTCGTCCAGGTACTGGGTGGTGAGCAGGATCGTCGAGCCGTCGGCGACCAGCTCGCGGATGACGTCCCACATCTGGCCGCGGGTGCGCGGGTCGAGGCCGGTGGTGGGCTCGTCGAGGAAGATCAGCGGCGGCCGGGTGATCAGGCTGGTCGCCAGGTCGAGGCGGCGGCGCATGCCGCCGCTGAACTTGGCGAGCGGCCGGTCCGCCGCCTCGGCCAGGCCGAAGCGTTCCAGCAGCTCGCCGGCGATCGCCTTCGCCCGGGCGCTGGACAGGCCCTGCAGCCGGGCGAACAGCCAGAGGTTCTCCCGGCCGGTCAGGTCCTCGTCCACCGAGGCGTACTGGCCGGTGACGCCGAGCAGCTGGCGGACCCGGTGGGGTTCCCGCCGCACGTCCACCCCGAAGATCTCGGCGCGGCCGCCGTCGATCGGCAGCAGGGTGGCGAGCATCCGCAGGGTGGTGGTCTTGCCCGCCCCGTTCGGCCCGAGCACGCCGAAGATCTCGCCCTGCCGTACCTCCAGGTCGATGCCGTCCACGGCGCGGAAGTCGCCGAACTCCTTGATCAGACCTTCCGCCCGGACGGCGCTGAGCTCCGTCATGTGGCGTCTCCTCTCCCCTCCGGGCACCTCCCGGCGGTCGGGAACGAGGTTCACCGCCGCCGGCTTCACGGCCGCTTCACGCCGGTTTCATCGGCAGGGCGCCGGTTTCATCCGCGGCTCGGCGGTTTCCCGGGGCGCGGGCCGCGTTCCGGTACGGCGTGCGGACGCGGCGCACCCACCCGAACCGGAGCGCCGGGAGGACGCGTGCCACCTGCGGGAACGGCCGCTTGACCTCAAGCGGACTTCAGGTCGCAGGATGGCGGCCGTGGAGACGGAATCGCCGGCGCACGCCGCGGAGCTCGAGGCGATCAGGCGGGTGGTCGCCGCCGTCGAGCGCTCCCAGCGGCGGCGGGACCCCGACGAGTTCCTCGCGGTGATCCACCCCGACGCGGTCTGGACGACGATCCGCGGCCGGGTGCTCGTCGGGTTCGACGAGATCGAGGAGTTCACCCGCAAGCTGCTCGCCTCGGCCGAGCGGGAGGGCGCGGTCTCCTACGAGGTGACGCACGTCCGGTTCGTCCGGCCGGACGTCGCGGTGGTGAAGGTGCGGCAGCGGTACCGGGGCCCCGGCCACGACCGCGAGGGCGCCCCGCTGTACGTGCTGAGCAAGGACGAGACCGGGCGGTGGCTCCTGGTCGCGGGGCAGAACACCGTGGTCACGGCGGGCTGAGCGGAGGCGGCCCGCGCCGCGGCGAGCCGCCGCGCGGAACGCGGACGGCGCGGCGGGACCGCCCGCGCCTCCGGCCCCCGGATCGGCCAGATCGTGATCTTCCAGGATGAGGTCATCAAGCCCGTCTCGATCCCGGTGCGCCGGTGCGGGACGTACCTCAGGTCCCCT
>QGUZ01000585.1 GCA_003242605.1 Actinomycetota bacterium
CTGAGCACCCACGCCAAGGGGCCTTGACCCACCCGTTGGACCGGCTCCCGCGGCTCCGCCGGCAGGTCGCCGAGCTGGAGGCGCAGCTGCGTGACGCCCAGCAGCGGTACTCTGACCTGCTCTCGATGGTGGCCGCCCATCCCGACGGCGCCGCCGTCCTCGACAACGCCAGGAAACTGGCCGCCGCCCGCTACGCCGCCGCGGCCGGGCGCGACCGAAAGGACCCGCGATGAGCAAACTCACCCAAGCCGAGCGCGCAGGCCTGCAGGAGGTGGCCGCGGTCGCCGCCACCTACCCGCCCGACCTGGTCGCCGCCCAGCACCGCTACGCCACCGCGATCACCGCTCGGCATCAATCCCCGTGGGCGCCCGGTGCCTCCGGCGTGTCGACGCCGAGCTCGAGCGCGGCCAGCTGCACCGCGGCCAGCGACAGGCCGTCGGCGATGCAGTGGCCCTCGCCGGTCGCCACGTGGGGGCCGAGGTATGTGGCGGTGTAGATCAGGACGCGGGCGATCGTGCGTCGTCGAGGTCGGGCAGGTTTCGGCGTAGGTGGTCGGTGATACCGTGTGTGCCGGCGCCGCCCCGGGACCTGCCGCCTGGCTAGGCGCCGGCCGGCCCCAGCCTCCGGGCTGGGGCTTTGCATATCGCGGCTAGAATCTGGCCCACGCGCAGCCTCGGTCCGGCTTTGCGCGCACGCCCGGCCCGCCGTCTCGGGCCGGGCTCTTTTCCGTCTGTGGGGGGAAAACCGCCCGCCGGGGTGCGGTGCGGGGCTACTCTGGACGGCACGGAGGGGAAACCGCCGGCGCCCGGCGAGCTCCAGGGGCTGGGCGCCGGCGGCTTCCACTGGGCTTGGGTCCTGGTCAGCTCTTGAGAAACGCCCAGGTCTCCGTCGTCGGAATGGCGGCCTCTCATCGCCCTCGCCCGGCCCGATGCAGCCCGGGGCCGGGCATTTCCGCGCCAGCACACAGCGCAAGCGGGGCGGCCCGTCCCGGTTCGCCGGCGGGCCGCCCCGGTCGGGGGTGGTCAAGAGTCGATCAGGGGAACCGCCAGTTCCAGGGGGACGGGGTGCGGCCGAACACCTCTTGGGCGACCTCCTCGACCGCGCGCCGGCACGCCTCGGGGTTCCAGCCCCGCGGCAGTTCCCACGGCTGCAGGTTCTCCATCCGGACTTGGATGATCCACTTCAGCTTCTCGTAGGTGAACCCGGGAGCCTCGTTCTTCCAAGGCTCCCACTCGCCTGGCTTGTAGAGGCCGACGATCTCGGCCTCCCAGGCCGCCCACCATGGCTTGTAGGTGTCGAGCCACCGCTCGACGAGGTCGGCGGGGACGCCGGCCTTCTCGAGGGCCTCCCGCGCGGCGATCCGCGGGTCGGGGAGGCGGTTGAGCCCGCGACGCTTCCCGTCCCGGTAGCGGTGATCCTGCAGCTCAGGATCCCCGCCCCAGTGGAGGTAGCCGAACAGGACGGCCAGCGCGGCCCGCTTGGGGTCGGTCGGGTCGGTCGGCTTCGCTCTCTTGTACCAGGTTC
>QGUZ01000336.1 GCA_003242605.1 Actinomycetota bacterium
GCCCCGGCGGCCCCAGCGGCCGACCGGGAGGCGACCGGTGCCGGCGCGAAGCCGTCCGCCTCCTCGTCGACCGGGACGATCTCCTCGACGTCGTCGTCCTCGCCGAGGCCGTCCCATCCGTCCTCGGCGGAAAGCGGTACCGCGCTCCAGGCGGCACCCGCCTCGTTCCCGTCCTCGACCGGCACTTCGCCCGGGTGGATGCCGCGGCGCTCCAGCTCCTCCCACAGCGGCGCGAGCGCGGCGTCCGGATCGAAGAAGAACTCGCTTTCCCGGACGCGCCAGAACCGCCACCCCGCGCGCTTGAGCTCCCGCTCCCGGGCGAGATCGGCCTCGAGCCGCTCGGGCCCGTGCCAGTGATCACCGTCGCACTCGACGGCGAGCCGCCCCCGGGCGCCGCTCACCACGAGGTCGATCCGGCGCCCGTTCACCTCGAACTGCGGCATCACGTGGTAGCCGCGCTCCCGGATACGGAGGAACACCCGCTGCTCGAAGAGCGAGTCGAACGCCGGATGCGGCGTGTCGGGCGTGACGTCCTTCGGCATCGCCCCGCCGAGCGCCACGGGCGGGTTGAGCATGTAGGTGAGCAGCGACCGCCGCAGGCATGCGGGGGAGAGCAGGTCGGGGCTGACCGAGTGGAACAGCCACATCTGGTCCCTGGCGCGGGACGCGGCGACGTTGTACCGCCGCTGCCATTCGGTGCTCGTCACCGCCGGCCGCTTCTCGGCGATCACCATGGAGAGGAACACCACGTCCCGCTCGTCGCCCTGGAAGTCCGGCGGGGTGCCCACCCGCAGCCGCCGCCGCTCCCACTCCTTCGGGTCGAGCTTCTCCAGCAGCATGTTGTGGATGAGCTTGCCCTGCTCGGTGCCCTGCAGCACGACCACGCCGAACGTCTTGCCGTCGTAGGCCGGATCCCCGATGCACTTGAGGATCCGTTCGACGATCTTCTCCGCCTCGACGGGGTTGCGCAGCCGGGTGTAGGAGCCCTCGGTGTACGCCCCTTCGACGTGGACGACCTGGACCGGATCCAGCCGGTCGGCGCCGAACTGCCGCAGCGGCACGAGCGGCTCGTCGGAGTAGAACTGCCGGGACGAGAACTCGATGATCTCCGGCATGCACCGGAAGTGCTCCCGCAGCCGCAGCAGCCCGCCGAACCGGGTGCGCAGCAGGTCGAACAGGCTCGACTTCGGCGTGAAGGCGTCGCGCAGGTAGGGAGGCATGTCCGGCAGGTACGTGGCGAGCTTGTTGAAGATCGGCTCCAGCTCGCCGTGGCTCACCACCGACGGGGCGCACTGCTTGTCGTCACCGACCACGATGACCCGCGGCGCCAGCCACAGCAGGAACAGCGCGTCGATGCTCGCCTGGCTCGCCTCGTCCACGATCACCACGTCGAACGAGTCGCGGTCCGGCGGGATCGTCTCGAGCACCTGCTGGATCGGCATGATCCACGCCGGGACGGCGTCGAGCGCCTTCGACATCGCCTGCCGGGCCAGCTTCCGGTACCGCTCCGCGTACTTGCCGGTGCCCTTGCCCAGCGCGGTCATGTGCTGCTCGTACGAGCGCAGCGCCAGGGTCTGCTCGGCGGTCATCCGGCGCAGCGCGGCATCCCAGGCCTGGGCCGCGGCGAGCTCGGCGGTGATCCGCATGACGCGGGCGGTCGCCGCCTCCAGCTCGGCCTCGAGCCGCTGCTCCAGCCCGGGCTGCCGCTGCTCGTCGAAGAAGGTGTACGCCTTCGCCCACGCCCACGCCCGCTCCCACGTGGACCGGTGCCGCTTCCACTTCTCCCGGTCGGCGAGCACGTCGAGCAGGTCCGGATGGGCGGCCCGGATCCGGGCGGCGAGCTCGTCGCAGCGCCGCTGCCGGGCCAGCTCCTGGTGGGCGGTGCTGAGCGCGGTGAGGCAGAGCCGGTAGGTGACCGCGTCCCGGGTGGCGACCGCGTGGATCGCCTCCCGCAGCTCGGGCGCGGGCGTGCCGGTCTCGGCCTGCCGCTCGAGGGACTCCCGCAGCTCCTCCAGGGCCGCCGTGGCCTGCTCGGCCTCGAGCCGCAGCCGCACCGCTCGCAGCGCGGTGGCGTACGCGGTCCACTCCGGCAGGGTGCGCATCGGGACGTGCACGCCGAGCTTGGCGAGCTCCCCGGCGGTGGTCACCACGGCCTCGCGGATGCGGCGCACCACGGCGAGCCGCTGGTACGCGTCCGTGATGCTCGACGCGATCTCGTCCAGCGACAGGTCGGCGGCGAACTCCACGCCGACCGTCCGCCAGCCGCGGCGCAGCTGCTCGACGATCTGCCGCGCCTCCAGGTCGTCGATGAGGATCGACAGCAGCTCGGCGTTGTCCGGCACGATCCCGTCGACCGACACCTGCTTCAGGTACGGCTCGGCCTGCCGCTGTACGGCCGGGCGCAGCAGGCCGCGCTTGAGCCGGTTGCCCGCGGCGAAGTGGTCGCGCAGCGCCCGCATCGCCTTCAGATAGTCGCCCGTCTCGGCGGGGCCGTCGAGCCGCGGGTGCACGACGGGGCGGAAGTTGATCCGCCGGACCGCCTCCTGCAGCGCGGTGAGCCGCTCGGCGAGCCCGTCGAGCCGCTCCCACAGCGTGGTGTCCCGTCCGGCGAGCAGGTCGGCGAGGGCGCGGGCGGTCCACTCGTCCTCGCCCCGGGCGGCGTCGGCGCCGGCGAGGCCGAGCCGGTGCAGGTCGCCGTCGACGGCGCGTGCGACGTTCTCGAGCCAGGTGAGCTGCGCGGTGTCGAGCACCTCGAGCCGGGCGGAGATATCGGTCCCCGCCTCGTCGGCGATGGACCGGGCGGCGCGCTCCTCGTCGATCAGCGTCTGTACCCGCTCGGCGGACGGCAGCGTGGCGACGTCCGGGATGTGCTGGCCCGGCCGCGCCCGGCGCTGCGGGGTCTCCTCGGCGAGCAGCTCGGCGAGCTCGTCCGCCTCGCCGATGCCGACCGGCGGCTCGGCGGGCGCGTCCGGCGGCATCGGCGTCGGCATCCACGAGCACGCCGGTTCCTCCTGCCTGAGCCGCCGGGAGATCTCCGCGAGCGTGCCCCGGTAGCCGGGGGCGATAGCGGGGTGCACGTAGGTCTCCGACTCGCGCAGCGCCCGGATCCGCTCGGAGAGCCGGGCCACCTCACGGCGGGCCTCGTCGAGCCGCTTGCGCGTGGCGGCGATCTGCTCGGCCTGCAGCGCCGGATCGTAGGTGGCGAACCTCGCCGACAGCGCCTTGACCCCGCCCTCCAGCTCCGCCGAGCCGCCCCGGCCGAGGTCGGTCATGGAGATGCACAGGTCGGCGATCTCCTTGGGCAGCTTGTCCCGCAGCACCCGCAGCGCCTGCGCCTTCTGGCTGGTGACGAGCACCCGCTTGCCCTCGGCGAGCAGCGCCGCCAGCAGGTTGGCGATGCTGTGGGTCTTGCCGGTGCCCGGCGGGCCCTGCACGACCACCCCGTTGTCCTGGGCGAGCCGGGTCATGATGAGCCGCTGCTCGGGGTTGGCGGGCAGCGGGAAGAGCGGTTCGCCCGCGGAGACGGTGGCGTCGCCGCCGCCCTCCCGCTCGCGGAGGAAGGCCATCCGCTCCTCCCGGTCCAGGGGTTCGACGAGCTGGGCGAGGCCGAGCGGCGCGTGCGCGTCCGCCCCGGTCAGCGCGTCGAGCATCGCGTCGTAGTAGCCGAGCAGCGCGCCCTGGTCACGCTTGCGCAGCACGAGCGCGGGCGCGAGCCGTACCTGGGGGGTGGTGCCCGCCCGCTGCGCGGGGGCCCACTCGTCCAGGTACGCCGCGTGCGGCTCGACACCCCGGTCGCACCAGGTCCGCAGCAGCTCGGCCCCGGAGGCGCCGAGGCAGGCGATGTCGTCCTGCCGGGCCCGCTCGCGGAGCCGGCCGGTGCGCGAGGGGGAGAACTCCGGCAGGTCCCCCAGCAGCTCCCGGTCCTGCAGGATGGGGGCGGTGTCGCCGAGGATCACGTCGACGCGCTCGGTGTCGGGATCGACCTGGACGTGGACCCGGGTGACGAGCAGGTGGTTGCGGATCCGGGTGCCGTCGGGCGTGGTCCAGGCGAGCAGGCCGGTGGCGAGCACGAGCTCCCACTCGTCGTCGGCCTGGGAGAGCCGGCCCGCGATCGTGAACAGGTCGCGATGCCACTCCCGCTGCCGGAGGCGCCTGCGCTCCCGCTCGGCCCAGGCGCGCCAGTCGTCGAGCCAGAGTTCGTACAGTTCCCGGACGTCCGGCCGGTCCTCGAGCGTCTCGTACCGCCGGTCCTCCACGTGGTTCTCGTCGATCACCCGGATGCGCTCGGGGCCGGTCGCGGCGAGCTTCGGGGCGTCCAGCCGGGGGTTTTCCACTTCCTGGGGGTCGAGCCATCCCTCGAGTTCCTCCGGGAAGGGCGGGGGCGGGACGAGACGCACGAAGTCGATGGAGAAGAGGATGCCGCCGAGCGTGGCGTCGGGCTTGACCTTGATGTCCTCGGGCAGGTCCGCGAGCCAGAGCACCTTCTCGTAGTCGGCGACGTCGCGTACGGGGGTGCGCCGCGCGGAGGCCAGGTCCCGGAGAAACTCCACCAGCCGCGTGGTGCTGCTGATCAGCTTGGGGTCGCGGGCTCGTGAAGCCACGCTCATCTGTTCGTCCTCCTTGGCGGCGGTTCGGGGGCAGGCGAAGGAGTGCGATGCGCTCGCTTGACCACCGGCGGTGGTGACGTGTGGTACGGTCCCCGAGCCACGGGACCATTCGGGCGCGAGAAGCCGCCCACCGGCGTCATCGTCACGCGCCCGGGGACGAGGGCGCGTACCGCGGGGCTACGATTCACGCCTACGGTCCGTCGTGCCGGTGTGCCCACGCCACGGCCGCAAGCCGAGCGAGTGCGGCAAGTATGGCACTCTGTGAATGTCTAACACAAGTCAACTTCTGGTGTTGGGAAGTTTCAAAACCGGCAGGATCGGAGTCACCGTACGGCCCGACCGGCGGAGCGGACGCGATCGCCGTTCCGGTCAAACCGGACCACCATCGTCCAGGCTCTGCCGCCGTTCCGGCCGGGGCACGCCCTGTTGTAGCAGCGCCAGTACCACCCCTTGGCCTCGGTGCGCCGCAGGTCCACCGTGTTCAGGCCGCAGCGCTCGCATCGCGGCGGCCGGCCGAACACCTCGGCGTGCTCGTGCTCGAGCAGCTTGCGGGCGAAGTGGCGGCCGTGCACCGTGATCATCACCTCGCGGGTCCTGCTCTGGGAGAGCGTGTTCAGGCTGCCCAGCATGACCAGGCGCTCGTCGATCACCACGATCTTCTGGTGCATCTCGTGCACCTGGACCACGTTGGGGACGAC
>QGUZ01000047.1 GCA_003242605.1 Actinomycetota bacterium
GCCCCGCAGCGGGCGCGCCTGCGGCGCCGAGGCCCGGATGAGCCGGTCGAGCCGGGACGCGAGCAGCGCCGCAGCCGGGCGCTTGTCCGGCTCCCGGTGCAGCGCCGCCCGGATGTGCGGCAGCAGCGCCGCGGGCACGCCCGCCAGGTCCGCCTGGCCGTGCAGGATCGCGTACATCTGCGCCTCGGCCGACCCGCGGCCGAACGTCGGCCGCCCGGTCGCCGCGAACGCCACCGTCGCGCCCCAGGCGTGCAGGTCCGCGGCCTCGCCCACCGGCTCCCCGGCGAACAGCTCCGGCGCCGCGTACCCGGGGGTGCCGAGGAAGACCCCGGTGTCGGTCACCCGGGTCGCGTCCACCACGTGCGCGATGCCGAAGTCGATGAGCACCGGCCCGCGCGCCGACAGGATCACGTTCGCCGGCTTGAGGTCCCGATGCACCACCCCGGCCGCGTGGATCACCGCGAGCGCGCTGGCGAGCCCGTGGGCGAGGGCGAGCAGCTCGGCGTCGCCGAGGGGGCCGTCCCGCCGCACCGTCTCGAGCAGCGTGTCGCCCTCGATGTACTCCATCACCAGGTACGGCCGGTCCCCGGCGAGGTCGGCGTCGAGCACGGTCGCCACGTACGGGCTCTCCACCCGGCGCAACGCCCGCACCTCGCGGTCGAGCCGCATGCGCGCGGCCGGGTCGTCCTCGATCGTGCTGCGCAGCAGCTTGATGGCGACCCGCCGGCCGCGGCGGTCGCGGGCGAGGTAGACCTCGCCCATACCGCCGCGCCCGAGACGCTCACAGAGCGTGTACGGGCCGACCCGACCCAGGTTGCCCGCCCGCCGTCCACCCATAGGAGGTAAAACGTTAGCGTTCCAGAACCCAAAAGGCCCACGCGGCACGCCGAGGTTGCCGCGAACGGTCACCGATTCGCCGCGCGACGCCCGGGTTCACCGGCCCGCGATCACCGTCCCCGAGGCGGTCCGCAGGTGCCCCTCGCCGGTGTAGACCCACTTGGTGGAGGTGAGCTCCGGCAGGCCCATCGGGCCGCGCGCGTGCAGCTTCTGCGTGGAGATGCCGATCTCCGCGCCGAACCCGAACTCGCCGCCGTCGGTGAACCGCGTCGAGGCGTTCACCGCCACCGCCGCCGAGTCCACCATCGCGACGAACCGGCGGGCGTTCACCACCGAGCGGGTCACGATCGCGTCGGTGTGCGCCGAGCCGTACGTCCGGATGTGCTCCACGGCCGCGTCGAGCGAGTCCACCACCGCGGCCGCGATGTCCAGCGAGAGGTACTCGGCGTAGAAGTCCTCCTCGGTGGCCTCCACCACCTTCGCCCCGTCGGGCACCCGGCCGGCGATCTCGAGCACGCGCTTGTCGCCGTGCACGGTCACCCCGGCGGCGCCGAGCGCGCGCAGCGCCCGCGGCAGGAACTCCTCGGCGACCGCCTCGTGCACCAGGAACGTCTCGGCCGCGTTGCACACCGACGGCCGCTGCGTCTTGGCGTTGACGAGGATCGCCTCGGCGAGGTCGAGGTCGGCCTCGGCGTCGACGTACACGTGGCAGTTGCCCACCCCGGTCTCGATCACCGGGACCGTGGACTCCTCCACCACCGAGTTGATCAGCGACGCGCCGCCGCGCGGGATCAGCACGTCCACCAGGCCGCGCGCCCGCATCAGCCGCTTCGCCGACTCGCGGCCGGTGCCGGGCACAAGCTGCACCGCGTCCTGCGGCACCTCGGTGCCGGCGAGGGCGTCCCGCATCACCCGCACCAGCGCGGTGTTCGACTCGTACGCGCTCGACGAGCCGCGCAGCAGCGCCGCGTTCCCGCTCTTCAGGCAGAGCGCGGCGGCGTCCACGGTGACGTTCGGCCGCCCCTCGTAGATCATGCCGACCACGCCGAGCGGCACCCGGATCTGCCGCAGCTCCAGGCCGTTCGGCAGCGTGCTCCCGCGCACCACCTCACCGACCGGATCGGGCAGGTCCGCGATCTGGCGCACCGCCTCGGCGATCGCCGCCACCCGCCCGGCGTCGAGCCGCAGCCGGTCGATCATCGCCTCGGAGGTGCCGGACTCGCGGGCGCGGGCCACGTCCTTCTCGTTCGCGGCCACGATCTCCTCGGTACGGCCCAGCAGGGCGTCGGCGATCGCGCGCAGCGCGGCGTCCTTGGGGGCCCGCGGCAGCGGCGCGAGCACGGTGGCGGCCTTCCTGGCCGCCCGGGCGACCTTCAGAAACTCCTCGGCCTCGCGGTCCTCGGCCCTCACTGCGTCGGCCATCTCGCTCTCCCTACGCTCCGGTCAGGGGTTCCAGTATGACGATGTCGTCGGCGTGCACGAGCTCTCTTTCGTACTCCGGGCCGAGGGTGGCCGCCAGCTCGCGGGTGGACCGGCCGAGCAGCTCGGGGATCTCGGCCGCGTCGTAGTTGACCAGCCCGCGCGCGACCGTCTCGCCGTGCGGTCCGCACAGGTCCACCGGGTCGCCGGCGGAGAAGTCGCCCTCCACCGCGGTGACCCCGGCGGGCAGCAGCGACTTGCGGTGGGCCACGACCGCCTCCACCGCCCCGGCGTCGAGCCACAGCCGGCCTCGCCCGGTGGTGGCGTGCGCCAGCCACAGCAGCCGGGTGCCCGGGTGCTTGCCCTGGGGGTGGAAGTAGGTGCCGACGTCGGCGCCGTTCAGCGCCTGGGCGGCGTGCGCGGCCGCGGTGAGCACCACCGGCACCCCCGCCCCGGTGGCGATCCGCGCCGCCTGCACCTTGGTGATCATGCCGCCGGTGCCGACCCGGCCGGACTTGCCGAGTTCGACGCCGACGAGGTCCTCCGGGCCGCGCACCTCGGGGATGCGCCGTGCCCCCGGCCGCCGCGGGTCGCCGTCGTACAGCGCGTCCACGTCCGACAGCAGGATCAGCGCCTCGGCGTGGACGAGGTGCGCGACCAGGGCGGCGAGCCGGTCGTTGTCGCCGAAGCGGATCTCGTCGGTGGCGACGGTGTCGTTCTCGTTCACCACCGGCACGATGCCGAGATCGAGCAGCTTGGTGAGCGCGCGCTGCGCGTTGCGGTGGTGGGAGCGGCGCATCATGTCGTCCGCGGTGAGCAGCACCTGCCCGACCCGCAGGCCGTACCGGGCGAACGAGGAGGTGTACCGGGCGACGAGCACGCCCTGCCCCACCGACGCGGCGGCCTGCTGGGTGGCGAGGTCCCGGGGCCGGGAGGTCAGCCCCAGCGGGCCGAGCCCGGCGGCGATCGCCCCGGACGAGACGAGAATGATCTGCCGGCCGGCGTTGCGCTGCGCGGCGAGCACGTCGACCAGCGCGTCCACCCGGTCTCCGTCGATGGTGCCCTGCGGGGTGGTGAGCGACGACGATCCCACCTTCACGACCACACGGTTCGCCGTCCGCACCCGCTCGCGGTCCACTACCCCTCCGTTCCCTTCCGGTCTCCTGCCACGGCCGCGGCTCGCCGCCCGCGCCGTACGGCGGGCCGTACCGGCGCCCGGCCGCGGGTCCGATCCTCGCGGCCCGGCGGGGCCGGACGCCGCCCCGGCCCCCGGCCGCCCTCCGTCACCAGCTTGCCGTCACGACACCCGCTCGTCGGTGCCGCGGGGCCCGCGGCCGGGCCCGGCGGGCACGTCCGGGTGCCAGTCGAAGACGTAGCCGCCCTCGAGCGGCCCGATGATCACGTCGACGCCCTCGGTGGCGCCGGCCGCGGCGAGGGCCTCCTCGACGCCGAGCTTGGCGAGGCGCTCGGCGAGGTAGGCGACGGCCTCGTCGTTGGTGAAGTCGGTCTGCCGCAGCCAGCGCTCCGGCTTCTCGCCGACGACCTGGAAGGTGTTCTCGTCCACGCGCCGCACCTCGAAGCCGGGGTCGCCCAGCCGCGGCGGGCGGATCACGAGCCGGGTGGGCTCCTCGGCCGGGCGGGCCGCGCGGGCGGCGGAGACCATCTCCGCCATCGCGAACATCAGCTCGCGCAGCCCCTCGCGGGTGGCCGCCGACACCTCGAACACCCGCAGCCCGCGCTCCTCGAGCATGGGGCGGACCAGCTCGGCGAGCTCCCGCGCCTCGGGCACGTCCACCTTGTTGAGCACCACCAGGCGCGGCCGGTCGTCCAGCGCGCCGTACGCGGCGAGCTCGGCCTCGATCACCTCGTAGTCGCTGACCGGGTCCCGGCCCGGCTCCATCGTGGCGCAGTCGAGCACGTGCACCAGCGTCGAGCAGCGCTCGACGTGCCGCAGGAACTCGTGGCCCAGGCCCTTGCCCTGGGAGGCGCCGGGGATGAGGCCGGGCACGTCGGCGACCGTGTAGGCGACGTCGCCCGCGGTGACCACGCCGAGGTTGGGCACGAGCGTGGTGAACGGATAGTCGGCGATCTTCGGCCGGGCCGCGGAGATCGCGGCGATCAGCGAGGACTTGCCGGCGTTGGGGTAGCCGACGAGCGCCACGTCCGCGACCGTCTTCAGCTCGAGGATGAGGTCGCGTTCCTCACCCGGCTCGCCGAGCAGCGCGAAGTGGGGCGCCTTGCGGCGCGGCGAGGCGAGCGCCGCGTTGCCGAGGCCGCCGCGGCCGCCCTGCGCCGCCACGTACCTGGTGCCGATGCCGACCAGATCGACGAGCACCTCACCGGTCTTGGCGTCCTTCACCACCGTCCCGTTCGGCACCGGCAGCACGAGGTCGGCCCCGCTCGCGCCGTCGCGGTTGGAGCCCATGCCCTGCTTGCCGGACTCGGCCCGGCGGTGCGGGCGGTGGTGGTAGTCGATCAGTGTGGAGGTGTTGGCGTCCACCTCCAGGATCACGTCGCCGCCGCGGCCGCCGTTCCCGCCGTCGGGGCCGCCGAACGGCTTGTACTTCTCCCGGCGGATGGATGCGCAGCCGTGTCCCCCATCGCCCGCCTTGACGTGGAGGACCACGCGGTCCACGAACTCAGCCACGGCCTTGCCCTCACGTTCCCTGTCACGCGGTTCGCCGGATCCTCTGACCCGCGACCCCGGTCAAAAACGATAAGGCGGATCGAAGCCCTTCGATCCGCCTTGTCTCGTGTGACCTTACCGACGTCGCGGATCTACTCCGCGACGGGGACGACGCTCACGGCCCGACGGCCCCGCACCCGGCCGAACTGCACGTGCCCGGCGACGAGCGCGAACAGCGTGTCGTCACCGCCCCGGCCCACGTTGTTACCCGGGTGGAAGTGCGTGCCGCGCTGCCGGACGAGGATCTCGCCGGCCTTGACGAACTGACCGCCGAAGCGCTTCACGCCGAGCCGCTTGGAATTGGAGTCGCGGCCGTTCCGGGTGGACGACGCACCCTTCTTGTGTGCCATTTCGGCTTACCCCTTCGTGTCTACGGCGACGCCCCTGGCGTCGCGGCGGGAGAGCGGATTCGGGTGTCCTGCCAGGTCACCTCGGAGCGCCGCGGCGGATCGTCCGCGCCCCCTGCCGCGGCAGGACCCGCGTCGCGGCGAGAGGGCCGAGACCGCCGCCCTCCCGCGGAGGACTACTGCCCGGCGGAGATCCCGGTCACCTTGATCCGCGTGTAGCGCTGGCGGTGACCCTGACGCTTCTTGTAGCCGGTCTTCGGCCGGTACTTGAGGATGTGGATCTTGGGGCCCTTGGTCTCGCCGAGGATCTCGGCGGTGACCTTGAACTTCTTCAGAGCCGCGGCATCGGTGGTGACTTCGCCGTCGTCGACGACGAGCACCGCCGGCAGAGTCACCGTGGAGCCGACCTCACCGGCGATCCTGTCCACCTCGAGGACGTCGCCGACGGACACCTTCTCCTGCCTGCCGCCGCAACGGACGATCGCGTACACCGCGGAACCCTTCTTCTGACTGCTCTCGCTGAGATGCTTTACCGTCGCATTCGAGATCGGCGACGTAGCGGGTGGCGCGGAAGACGGCACCACCGGATGCACCGATGGACAAGAGTACCGGATGCCCGGGCCTCGGGTCGAACCGATGCGGTTCCCGCGTCCCGGCCGGTCGTTCCGGCCGCGCACCGGGTGCGCGGCCGGAACGACCGGTCGCCTCCGGCGCGCTCCCCGCGCGCCGTCCGCACGTCTCGCGCGCCGCGCGCTACTCCGCCTGCTTCACCTTGGCGCGGGACCGCCGCCGGCTCCGCGTCCCGGACTCCTCCGCCTCCTCGGCGGCCGCCGTGAGCGTGCCGGTCACGGACTCGCGCGCGGCCTCCCCGCCGGTGTCGCGGGCGGCCACCGCGGCGGCGACCTTCTCCGCCACCGCCTTCTCGATCGCCATCTTGCCCTGGGTGCCGCGCGGCTCCGGCTTGCCGTCGACCGGCTCGAGCGAGGTGATGAGCCCGCGGCCGCCGCAGCACTCGCACGGCGTGGAGAACGCCTCCAGCAGGCCCTGGCCGACCCGCTTGCGGGTCATCTGCACCAGGCCCAGCGACGTCACCTCGGCGACCTGGTGCTTGGTGCGGTCCCGGGCCAGGCACTCGAGCATGCGCCGCAGCACCAGGTCCCGGTTGCTCTCCAGCACCATGTCGATGAAGTCGATGACGATGATGCCGCCGATGTCGCGCAGCCGGAGCTGGCGGACGATCTCCTCGGCCGCCTCCAGGTTGTTGCGGGTGACGGTCTCCTCGAGGTTGCCGCCCTGGCCGGTGAACTTGCCGGTGTTGACGTCGATGACCGTCATCGCCTCGGTGCGGTCGATCACCAGCGAGCCGCCGCTGGGCAGCCACACCTTGCGCTCCAGCGCCTTGGCGATCTGCTCGTCGATCCGGTAGTGGGCGAACACGTCCTCCTCGCCCTCCCACTTCGTCACCCGGTCGAGCAGGTGGGGGGCGACGTACTTGACGTACTCGTGGACGGTGTCCCAGATGTCGTCGTCCGGGCCGCCGTCACCGGCGACGACGAGCTGCTTGAAGTCCTCGTTGAACACGTCGCGGACGACGCGGATGGTGAGGTCCGGCTCGGAGTAGAGCAGCTCGGGCGGGCTGGAGGACTTCGCCTTGCGCTGGATGTTCTCCCACTGCGCGGACAGCCGGGCGACGTCGCGGCTGAGCTCCTCCTCGGTCGCGCCCTCGGCCGCGGTGCGCACGATCACACCGGCGTTCTCCGGCATGACCTTCTTCAGGATGCTCTTCAGCCGGGCCCGCTCCTTGTCGGGCAGCTTACGGCTGATGCCGGTCATCGACCCGTCCGGGACGTACACCAGGTACCGGCCGGGCAGGCTGATCTGGCTGGTGAGCCGGGCGCCCTTGTGGCCGATCGGATCCTTGGTGACCTGCACGAGCACCGACTGGCCGGACTTCAGCGCGGACTCGATGCGCTTGGGCTGGCCCTCGAGCCCGGCGGAGTCGAAGTTCACCTCGCCGGCGTACAGCACCGCGTTGCGGCCCTTGCCGATGTCGATGAAGGCGGCCTCCATCGACGGCAGCACGTTCTGGACCTTGCCGAGGTAGACGTTGCCGACGTAGGACTGGCTCGAGTGCCGGTCGACGTAGTGCTCGACGAGGATGCCGTCCTCGAGCACCGCGATCTGGGTGCGGCCGCCGCGGCGGCGCACCACCATGACCCGTTCGACCGACTCGCGCCGGGCGAGGAACTCCGACTCGGTGATGATCGGGGACCGGCGGCGGCCCAGCTCGCGCCCTTCGCGGCGGCGCTGCTTCTTCGCCTCCAGCCGGGTCGATCCGCGTACGCCCTGGACCTCGTCGAGGGAGACCGGCTTGACCGTGGTCCGCGGCTGGCGGATGCGCACCACGGTGTTCGGCGGATCGTCGGGCGCCGGCTCGACGCTGTCCGCCTCGTGCGCCCGCCGGCGGCGGCGCCGCCTGCGGCGGGACGACCCGCTCGTGGTCGTGGTGGCGGCCGCGGCGGTCTCGGCCTGCTGCTCCGCGGCGGTCTCGGCCTGCTGCTCCTCCGGCCGGCGCTCCTCGGACTCGGCCTGCGCCGCCTCCTGGTGGCCGGACTCGGCCTCGGCCGCGGCCGGTTCGGTGCCGGTGGTCTCCGCGGGCTGCTGCTGCGGCTCCTCGGCGGCCTCGCGGTTCCGGTTGCGGTTGCGGCCGCCGCGGCGGCGGCGCCGGCGGCGACCGCCGGTGCCCTCCGTGGTCTCACCGGCGGGGCGCTCGGCGGCCTCCGCGGGCTCGCCGGCCTCGTCGGCCTCGGTGAGATCGTCGAAGTCGGGCTCCGGTTCGTCGTCCGCGTCCCACCGGTCGCGCGGCTCGATCGGCTCCGGGGCCTGGAAGATCGGCTGGAGCACGGTGGACGGGGCCTGGAACACCACGCCGGGTGCCTTGGCGCGGCTCAGCGCCTGGGTGGCGAGCCCGAACGGATCGGCGAGCAGGTTCGCGGTGCGCTGCGCGGTCTGCTCCGCGTCCCCGCCGGTGTCCTCGTCCCGGCCGGGCTTCTCGGCGGCCTCCCGGACGCCGTTCGCGTCGGCGGTCTCCGCGGCGCGCGGTTCGCGCCGGGACGGCTCGGGCCGCTCGTCCTCGGGTCCGGCGGCGGCCGCCGGCTGCGGCGCGGTGCCGTTCGCACCGGCGGTGGCCTGCGACGTCGTCCCCGCGGATTCCGCACCGGATGTCCCGGCCGCCGCCTCGGCGGCCTGCGCGGCCGTGTCGTCCCCCGTGGCGGTCCGGCGCCTGCGCGTACGGGTGCGCCGGGTCGTCGTGGTCTCCTCGGCCGGGGCGGCCTCGTCGGTGGTCTGCTCGGTCTTCCTGGTCCGGGTGCGGCGTGTGGTCTTCGCCGGCTGTTCCGGTCGCTGTTGGTCCTTTGGCTCTTGTGCCGTCTCAGGTTGGTCGGATGCGATCGCCACGGCGGTCGCGGCCTGGTCCTCGGCCGGCGCCGGCCCTGACGCGGCCGCCGGGGCCGGCTCGGAGGCGGGGGTTGCGGCGGTCTCCGGTTCCTTCACCGGCGTCGCCGCGCGCGGTGGCTCGTCCACCAGCAGTCCGGCCTCTCGCTCGGCCTCCTCCGGCGGCGGGCCGGCCGGCCTGCTCGCGGCACGGCGACGCCGGGTGACCTTTGGTGTCTGTTCTGTTGTCGTGTTCTCGCCGGGGCCTTCTGCCCCCGCGGTGGTCGGCTCGTTCTCGAGCATGCGGGCGCTCTCCCGTCAGCTCCCGGGCGCGTCTCCGCGCCGCGCGGGAGCCATCGTCACTCTCGCGGTCCGCCGGGCCCGAGCGGGGCTCCGGCGCCAAAGTCCTATAAGTCGCCGCCGACGCGCTGCCCAGCCGTCCCCGGCTCGCCGCCGCGATGGTCGCGGTCAGGGTCGAGCGGATCAGCCGGCCCACCGGTCACCGCGTCGAGCGGCCCCTGCGCCAGCCTGGTCACCTCGGGGGGTGACGGCGGCGCGAAACCTGCGACGAGACGCAGACCCGTGAGCACGTCGTCGGGTCGCACGGCAGGTACCAGGTGCCGGACGACCATGCGCAGTATCGCACATGGCCGAGCAACCTCCTGGCCTGCGATTTCGCCCGTTCCCTCGGCCACGGTGAGCGTCTGGACCGCCCCGCGGGCGTCGAACCGGCGCGGGCCCTTCTTGGTCAGGCGCTCGACCTCCACACGGTCGGCGGCGAGGAAACGCTCCGCCGCCTCCCGTGCCGCGGCCGGATCGGCCCCCGGCAGCCGGACCTCCCACTCCGAGGCCTCCAACCGGTCGGCGAGGTTGCCCACGCGCGCCTCGACCACGTCGAGCACGTCGAGCCCGGTGGGCAGCGACGCGTCGAGGTCGTCGCGCACCCGCTTCGGGTCGCACCGCCGGGTCACGCCGATCTCGAGGTACTCGGCCTCGCTCGCCACACCCGTCGGGGCGGCGCCGGCGTAGGAGATCTTCGGATGGGGGGTGAACCCCGCGCTGTACGCCACCGGGATACCGGCTCGCCGCACCGCGCGTTCGACGGCGCGCGAGATGTCGCGGTGGCTGGCGAAGCGCAGACGGCCGCGCTTTGCGTATCGCACGCGCAGGCGCTGCACCACGGGCGCGGGCGGAGGCCCATCGGGAACAGGCTTCAGAGAGGTGTTCCTTCCTGTCTCGATGTCAAGTGTCGTGGTGTGAGGGCGGCGCCCTCACTTACCGGTCATCCTCCCAGGATAAGGCCAACGGTCCGGTACTCCCGTCCGGCCGATGCGGGCGCCCGCCGCCACCGCGTCGTCGTCACTTCACGATGAGCGGCAGCAGCTTACGCCCGCTCGGCCCGATCTGAATCTCGGTCCCCATCGTCGGGCATACGCCGCAGTCGTAACAGGGGGTCCAGCGGCAGTCCTCGACCTCGCCCCCGGACAGGGCGTCCTGCCAGTCCCGCCACAGCCACTCGCGGTCGAGACCGGCGTCGAGGTGGTCCCACGGCAGGACCTCGTGCTGGTCGCGTTCCCGCGTGGTGTACCAGTCGAGGTCGACGGGCTCGTCGGCGAGCGCCTTGGCGGCGCACTCGGCCCAGCGGTCGAACGAGAAGTGCTCGCTCCAGCCGTCGAACCGGCCGCCCGCCTCCCACACGGCGCGGATCACCTTGCCGACGCGGCGGTCACCACGGGACAGCAGGCCCTCGATGATCGACGGCTTGCCGTCGTGGTAGCGGTACCCGATCGCCCTGCCGTACTCCTTGTCGGAGCGCAGCGCGTCGCGCAGCATGCGCAGCCGCCGGTCGACGGTCTCGTGGTCGCACTGCGCGGCCCACTGGAACGGCGTGTGCGGCTTGGGCACGAACGCGCCGATCGACACCGTGCACCGGATGTCCCGGGACCCGGTGGCCTCCCGGCCCGCCTTGATGACCTTCTTGGCGAGGTCGGCGATGCACAGCACGTCCTCGTCGGTCTCCGTGGGCAGGCCGCACATGAAGTACAGCTTCACCTGCCGCCACCCCTGGCTGTAGGCGGTGGTGACGGTGCGGATGAGGTCCTCCTCGGTGACCATCTTGTTGATCACCTTGCGCATCCGCTCGCTGCCGCCCTCGGGCGCGAAGGTGAGCCCCGACCGCCGGCCGTTCCGGGAGAACTCGTTCGCCAGGGTGATGTTGAAGGCGTCGACCCGGGTCGAGGGCAGCGAGAGGCTGGTGTTCGTGCCCTCGTACCGGTCGGCGAGCCCCTTGGCGATGTCGGCGATCTCCGAGTGGTCGGCGCTGGACAGCGACAGCAGGCCGACCTCGTTGAAGCCGGACTCCTTCAGCCCGATCTCGACCATCCGGCCGATCGTGTCGATGGACCGCTCCCGCACCGGCCGGGTGATCATGCCGGCCTGGCAGAACCGGCAGCCGCGGGTGCAGCCGCGGAAGATCTCCACGCTGTACCGCTCGTGCACGGTCTCGGCGAGCGGGACGAGCGGCTTCTTCGGGTACGGCCACTCGTCGAGGTTCATCACGGTGTGCTTGTGCACCCGCCACGGCACCCGCGGCCGGTTCGGGGCGACCCGCTTGATCCGGCCGTCGGGGTGGTACTCCACGTCGTAGAAGCGCGGCACGTAGACGCCGCCGGACTCGGCAAGCCGCAGCAGCAGCTCGTCGCGGCCGCCGGGCCTGCCCTCCTGTTTCCACTCGCGGATCACCTCGGTGATCGCGATGGCGATCTGCTCCCCGTCGCCGAGCACCGCCGCGTCGATGAAGTCGGCGATCGGCTCGGGGTTGAACATCGCATGCCCGCCGGCGATGACGAACGGGTCGTCCTCGCCGCGGTCCGCCGAGTCGAGTGGAATGCCCGCCAGGTCGAGCGCGGTGAGCAGGTTGGTGTAGCCCAGCTCGGTGGCGAACGACACGCCGAGCACGTCGAACGCGCGCACCGGCCGGTGCGCGTCGACGGTGAACTGCGGCACGCCGTGCTCGCGCATGAGCGCCTCGAGGTCGGGCCACACCGCATAGGTGCGCTCGGCGAGCGTACCCGGCAGCTCGTTGAGGATCTCGTACAAGATCTGCACGCCCTGGTTGGGCAGGCCGACCTCGTACGCGTCCGGGTACATCAGCACCCAGCGCACCGATGCCTCGTCCCAGTCCTTGACGGTCGAGTTGAGCTCACCCCCGACGTACTGGATCGGCTTCTGCACGTGCGGCAGCAGCGGCTCCAGTCGGGGAAACAGTGACTCGACAGGCATGTCTCCAGCCTATCCGCGATGTGGACCCGACTCGGCCAACGCGCGGGCGATCCCCGGACGATGCCCCGTCACCGGGGCGGTCATCCGGGGGCGCGCGTCATACGGCGGCCGGCCCTGGGATGTCGACGTCGCTGCCGCTCAGCACCAGGATCACGTGCCCCTCGTAGCAGGTCATCTCGACCGCGATCACGCCGGGCGCGAGATTGTGCAGGGTCCTGATGTGGCTCGCGGGCAGCAGCATCTGCCGGTCGCACTCATCGCAGTAGGCCAGGAACACGGGACCACCCTTCCGCCGTGGAGAAAGTACGGCGTGCACCTCCATTCTGCCGGATCCCGGGCGCGATTGCTTGACTGAGTCAAAGATCAGAAGGGGTTCCACGGCCGGTCGTCGCCCGCGCGCAGCGACTCGAGCCGCAGCCGCAGCTCGTCGTGCGCCCGCGGGTCGCGGTGCGCGTTGCGCAGCACCGCGGTGAGCGTCTGCAGCTCCCGCATGTCCCGCAGCACCGGGTAGCCGGGCCAGGTGGTGATGTCGTACCCGTACGCCTCGCTGAACCCGTTGCGCTGCCGCTCGGTGAGCCCGAACCGCACCCCCTGCAGGGTCGGTACCAGGTCGATCTCCCGCGGGCCCGCGCTCACCGAGTCCCAGTCGCACAGCACCAGGCGGCCGCGCGACCGCAGCAGGTTGCCGCGGTGGGCGTCGCCGTGGATGAGCCCGTACGGCAGGGCGAACTCGAGCCGCTCGTAGTACGCCTCGGACAGCGCCGCGCACCGCTCGAGCAGCCAGTCGCGGTCCGCGTCGGACAGCACCCGGCAGGCGTCGATCGCCCGCCGTACCGAGCCGAACGGGTCGTAGGTGGGCAGGTCGAACGGGACCGGCGGCAGCGCGTGCAGCCGGCGCAGCACCGCGCCGAGCGCCACCGGGTCCGGCGGCGGCCCGACGTGCCGCTCGTGGTGCCAGAAGGTGACGAAGAAGCCCTCGGCCGCCACCGGCTGGCGCACGTCGAGCGGCCGCACGGCCGGGAAGTCCTGTTCGGCGAGCCACCTGGTGACGCGCACCGAGGTGCGCAGCCGCTCGAACTTGCCCGGGGTGCTCGCGTCCGCGAGCCGCAGCACCACGCGCTCCGCGGGCAGCTCGTAGACGAGGTTGGCGTAGTCGCGGATGAGCCGCGCACCCGCCGGGTCCAGCCCGGCCTGGTCGCAGGCGTACTCGATCGCGGCGCGGGCCCGCGCCTCGACGGGGTTCTCGGTAGTGATCGACATCATCGGCTCCTCCCGGGCAGCGCCCGTGCGGCGGTGTGGGCGAGGCCCACCGAGCAGAAACCCCCGATGCGTTCGGCGAGACGCTCGCCCCCGGGACGGGCCGCGAGCAGCTCGCGGCCCACCTCGAGGGTGGTGGTCAGATGCCCGATGCGCCGGTCCGGCGGCAGGGCGAGCAGCGGCTCGAGCATCTCGCGGGCGCTCTCCTCGTCGCCCTTCACCAGGTACGCGACGACGAGGTGGGCGCGGGTCATCGCCTCGCAGCCGTAGGAGCGGTGGTGCGGCTCGTCCTCGGCGTACAGCTGCAGCGCGCGGTGGCCCTCCTCGATCGCCTCGGTGATGTGGCCGAGGTGCAGCCGGGCAGCGGAGGCGTAGTAGTGGTGCTTGGCCGGGCGGAAGGCGAACTCCCCGCCGACCTCGTCGTGCAGCTCGTCCCGGGCAGCGGGCCCGCCGCGGCGCCGTGCCTCGTCCGCCGCGTGCAGCGCCTCGACCGCCTCCTCCTCACGGGAGAGCATCGCCAGCGCGCGGGCGCGCAGCAGGTGCAGCCGGGCGGCGCCCGACCCGTAGGGCAGGTGGTTCACCCCGTCCTCGGCGTACCCCACCGCGTCGGCGTACCGGCGGTCCCACAGGGCGACCGAGGCCTGCATGCCGCGCGCCCAGCCCATGAGCGAGGTGTGCCCGGCGATCCGCGCGTAGGTGTAGGCGGCCCGGGCGAGCTGGTCGGCGGGCGCGCGCCGGCCCAGGTCCATGCTCGCGTTCGCCATGAGCCCGCTCAGCGCGCCGATGAGGAAGTACAGCTCGATCGCCTGCGGCGGGTGGATGCGCCGCTCCAGCGCCTGGCGGGCGCGCTCCTGCAGCCGCCGCATCTCCACGAACAGCGGCAGCGGGGCGTCCACGACGTACCGGCGGCAGACCCACACCATCTCGGTGCGCAGCCGCTCCAGCGTGGCCGGGCCGATCTCGCTCGCCTCGGCGCGCTCGGCGTGCTCGCTCGTCTCCTGCGCCACCGCCGCGACCGGGTCGACCGAGAGCAGCGGCCTGCCGTCCACCGGCGTGTAGTCCCGGGCGAAGCCGAGCTGCACCGGGCCGGTCTCGAACAGCCGGCACAGCAGGTCGGTGTAGTCCCGGTCGGGGCGGGCGCCCGCCTCCCACTCCCGCCAGGACCGCTCGGTGAGGCCGCGGCGGCGCAGCCCCTCCCGGTCGCACATGCGGTGGAACTGGGCGATCGCCTCCTCGACCGTCCAGCCGCGGGCCAGCCGGAAGCATTTCAGCCGGGTGACGTCCGGGCAGGTGGCGTGGATCTCCTCGGCCATCTGGCTGAAGATCGCCGGAGACGGCGGCCGGTCGAGTCCGGCGAGCGTGCGCTCGCGTACGGCGGCGGCCACGGTGTGCACCGCGCGGTCGCGGCCACGGGCGGCGCCGCGAGCGGCACCGCGGGGGGAGTCGCTCATCCGTGCTCCTAGCTCCGGATACCTGTGGGCCAGGTGCTGTCGAGGGTCGCCGAGGTTGCCGGGGTTGGTGACCGACGGCCGCCGCGGGACCGCGGGTGGGCCCGCACCGGCCGGACAGGGATCTCCCTACCGGGCATTCAGCAAATAAGTATCCAAAAAAGGACGCGCGGATCGGCGCGCGACCGCCGTCACCCGGGCGCCGCCCGCCTTCCGCGCGGTGACGCGTCCGCCCGATACCGTCACGGATGACGCCGGCCGATGACAACATGCGAGCCGCTCTCCGTGACGGGGAGGATTCACCGCAGTATCGGGGCGAACAACGCACACCACCGTAAAATCACGCGGGGGCGGAATTCGCCCTGATGGGCGCGATGGTGCCGCCCTTGTGGAGCTGGGCGAGGAACAGCTGCCCGCACAGGCTGCTCGGCGTCTCGGCAAACCACACCGCGGGCGGATCGCCCTCGTCGGCGGCGACCCACCGCCCCGCGGCGTACACGATCCGGTAGTCGGGGAACGCGTCCCGGAGCAGCCGCAGGGCGCGCCGCCGCAGCTCGGCCTCCCGCCCTTCGACGTCGTGGAGCGCTCTCTCCGGCATCGCAGGTCCTCCGTCGGCATTTGTTCAACCCCGCAACTCCTGCCGTTTCCAGAGTGTTCGCTTGACAGGGAAGCCGCCAGTGAGAGTTCGGGGTGCCGAACATGCGGACCGCTCTCATGTCGGGCCGGCGACCGGTCGAATTTTGTTCCGATTTGCGAGCTATCGGAATGATCGCGCGCGGACGTGAATCGCCTGCAGCATCCCGACCGCGATCATGTTGGCGAAGGTCGCGGTCCCGCCGTACGAGACGAACGGCAGCGGCAGACCGGTGATCGGCATGATGCCGATGGTCATGCCGATGTTGATGAAGGTCTGAAACCCCAGCCAGGTCACCACGCCGGTCGCGACCATCATGCCGAACCGGTCCTCGCACATCCGGGCGATGCGCAGGCCGCGCAGCAGCACCACGCCGAGCAGCAGCACCACGGCGATCGACCCGACGAAGCCGAACTCCTCGCCGGCCACGGTGAAGATGAAGTCGGTGTGCTGCTCGGGCACGAACCGCCCCATGGTCTGCCCGCCGCGGAACAGGCCCTTGCCGAACAGCTCCCCCGAGCCGATCGCGATCAGCGCCTGGGTGCTGTTGTAGCCGACGCCGCGCGGGTCGACGTCCGGGTTGACGAACGCGGTGAACCGCGCCACCTGGTACGGCTTGAGCACGTCCATCGCCCAGACCGCCACCGCGCCGGCGGCCGCGGCGAGCCCGAGCAGCGCGAGCCAGCGTTTGCGCAGCCCGGAGAAGAAGAGCACCCCGACGAGGATCACGCAGAACACCATCGTGGTGCCGAGGTCGGGCTGGAGCAGCACGAGCATGATCGGGATCGCGGTGGCGACGAGCGCCAGCACCACGTCGAGCCCGCGCGGCCGGTCGGTGCCCTCCACCGGGCGGTGCAGCAGCATGGCGAGCATGAGGATCAGCGCCGGCTTGGCGGTCTCCGACGGCTGGAAGGCGAACCCGCCGCCGAGCAGGATCCACGAGTGCGACCCGTTGATCGTCGCGCCGAGCGGGGTGAGCACCAGCCCCAGCGTGACCAGCGACGCCAGGTACGCCAGCGGCGCGTACACCTGGAGCTTGCGCGCGTCGGCGGTGGCGACCACGGCGAACAGCACCCAGCCGATGACGAGGTTGAGCAGGTGCTTGTTGACCAGCCCGGTCGGCGAGCCCGCCGCCCAGGTGCGGGTGGAGGACCAGACGAGCAGGGCGCCGATCACCGACAGCAGCGCCACCGAGACCAGCAACGCGCAGTCCATCTGCCGCACCGCCGACCGCACCTTGAGCGCCCTGCCCGCGAGGGACCGCCGCTGCGCGGCGACGGCGCGGGTCATGGCGTCACCGTACCGTCGGGTGCGATGACCGGCGGACGGTCCGGCGGCCTGCCGTTCGGCAGCGCGGGCTTGCGGCCGATGCCGTAGATGCCCTCATAGATCCGGCGTACGGCGGGCGCCGCGGTCTCCGCGCCCATGCCGCCCTGCGAGACCATGACCACCACGACGAACCGGGGGTTCTCCGCGGGCGCGAACGAGGCGAACCAGGAGGTGTCCTCCTTGCCGTACACCTCGGCGGTCCCGGTCTTGCCGCCGACGTTCACCTTGTGGAACGGGAAGCCCTGGAACGCCCCGGCGGCGGTGCCGTCCGACGGCACGTGGCTGAGCGCCCGGCGGATGTAGTGCCGCACGTGCGCGGGCACCGGCACCTCGCCGATCACCGGCGGCGTGATCTCCTTGATCACCTTACCGTTGGGGGCGACGATCGCCCAGCCGACCCGCGGGCTGCGCACCTTGCCGTCGCCGACGATCGCCGCGTACGCGACCGCGAGCTGCAGCGGCGTGACCAGCACGTCGCCCTGGCCGATCGACAGGTTCGCGGCCTCACCCGGCCAGAACTTGTACCCGTCGACGCAGTGCTCGTAGGCGAGCCGCTTGAGGAACGCCGCCCGCGGCGGGTCGGTCTTCGCCACCTCGGGGTAGCCGGTCTTGGCGCGCGCGCAGCTCTCCTTGCTCGTGCGCTTCCACAGCTCCTTCTTCCACGCCCGGTCCGGGATGCGGCCCGGCGACTCGCCCGGCAGGTCGATGCCGGTCTTGCTGCCGAACCCGAGGGCGCGGGCCATCTTCGACATCGGCTCGGACGGGTTCGGCTTGCCCTCGATGCCGCCGTCCCGCCGCCACTGCTCGTACGCCGCCTGGTAGAAGATCGTGTCGCAGGACTTGAGCAGCGCGGTGTGCAGGTCGATCACGCCCATGCCGATGCCGCGGAAGTTGCTGAACGACCGGCCGCCGATCATCACCGAGCCGGGGCAGTTGTACTTGCCCTTCAGCGGGTAGCCGTCCTTCACCATCGCGGCGACCGACGACACCTTGAACGTCGACCCCGGCGCGTACTCGCCCTTGATCGCCCGGGACACGAGCGGGTAGCCGGACTTCGGCGACATGAGCCGCTCGTACTCGGCGCCGGAGATGCCGCCGGTCCACACCGTCGGGTCGTAGCTCGGCCGGCTCGCCAGCGCGATCACCCGGCCGGTGCGCACGTCGAGCACCACCCCGGCGGCGCCGTCCGCCTTCGGCTTCTTCCGCATCGCCTCGGCGAGCGCCTCCTCCACCACCGCCTGCACCTTGGCGTCGATGCTGGTGATGAGCGTGGCGCCCGGCTGCGGCGGCACCTGGCTCTCCAGGCCGGTCACCTTGCCCATGCGGTCCACGCCGATGCGCCGCTCGCCCGGCTTGCCGCGCAGGTAGTCGTCGTACACCGCCTCCAGCCCGTCGCGGCCGACCAGGTCCATGCCGGAGAAGTCCTTCTTCAGCTCGGCCTTGCGGTCGAGCTCCTCCTGGGTGACCGGCTGCAGGTAGCCGAGCACCTGCGCGGCGTGCCACCGGTTCGGATAGTCGCGCACCGCCTGCACCTCGGCGGTGACGCCCGGGAAGTCCTCCTGCCGCTCCAGGATCTGCAGCGCCTGCCGCTTGGTGACCCGCTGCGCGATCGGAATCGGATGGTACGGCGAGCCCGGCCAGCACGGCCGCGACACGTTGGGCCCGCACGGCCGGATGCGCTTGCGCAGCTCCTCCACCGGCTCGCCGAGCACGGCCGCGAGCCGTTCCAGCACCGCCCGGCCGCCGTCCTTCATCTTGCCGAACTGCGCCGGGTCGATGGAGACGACGAGCGCGGCCCGGTTGCGCACCAGCGGGCGGCCCGACGAGTCGAGGATCTGCCCGCGCACCGCCGGGATCACCACGTTGCGCGTCCGGGTCTCGTTGGCGGCGGCGGCGAACTCGGCGCCGCGCACCACCTGGACCTGCCACAGGCGCACGCCGAGCACGGCGAGCATGGAGACGAGCAGCACCTGCAGCACGAGGAGCCGGGTCCGCCTCGGGCTCTTCACGCACGCCTCCCGATCCGCACGGCGGCCGTCCGCGGCCGGGCCTTGCCGAGGGCGCGCCCGACCGCCCACATCACGACCGGGACGGTGAGCAGGTTGTAGGCGACGAGCGGGATCCACGACCGCGCGGCGACGGCCTGCTCGGCCCGCGGGTCGCCGAGCAGCGCGGCGAGCCCGGCCGACAGCAGCGGGGCGGCCACCGCGCACACCACCGCGGCCGACAGCACCGCGCCCGGGGCGCGCTCGCCCGCCCGCCCGGCGAAGTACCCGATCAGGCACAGCACCAGCGCCTGGGTGCCGATGACGTGATCGGAGGGCGGCAGGATGTCCACGGCGAGCCCCACCGCGAACCCGATCAGCGCGCCGGCCCGCGCCCCGCGCAGAAACGCCATCGTCACCACCAGGGGGACCACCAGGTCCGGCCCGCCGCCCGGGAGCGCGAACCCCCCGGCGATCGACACCTGAACGACGAGCACGGCCGCCACGCCGAGCACGAGGAGCAACCCGCGCAGCATCTCAGGCACCCCCGTCCGCCGCCCGGCGCCGCCCGGTGCCCGCCACGCCGACGCGGCCCCGCCGGTCATCGGCGGCGGCCCGGTCCGGCGTCCGGCCGGGGGCGGGCGGCAGCAGGGCGTCCCGCGGATCCCGCCGCGGCCCCTGCACCACCACGCCGACCACGTCGAGCGCCGAGAAGTCCACGTACGGGCGGGCGAGCGCCACCTTGGTGAGCTCACCGGGGGTGGGCTCCACCCGCTCGATCACGCCGATCGGCACCCCCGCCACGTACGGCGCGCCGTTGTGCGAGCCGAAGCTGACGATGCGCTGGCCGGGGGTGACCGAGACGGTCGAGTCGAACAGCCGGAACCGCACCAGCGTGTCGCCCATGCCGTGTCCCAGTCCCTTCACCACGCCGATCTCGTTGCCGCCCTCCAGCCGCGCGCCGGCCGCGGTCGCCGGGTCGGTGAGGAGCGCCACGGTGGCCGAGTGCTCCGAGGCCCGGACCACCCGGCCGACCAGGCCCTGCGCGTTCAGCACGGTCATGTTGCGCCGCACCCCGTCGGCGGTGCCGACGTCGATCTGCGCCGCCTCCTCCAGCCCGGGCACCCCCCGCCGGGCGATCACCTGGCCGGTCACGATCCGGTAGCCGCCGAGGCCGGCGAGCCCGAGCATGCGCCGGAGCTGCTCGGATCGCTCCCGGTCGAGCGTGCGCGCGGTGAGCTCGGCGCGCAGCCGCCCGTTCTCCTCCTCCAGCGCCCGGATGCGCTGCCGGGCCGACGGCGCCTCGGCGAGCGTCGTCGCGAACTCGCGCACCGGCCGCACGAGGTTCGTGCCGACCCGCTCCGCGCCGGTGAACAGGGTGACGCCGATCCCGTGCAGGAACTCCAGCGGGGACTTGGCGCCGCCTCGGTGGTCCACCGTGATGAGCACGAGCGCGGTGGCGAGCAGCACCCCGAGCACGAGCCGGGTTCCCCGCGTGTCCCGCATCAGTTCCGCGGCTCCGGCACGAGGACCTGCTGCAGCGCGTCGAAGTCCTCCACGCACCTGCCGGTGCCGAGCGCCACCGAGTCGAGCGGGTTGTCCACCAGGTGGATGGGCATACCGGTCTCCTCGCGGAGCCGGTCGTCCAGGCCGCGCAGCAGCGCCCCGCCGCCGGTGAGCGCGATGCCGCGGTCCATCAGGTCGCCCGACAGCTCCGGCGGGCACTTGTCGAGGGTGGTCTTCACCGCGTCCACGATCGCGTTGATCGGCTCCTCGGTGGCCCGGCGGATCTCCTCCGCGGTGACCACCACGGTCTTGGGCAGGCCGGTGACGAGGTCACGGCCGCGGATCTCGGCCTGGAGGTTGTCGTCGGTCGGGCACGCCGAACCGATGGCGATCTTGATCTCCTCGGCGGTGCGCTCCCCCAGCATGAGGGAGTACTCCTTCTTGGCGAAGCTGATGATCGCCTGGTCGAGCTCGTCCCCGGCGACCCGGATCGACTGGCTCACCACGATGCCGCCCATCGAGATGATGGCGACCTCGGTGGTGCCGCCGCCGATGTCGACGACCATGTTCCCGGTGGGCTGGTGCACCGGCAGGCCGGCGCCGATCGCCGCCGCCATGGGCTCCTCGATGATGTAGACGCGCCGGGCCCCGGCCTGGTAGCCGGCCTCCTTGACCGCCCGCTGCTCCACCCCGGTGATGCCGCTCGGCACCGCGATGATGATCCGCGGCTTCGCGAACAGGCAGCGCCGGTGAATCTGCTGGATGAAATAGCGCAGCATGCGCTCGGTCACGTCGAAATCGGCGATCACACCGTCCTTGAGGGGACGCACCGCGACCACGTTGCCGGGGGTACGGCCGATCATGCGCTTGGCCTCGATGCCCACCGCGACGATCTTGCCCGTCGTGGTGTTGATCGCGACGACGGAGGGCTCGTTGAGCACGATGCCGCGCCCCCGCACGTAGACCAGGGTGTTGGCGGTGCCCAGGTCGATCGCCATGTCACGGCCGAGAAAAGCCAGCTTGCTGCCCATGAGGAGAGGAGCCTTCCACGGTGATTACAGGAAGGTGGTGCCCAGGAGAGGACTTCTTATTGCTGAACGCACCTGAATCGTAACTGAGCGTATCCACTGCTGGGCGCAAGCAAGCCGTCTCGTTCTCGGAAAATCTGGCGGATCACCGGCCACCGCGGGCGGGACGGCGCAGGCCCTCCGGCGGCCGGGCGACGGCCGGACAGACGAACGCGGCCCCGGCGTCGTGATCACTCCGGGGCCGGCGGTCGCGGTGGAATCAGAAGCGGTCCGGGAAGAAGATCTTGATCTCGCGGGCGGCGGACTCCGGCGAGTCGGACCCGTGGACGACGTTTTCGCCGATCTCCAGGGCGTGGTCGCCGCGGATCGTCCCGGGGGCGGCCTTGACCGGGTCGGTCGCGCCCGCGAGCGCGCGGAACGCCTCGATCGCCCGCGGCCCCTCGACCACCATCGCCACCAGCGGGCCGGAGGTGATGAACTCCACCAGCTCGCCGAAGAACGGCTTCTCGGCGTGCTCGGCGTAGTGCGCCTTGGCTGTCTCGGCGTCCAGCGTACGCAGATCCATCGCCACGATCTTGAGCCCCTTGCGCTCGATGCGGCTGATGACCTCGCCGATCAGACCGCGACGGACACCGTCCGGCTTGATGAGGACAAGCGTGCGCTCGGACACGGATTCTCCTTCGATTGCATTGGCGGGACCGCGGAACACGGTTCACTGACAGCCCCGAAGCTTACCGGCCCTCGCACCTGACACCGTGCGGAACGCCCCCGCCCGGCCCGCGGGCGGGGGCGCACGACGGTGGAGGGCGAGGGACGGCCGGGCCGCCGCTCACCCGTTCCGCTCGTCCGGGCGCCACTCGCCGCCCTCGCGCCCCTGCCCGCCGCCGGGCTCACCGGGCCCGCCGGGGAACCCGCCGCGAGGGGCGTCCGGGCGGTCCCCGCCGCCGACCGGCCCGGAGGTGGCCTCCGGTGACGGGCTCGGCGGCGGCACCACCGGCCGCGTGCCGTGGAAGCCGTCGCCGCGGGCCACGAGGACGTCGGTCGGGGCCGTCGGCCCCGCCACGCCGTACGGCTCCGCGGACCGGGCGCCCGCCGCGGCGGCGGTGTCGCCCGCGCGGCGGCGCGGCGGGATCGCGGTGAGCACGAGGGCCGCCACGACGGCGAAGCCCGCGACGAGCGCCCAGGTGTGCAGCGTGGCGACGAACCCGTCGACGAGCTCCTGGGCGCCGTAGCCGGGGATGCGCTCGACGGCCCGCACCCGCGCGATCTGCATGCCGGTGCCGAGCAGGAACCCGGCGAGCACCCCCGACGCGCCCAGCGTGAGGCCGAACAGGGCCGCCTCCGTGACGGCCGCCCACAGCGCGGCGGCGAGCGCCACCGCGGCACCGGCCGCGATCAGCGTGAAGGGCACGACCAGCGCGAGGCCGTCGGGGTCGGGGACGAGCAGCCGCGTCGCGGCGAGCCCGGCGACCAGGACGGCGAGCCCGGCCCGGAGCAGCCGCGGGGCGGGGTGGCCGGCGGCCGGACCGCCCGCGCCGTCCTCCGCGGCGTCCGGGGACGCCGCGCGCCGGGCGAGGCGGTCGGCGAGCAGCGGCAGGCCGAGGGCCGCCACGACCGCGACCGCGAACGGCGGCCACAGCCCGATGAGCCCGGGGCCGCCCACCCCGCGCAGCTCCACGTAGGTGGTCTGGGCGGCCGTGGGCAGCACCACCAGCCCGGTCACGGCCATGGTGAGCGCGAGCATGCGGCCCGCCGCCCCGTCCGGGGCGCCGAACAACGCCAGCGCGAACACGGCGAGGATGGCGGCGCCCGCGGCGGCGAGGGTGAGGGCCGTCGGCCAGTCGAAGGTGACGCCGAGGGCGAGCCCGGCGATGCCCACAGCCGGCGCGACCGCGGGCAGCAGCCTGCCCCCGCCCGCCGCGGCCGGCCGGGTGGCGGCGTCACCCGCCATCCGCCACAGCACGAGGTGCACCGCGCCGACGGCGAGGGCGAGGCCGGTGAGCAGCGGATACGGCTGGAGGGTGACCCGCCAGGAGGTGGCCTGGTCGAGCGGCCACAGCGCCAGCGCCTGGGCGGTGAGCAGGCTCGCCGCGAGCACGCCCGCCCACAGCGCGAGCAGCACCCGCCCGGCGCGGCCGCGCCGTTCCCGCGCGGCGAGCAGGGTGCCGCACAGCACGAGCCCGCCGCCCGCTCCCTGCACGGCCCGCAGCACCCCGACGGCCGCCGCCGAACCCGCGTACCCGCCCGCCGCCACGGCCACCGTGAGCAGAGCGAGCCCGGCGAACAGCAGCGGGGCCGCGCGCAGCCGCCGGGCCGCGAGCACGGCGAGCGGCACGGTGAGCACCAGCGCCGGGAGCGCCATCCCGTGCGCCCGGATCATGTCGACCTTCGAGACGCCGGGCGGCAGCAGCTCGGCGACCACCGAGACGGTGTTGGGGATCGTGACGCTCGCGAGCGGGAGCGCGAGCACGATCAGGAACCCGACCACGAGGTCGAGCACGAGTGATAACCGGACGGCGCGGGCGGATCCGTACGCCCACGCCCGCCGAATCTGGGGGACGGCCATGTCGGCCGACTTTAGCGCGAAGTCATGCCCTCGACACGGTGAGCGATGAATATTGCGGTGAACCACAGGGCCATGAAAAGGACACCGAGGAAGAACATCGCCGAAACCAGGAACCCGGTGGCGACGGCCGCCACTTGCAGCCCCGTGCCCACCGTGTAGGCGAGCGGCTTGCGCAGGAACCCGATCAGGGCGAGGCCGAGGACCGCGAGCCCGAGGCCGACGGACGCGGCCACGGCGGCCGGCACGCCCTCGACGGCGATCGCCACCGGCGTGATCAGCCCGAGCACGATCGCCTCCATGCCGAGCACCCCGGAACACAGGCGCCGCATCCCCGGCGTCACCGTGACCCGGCCGGTGAGAAGGGGCACGAGCAGCCCCGTCCTGTCAGTCTTCGTCATCGCGGTTTCGCTCCGAGTGGGCCATCGCGGAGATGGCGGTCTGGTGGATGCCGTGGCGGCCGTGCGGCCCTGGGCCGCCGACGTCACACGTCGGCGGCGCGGAGCAGGGTACGGGCGTCGCCCGAGGTGACCACCGAGCCCGTGATCAGGACCCCGTTGCCCCCCAGGTCGCCGCCCTGATCCGCGAGGGCGATGGCCTTGTCGATGGCGTCGTCGAGCCGCGGCACCTCGTGCACCCGCTCGGGGCCGAACACCTCGCGGGCCAGCTCGGCGAGCCGGTCGACGTCCA